>JALFRV010000085.1 GCA_022778905.1 Prevotella sp. | reverse complement strand
AGAGGAAGACCGGCTGAAGTCGCCGCGTAAAGTGAGTAAAGAGAATGCATCATAGAGAAAGACAAAAAAGGGGATGTGCCTATTTTGACACATCCCCTTCTTTTTTGACTTGTATTCAAGTGAGGAAGAAAACGGAAACGACAGCTTTCCCGGCACGAAAAGATTTTTCTCCGAAAGCAGAAGCGCACCGGCAGTCCGTCTTTGCACCTGACATGGCAAGGAGAAACGATGATTTCAAGTGGAACGTCGGAAGCCTTCTACCTGCTTTCCAACTCTATGCAGTAGCTCCCGTCGTAGGCGATGCGCATATGGCCACGGAACTCCGGCATCAACCGATGCATCGCGAGCGCCGCATGGCCCATTGTCATCCGCAGATTCAACTCTACACACGGATGAACCCGAACACTCCTCCGGTCTTTTCGGTCGGCCACGATCATCATGTCAATGCCCAAGGGGCCACGATACGACTTAGGCAAACGGCCATTCAGCAGGTCAGCCATCCGACGGCGGATCCGGTCGAGCAGCGACGACGGAAGACTATCGGACAACAGGGAAGCCTTTTCTTTCTCGCTGGCCAAGAGGCTGCCTTCATAGGCCCCATGAGCGGTGGAGAACACGGACAGGCCTTCATATACAACGCCGGCGGCCGTCGCACGGAACTCCATGGCAAAATCCTGCAGCTTGTCATAATAGGGTTCGAGCATGACGCCACCCTGCTGGCCGATGACACGGGCTATCCATCCCTCTGTCTGGGGGGGCCATCCGGCATCATCGAGCAAGCGCAATCCCCTACCTGTAGAACTCCAAGGCGATTTACACAGACGCTTCCCGTGATCTCCAAGGACCTCGCGCACCGCCTGCAGGCTCGTACAATAGTGGGCCTCACCGATCATGACAGGATCCATGGACACCATCTCCGGCAAAAGGTTTTCAGCAGCCCAGCGCCGGTTGCTGACCTCCCGGATTTCGGCAAGATCATGATCCGTCGGCACCAAATGGGAAAGGACGCCGGCATCGAGCAGCTGTCTGCGCAAGGCGCTGTCCCATCCCCATGGCCGGATCTCGACCAGACGGTCGGCACGGATGAGCGTTCGGAGCGTGGCAGGCGTTACAAACCGCACGGAAGAAGAGATGCCCCGGCAATCCCTGAAACGGTCCCAAGACCGCTTGGCCGCCACTTCATCTTCCACCATCACAACGGCATCCGCCTGCGCCCACAAAGCCGGTAGGAACCCAAGATCATGACGCAGCTGCAGCCCTGCACGCGGAGGCGTGAACCGTTCACGGTTGGCAGCAAGGGCAATATCGTGTTCCGGGTTGAAAACATAAAGCGGCCGGGAAGGCTCCAGCTTCCCGTCCTGTGGCCTGATTTCATCTTTCATCATATTGTCTATCTGTTTGCAGGAACCATTTTCCACATAGCAAGCCGCGTCCGACTCTCATCATCGCCCCATCGCATCAGAATGCCGGGATGCGGACGGCCCGCCTATACATTATATATATAATAGCTCACAAAGTTACAAAGAAAAAGCGGAATGGCCCGACAGAACAGATTCAACGTTGCGAAATGAGGCACAGAAAGTACAAGAAAACCTCGTAAACATGCAAAAAAGAATGCACTTTACATATAAAAACACGAAAAACAACATTTAAAAATTTTGCAGAAAAGATACATTTTTTATATATTTGCAATTCATTATCAATTCATGTAAAATACGCTAAAACCAACTCAATGACAAAATCATTGCTCTCAAGAAAAGCTGCGACAGTGCTTGCCGGCCTTTGGTCAAGTTGTGCGGTCGCCAGCGGACTGCCTTTTTCACTATCTGAAACGGCACCGACAACGGTTGGAGTGCCAGAGTCTGTAACCTCGGGAACATCAGCGAATGTGGCTGACAATTCCATCAAAGTGCGCGGTCGCATTACTGACAAATCAGGAAATGCGCTGATTGGCGCGCGCGTGTCCACAGCTGACAACAAGTCAATGACCATCACCGATGTGGATGGCAACTTCGCGTTGGAGATCCCTGCCGATGGTATGACCAAAATAGAAGTTAGCTATCTCGGCATGCAACCGCTGCAGTTCACCGTCAACGGAAAGCAGGACAAACCGATAGAGCTGGTCATGGCCGACGACGTTCACCAGCTGAACGAGGTTTTTGTGACTGGTTATCAGACCATTACACGCGAGCGTTCAACAGGCGCTTACGACATGCTGAAAGGCAATGTTCTTGACAAACCGGCCGTCAACATCGCCCAACGCCTCGTGGGAACGGTGGCCGGCATCCATTCCACCCAAGACGCCAACGGCAATGTCAGCATGACTGTGCGTGGTCAGGGTACGTTCCTGCCCAGCAGCCCGCTTGTTGTCATTGACGGATTTGCCACCACCGAAGGTCTCAGCAGCATCAACCCCAACGATGTGGAGAATATTACGGTACTCAAGGATGCGGCAGCCTCCTCTATCTGGGGCGCCAGGGCTTCGAACGGCGTCATCGTTGTCACGACGAAAAAAGCCAAGAAGTCACAGCCGTTGCAGATCACCTTCTCCTCATTCCTGAAGATCGGCGCAAAGACAGACCTTGCCTATCTGCGCAACTTGGCATCTTCTGCGCAGCAGGTGGACTATGAAGAGAGCATATTCGGGAAGTACGGATACTCAGCGCTTTCGCCAGAGGTGAGTCCGGGAAATTTCAAGAACGGCTACTTCAGACATTTCACCCAAGGGCAGATGCTCTATAACCAATATGCCAATGGATATATCACAGAGGACGAGATGAAGACGGGGCTGAGCCGGCTACGCTCGCTTGACAACAGCCGGCAGATCGAAGACGCATTCCTGAGACGTCCCACAACCCAGCAATATAACCTGAGTGTGCAGGGCGGTAGTGACCGTATGCGCAATTACCTGTCAGCCAACTACAACTACGACTCCTCACGGTTCAAAAGGACACATGACAGCAGTCTTCAGGCCGACTATCGTGCCAGTATCGCCGCCACCAAATGGTTAGATGTTGATGTTGCAGCCATGCTCCGCTACGTAAACAGCAACATGAGCGGAGCCAACGTGAGTATGATCAGAGAACTTGGCCCATACGACATGTTGCGCAACAGCGATGGCTCACTGGCAGATATGAGCTACAGCCAGTGGTATACGCCAATGATCGACGCAATGGTGCCGAAGGAGGATTTCCCCTATACGGATTGGACCTACAACCCCATACGTGAAATCCAGAACAGGGAACTGACCCGCAAGACCATGACCAACCGTGTGCAGGCCGGCCTGACCTTCAAGCTGACGGATGGCCTTACCTTCAACACCAAGCTTCAATACGAGCGGGCCGATGCCAAAGACCGCAGCCTCTATGGCGAGAATACATGGATGGTCAGAAGAACCGTCAACACCACAAGTACATGGAATATGGCAACGGGAAACGTGACACCCAATATGCCGCTTGGAGGTTTCCTCGATGAGAGCAATATCCTTACGACAAGCTATGATTTCCGCAATCAGTTGGATTTCAGTCATATGTTCGGCCAATGGCTCCAACTGAGTGCCATTGCAGGCTTCGAGCTGATGCAGAACCGCGTGGAGG
>JALFRV010000055.1 GCA_022778905.1 Prevotella sp. | reverse complement strand
CCGCCGGAGGGAGTCTCCGGGCAATGCGGCGGTTTTTTTATAAGGACAGGAATTTAATCCTTGTCTATGAATTTACGGAAGCCCTGAACACGCCTTGTACGGCGGGCCGTTCAGCGTTTCCTCTCCGCGGGAGCGTTCTCCCGCGCGCTCTGCTCAGCCCTGGCGCTGCTTGTGCTTGGGGTTTTCGCAGATGACCATGACTCTGCCCTTGCGCTTGATTATCTTGCACTTTTCGCACATGGGTTTCACGGAAGGTCTGACTTTCATTGAATTTACCTCCTACTTGCTTCTCCAGACGATCCTGCCGCGGGTGACGTCATAGGGAGACATCTGCACCGTGACCTTGTCGCCGGGAAGGATCCTGATAAAGTTCATCCGGAGCTTTCCGGAAATATGCGCCAGTATGATGTGGCCTTTGCCAATATCCACCTGGAACATGGTGTTGGGCAGGGATTCAACTACCGTGCCCTCGAGTTCGATTACATCGTCTTTTGCCAAAGTAAAATTCCTCCAAAGTCGGTGTTTGGGTCAAAAACGTCAAATATCCTCTGCCATTGTGAGTATTTCCGGTTCACCGTCGGTTATCGCAATGGTGTTTTCGTAATGCGCCGCGAGGGAGCCGTCCACGGTAACGACAGTCCAGTCGTTGGAAAGGACCTTGACCGCGTAGTCTCCGGCGCAGATCATCGGCTCGATGGCGATGGTCATGCCCTTTTCGAGACGCGGGTCATACCTGTGGGAAAGGCGTTTGTCCGGGCGGTAGTTGGGAACCTCGGGAGCTTCGTGCATGACGCGGCCGACGCCGTGTCCCACATATTCGCGCACGACCGAGTAGCCGTGGCTCTCCGCGTAGTCCTGTATCGCGCCCCCGATGTCGGAGATGCGGTAGCCTGCCTTCGCGAACTTGATCCCCTCGAAAAAGCACTGTCTCGTGACCTCAATGAGGCGCTTTGCCTCCTCGCTTATCTCTCCGCAGGCGTAGGTGCCGGCGCAGTCTCCGACGAAGCCTCTGTAGGTGGCCCCGACGTCGACCGAGACGATGTCGCCGTTGTGAACGACGCGCTTTCCGGGAATACCGTGAATGACTTCTTCATTGACGGACAGGCAGGTGCTGGCGGGGAAGCCGTCGTAGCCCAGAAACGTGGGCTTGGCTCCGGATTTCCGTATGAACTCATTCACTAACTTGTCGATCTGCTTGGTGGTAATGCCGTCGGCGACCGCCTGGCGCGCAATGCTGCGTGCCTGAGCGGTGATACGGCCGGCCTGCCGCATGAGTTCGATCTCTCTGGGCGATTTGATAATTATTGCGTCTGACATATCAAATCTCCAAAGCCTTCCTTATCTCTGCGGTGGTCGCATCGATGCTGGCCTGATTTTCCACAGTTTTCAGCTTGCCTCTCTCGGCGTAGAACGCCTTGAGCGGCTCGGTAACACTGTGGTAGGTCTCAAGGCGGGCGGCCACGGTCTCCGGCTCGTCATCCGCGCGGATGATAAGCTCGGACTCGCACTCACCGCACACGCCCTCCTTCTCGGGGGGGTTATTGTCCACATGGTAGGTACGGCCGCAGTTGGGGCAGATCCTTCTGCCGCTCATGCGCTTGACTATCACGTCGTCCTCCACCTCGATGGAGACCGCCCAGTCGACCGCGATACCCTTTTCCTCCATGACCTCGGCCTGGGGGATGGTACGCGGCACGCCGTCAAGGATATAGCCCTTGGCGCAGTCGGGCTTCGCGAGGCGGTCGACGATGATGTCGATGATGACGTCGTCGGGGACGAGCTGGCCCTTGTCCATGTAGTCCTTTGCCTTGAGTCCCACGGGCGTGCCATCTCTGATGGCCGCCCGCAGGATGTTGCCTGTGGAAATAGTCGGTATCCCGAGCTGCCTGCTCAGGATCTCTGCCTGAGTACCTTTTCCTGCGCCTGGGGCGCCAAGAAGAATAAGCCTCATAACACGACCCTCATCAATCAAGGAAGCCCTTGTAGTTGCGCATGAGCATCTGTGCCTCGAGAGCGCGGACGGTCTCGAGCGCAACGCCGACCACGATGATGATGGAGGTGCCGCCCAGTGAGAGACCCGTGAGTGAAGCAGCCTTGGTGAAGTGAGAAACTATGATAGGAACGGTAGCGATGATACCCAGATAGATCGCGCCGAAGAGGGTGATCTTGTTGAGAACTCTCTGGATGAACTCGCTGGTGGGCTTGCCGGGACGGAAGCCGGGGATATATCCGCCGTTCTTCTTCAGGTTATTTGCCACTTCAATGGGGTTGAACTGGATGGTGGAGTAGAAGTAGGCAAAGAAGAGTATCAGCAGGAAGTAGACTATCGCGTAGGGGATGGACTCGGTGCCGAAGTTCCTCATGAACCAGCCGTCGGTCTTGCCGGTGAAGGCGGCGATGGTCGCGGGCAGGGAGGCGATGGACTGAGCAAATATGATGGGCATGACGCCGGACATATTGACCTTCATGGGAAGGTTGGTGCTCTGACCGCCGTACATCTTGCGTCCGACGACTCTCTTCGCGTACTGGACCGGGATCCGGCGCTCTGCGTCGTTGACGAAAACTATCAGCACGATGATCGCTATCGCTCCGATGAACACGAGCAGCGCTGCCCACCACTGGAGGGAGCCGTTTGCGATGTTGCGGACGGAGCTGATGACGGAGTTGGGCAGACGGGAGATGATACTTGCAAACAGGATCATGGAGATACCGTTGCCGATACCATGCTCGGTGATCTGCTCGCCGAGCCACATGATGAGGGCGGAGCCGGAGGTGAAGGTCAGAACTATGACGACCGCGGCCCAGAAGTTGCCCTGTGCCTCAGCTACCAGAAGGCCGTTGTTCTTGATGAGCATGTAGAACGCGAAGCCCTGGAGGAGACCGATGGCTACGGTGGAGTAACGGGTGATGGCGGCTATCTTCTTCTT
>JALFRV010000053.1 GCA_022778905.1 Prevotella sp. | reverse complement strand
GGGGATGAGATGATGAGGGATGAGAGATGAGGGGATGAGGGATGAGGGGGTGATGATGAGATGATGGGGGATGAGATGATGAGGGATGAGAGATGAGGGAAGCCCGCCACGCACGGGCAAGTTGACCGTCAGTTATGCGTCCACCACCCGTAGGGGCGGATCTGCGTATCCGCCCGCAATTTGCCATTCGAAAAGTTTGTCCATTGGGTTCGCCCCCTGCGGGCGGATACGCCGATCCGCCCCTACGATGGGAATGGGGGGTGGGCATGTGTGGATCATTGGCTGTGGGTTGTCGGATTGCCCCTCGCGGACGGGCACAAGGCCCGCCCCTGCATTCCGTTCATTTCCTGTCGTTGATTCATTCCCCGGACAGGGTAATCTATATGAAAATGGCGGACAAAAGCCTGCTTGAGACTGCGACGGAATCCAGCAGAGACGGAATGGCGGTCAGATCACGCAAAAATGAGATATTTTCACAACGTGCTGATAATCAATGTGCTACGTATGAATGTGGGCTTCGGCAAAGTCGGAAGACGCTTTCGGACGGACAAGAGCCGTCATTTGGGGCGGCCGGAGGATAGCTTTGGAGGCCGTAGATGATAGCTTTGGAGGCCGTAGATGATAGCTTTGGATGCTGAAGATGATAGCTTTGGATGCTGAAGATGATAGCTTTGGATGCTGAAGATGATAGCTTTGGGGGGTGAAGAGGATGCTTCCAGGGCAGTCGGAAGCATTCTTTCGTTCTTGAAAAGTAATGGTCAGCCTTCGCCACAAGGTTCTTTTGTCACATGGCATACACCCATTAACATTTCTCTGAAGCATCTTGCAGGCAGCGTTTTTTTAAGAATTTGAGTGACAAAAACGGTGTTTGGGCGCGGAGATCCGGCAGTTGAGGGGACAGGCGCGGGCGACTTCCGCCGGCGCCGCTGCATCCGCAGTCAGGAGCGGGTCATTTCTTTCGGGCCACGCTGTCGATGGTGCGGCGGATCCATTCGGCCACTTCGGCTGCGCAACGGCTGTCGTTGAACGTCTTTTCGGCCAGTCTCCGGCCCTTCCTCCCCATCTCCTTGGCTTCTGCGGGGTGTTCGAGAATGTAGCGGATGGCTTTCTCCCAAGCCTCGGTGTCGCCGTAAGGCATCGAAATGCCACAGCCTTCCTGATCGACGTCGATCGGTATCTGCGGGTTGCGGCTGCACAGGATGGGCAGGCCCAACGCCATGGCTTCGACCACTGTCGTCAATCCGACGGTGTAATTCGTTTCCTGACAGCAGATCGCGACACATGCGGCCCGGTTGACGAGCAGGCTCAGCTCGTAGGGTTTCAGGCCGTGAGTGAAATGCACATGCACCTGCTCTCCCGTGTCGAGTGACTGGAAGATGCGCTCGTAATTGATGTTCCCGTTGCTCCGGCCGATATATATGTCGATCGGGGCAGCGGTCTTTCGGAAGGCTTCCACTAATGTGGGCATGTCGCGCATTTCCTTTCCGGTGGAGATGAACCCTGCGCGCGGTTCCTGACGGGCGGCCATGAGGCGGTCGTAGAAGTCAAGATCGGCTCCCCAATGGCCCAGATGCGTCTGCTCGGGACGGATCTTCCCTGTTTTCAACGACTCGTCAATGAGCTTCTGTGAAAAGAAGATCAGTCCGTCGATGCCACGGTAGAAGATACGCCCTAAGTGTTCCCTGAACCATGAACGGGGCGTAATGACCGGCTGGTGATGCCACAGGATGATGGGCTTGCGGAACAGCCCTGCGGCCCGTAGAAATATCAAGGGTTCGATCCCCGTGTAGTGTGTGGCATAGACGGCGTCTATTTTCCGATACATCCGCAGCACCCGGAAGGATGTCGCAAGCATGTTTCTCAAGCGGGATGGAGTGGCCGAGAAGCGATGCCAGACCACCTCTATGCCATGGTCTTCGAAGCGTGTTGCTCCGTAGAGAAAATGCCCGGGGAAGAGCCCCCGGCGGTTTTCGGCTACGATGCGCTGGATGTCTTGCGTATGATAAAAATAGATTCTCATTGCTGATTTTGGTACAAAATTACGACTTTTTCTTTGTTTTTCAGATGAGAAACCGTATTTTTGCAAAAACAAAAATGGAAACACTGAAGGAGAAAACGGCCAAGGGCCTCTTCTGGGGCGGCATGAACAACTTCACCATGCAGTTCGTCGGGCTCATCTTCGGCATCATACTCGGCCGGCTGCTCACGCCTGACGAGTATGGCATGATGGCCGTCATCAGTGTCTTCCCGCTCATCGCCGCAGCGCTGCAGGACAGCGGATTCACGACCGCGCTGGCCAATATGAAGGCGCCGGAGCACAAGGATTACAACGCCGTCTTCTGGTTCAACCTCATCGTCGGCGTGTCTGCCTACGTCGTGCTCTTCTTCTGTGCGCCCCTCATCGCGGCCTACAACCACAACGATGCGCTCATTCCGCTCTGCCGGTATGCGTTTCTGAGCCTGATCGTCGTGGGCTTCGGCACGGCCCAGTCGGCCTATCTCTTCAAGCATCTGCGCGTCGACCAGAAGGCCAAGTCATCGATGACGGCCGTCCTGACGTCCAGCATCGTGGGCGTGGTGATGGCCTGGCTGGGTTGCTCCTACTGGTCTTTGGCTACGCAGGGAATCGTCTATGTCACGGTCAACACGCTGTTCTTGTGGCACTATTCGCCGTGGCATCCGACGTGGGAGTTCGACTTCAGCCCCATCCGCCGCATGTTCGGCTTTTCCTACAAGATATTGGCAACCACGATAACCACCCACATCAACAACAACATCCTCAACGTGCTCTTGGGCCACTACTTCTCCCAGCGCGAGGCAGGCTATTACAATCAGGCCTACCAATGGGACTTCAAGGGCTTCTCCCTCATACAGGGGATGATCAGTCAGGTGGCCCAACCCGTGCTCGTAGACCTGCGCGAGGAGACCGGCCGGCAGCTTAACGCCTTCCGGAAGATGATGCGCTTCACGGCCTTCATCTCCTTCCCGCTCATGTTCGGCCTTTCTTTGGTGGCGCGGGAGTTCATCGTCCTGGCTCTCACCGACAGGTGGCTCGCGAGCGCCCGGCTGCTTCAGGTGCTCTGTCTCGGCGGCTCCGTGATGCCCCTTTGCACGCTCATGTCCAACCTGATCATCAGCAAGGGCAAGTCGGATATCTTCCTCGGTGTCACCTTAGCCTTAGGCATCGTCCAGATCCTGCTCATGGTGGGGCTTTGGCCTTACGGTGTCCGGACCATGGTAGTGGTCTACACGGTTGTCAATGTGGTGTGGCTGTTCGTCTGGCACCGCTTCACCCGTCGGCTCTCGGGCTATCGGTTGCGCTGGCTGCTGGCCGATGTCGTGCCCTTTGCGCTGGCCGCCGCCGCCGTCATGGGCCTCACCTATGTCACGACGGAAGGCATCTCCAACCTCCTCCTTCTGCTCGTCTCGCGCATCCTCATGGCTGCCGTGCTATATTATATCGTGATGAAAACGGCGCGCGTGAAGATACTCGACGAGTGTGTGAACTTTATCCGTGACAAAATCAGACACCGAAAATGAATGATCCGAACACACCGGGAACCGCCGCCGGAAAAACCGTCTCCGTGGTCATGGCGACCTATAACGGGGCGCGATATATCCGCGAACAGCTCGACTCCATCATCCGCCAGACCTACCCCATCACGGAACTGCTCATCCAGGATGACGGCTCCACCGATGCCACGCCCGACATCTGCCGGGCGTATGCGCAGCGTTTCCCGTTCATCAAGTTCACCGTCAACGCGTCCAACTTAGGCTACAACCGCAACTTCCGTTCGCTCGCGATGCAAGCGAAAGGCGACTTCGTGGCCTTCTCGGACCAGGACGACGTGTGGTTCGAGGACAAGATCGCGAAGCAAGTGGCCGCCATCGGCGACTGCGACATCTGCTTCTCCGACCACCTCCGGGGGGCTGACTTGGCGCACAGCCATCGTGTCAGCTACAAGAACTGTCTCGAGCGGCAGCTCTTCCTCGGCATTGTGGGACACTCGATGCTGCTCCGTCGCGACTTCGTGCAGCAGGAGTCGAACTGGCTCGACTATATCTTCTTCGACTGGGGGTTGGCCTTACACGCCCACTTGGGTAACGGACTGGCCAAGGTGAGCGAACCGCTGAACCTGCATCGCGATCATTCCGGTTCGGTGACAGCCATGCAACACAGCCGGTATTACACCGAGTCAAAGCGCAAGACGACCTATCAGCCGTTCCTGCATGGCCTTTCCAATTACCGGAAACTGCAGGAGAAGCCCGCCTGGAAACTGCTCTACAGCCATCTCTATGAGGCCACCGGCGCGCCCCGGTTTGCCCTTGCGCACCGCCTCTGCCGTCTCCTGCTCCGCAAGGATCCGTTGTCACTCTTGCGCCTCTGCTTTCTCTGCATGCGCCACCGCGACCGCATCTATCCCTCGGACGACACGCGCGGCATCAGGGGAATGATACGCGGGTGGGGCTTTCCGTTCATCTTTGCATACCACTGCACGTTGTTCAACTTCGATGTGGGATAACATCCGCAAAATTTGGAACTATCCTAAAATTTCGTTACATTTGTGAACTATCAAAATCAAAAGATATGAATTACGCACTGATCATTGCCGGGGGATCCGGCAACAGGATGGGGCAGGACATCCCGAAGCAGTTCATGCACGTCGACAATTGCCCCATCATCATCCATACGATGATGGCTTTCCAGCAGCATCCCGACATCCACGGCATTGCCGTCGTCTGCCTCTCGGGCTGGGAAACGGTGTTGCAGTCGTATGCGAACCAGTTCAATGTCACCAAGTTGAGATGGATCTTTCCCGGCGGAAAGAACGGTCAGGAGTCGATACACAATGGCATCTACGGCCTGAAAGATGCCGGCTGCCAGGCCGAGGACTTGGTGCTCGTGCATGATGCAGTGCGTCCGCTGCTCTCCCAAGAGATCATCTCCTCGAACATCGCCATCTGCCAGCAGTACGGCTATGCCATCACAGGCATCCGCTGCAGGGAAGCGATCTTAGAGAGTGAGGATGGCTTTTCGACCTCCGTCAGCATCCCCCGCGACAAGCTCATCCGCACGCAGACACCGCAGACGTTCCGCTTAGGCAACCTCATCCGTGCCCATGAGGAGGCGAGGGAGAAAGGGATCGCGAACTCGATTGCATCCTGCACGCTCATGGCAGAGCTCGGAGGAAGGGAGATGCACATCGTTCCGGGATCGGAAAAGAATATCAAGATCACCACC
Source organism: Prevotella sp. (assembly GCA_022778905.1). GTDB lineage: Bacteria > Bacteroidota > Bacteroidia > Bacteroidales > Bacteroidaceae > Prevotella. The sequence continues at coordinate 1,830 of JALFRV010000053.1, read as the reverse complement.
GTAGAGGATTTGGAGATCCTCAAGGCGTTGATGAACGTGCATGCGGAGAAATGGTTGAAATGACGGGGAGGATGCGTTCGGATTACGAAGAAGATATCTGTGGCCTTTACGAACGGGGATTGGATCTCAGCCGGTTGGCGCATTCAAACATCCTGGTCACGGGTTCCACGGGTCTCATAGGCGGGTGTCTGACCGACGTGCTGATGCTCAATCCGCGGCGGGACTATCGGGTTTTCGCCGCCGGAAGGAACGAGGAGCGAGCCCGGAAGCGTTTCGGACGCTATGCGGACGATCCCGCTTTCCGGTTCATCGTTATGAATGTGACGGAGCCTGTCACGAGTGACGTGGCGTTCGACTACATCATCCATGCAGCCAGCAACGCCGGTCCGAAGTTCTTTCAGCAACAGCCCGTGGAGGTCATCAAGGCCAACATCGACGGCGTGAGCAGGCTGATGGACTATGGACTCGGGCACGGCATGAAGCGCATGCTCTATGTCTCGTCGGGCGAGATCTACGGGGAGGGAGACGGACAAGCCTTTACGGAGCGCATGAGTGGCTATGTCGACTGCGCCTCCGTGCGTGCCTGCTACCCCTCCTCGAAGCGTGCGGCGGAGACGCTCTGTGTCTCTTATGCGCACGAATACCACACCGAGGCCGTCATCGCACGTCTTTGCCATACGTTCGGACCCTGTTTCGCGGAGCACGATGACCGTGTCTACGCGCAGTTCTTCAGGAATGCGCTGCGCGGAGAGGATATCGTCCTCAAGAGCAAAGGCGGGCAGTACCGGTCGTGGATCTACGTGGTCGATGCAGCCCATGCCCTGCTCCGGATCCTGTTGAACGGAGAAAACGGGCAGGCATACAATGTGGCCGACCCGGACGGAAACGTCACCATCGCCGAACTGGCACAGCTTGTGGCCGAGGCGGCGCATACGAACGTGGTCTTCGACATGCCCGACGGCGCCTCGCAGGGCAATACGACGCCGATCACGAAGGCGACGTTCGGCATTGAGAAAATCAGGTCGTTGGGCTGGGAGCCGCTGACTCCGCTCCGGACGGGCATTGCCCACAGCCTGCAGAGTCATTGCTGACGAGCTCGGGAATGATCAGGAGAGAATGGAACTGCCGTTTGTCCTCAGGCGGTATTTCCATGTATTTGCCGTAGATATTGGTCAGGTATCGGTCAGGATCATGCGGCGCGGGGAACTCCGAATCTTCAAATCTGATCATGGACAAGGGCAGCACCGTGGTGCGCTCGTGCGTGATGCCGTAGCCGTTGATGATCGGAGTGTTGGCATAACGGGTGGACTTGCAGACAGCCGAAAGCAGGTTCCATAGCAGGCGGTAGGTGACGTTCATGGCCCCGAACCAGAAGAATTCCGCCGCCGCACGCAGCGAATAGGTGTGGCTGTGATGAAGGATGGAGTGGCTCTTGGATATGCCTCGTCCGAGCCGGCGTATCCAGCTGCGGGGGATGTCGGGATGTTTGGTGAAGGGGAAGATGTCGACATAGATGCCCTTCACATAGTCGCTCTGGAAGTGGTCGCCCCGTTCGATGTAGAGCGAGTTGAGGTCGCGCACCTTGATGATGGGCTCCTTGGATTGCGGGTCGGTATCGGGCGTCTGCACGAAAAGATAATCCGGGAGCAGTGGCTGTGCCTCGCGGACGAAGCGTTTGAGGTCTTGCTCGTCCATGGCAATGTCGATATCGTCATCCCAAGGGATGAAACCGCCATGACGGACGGCTCCCAAAAGCGTCCCTCCGTCAAGCCAATAGGGCGTGCCAAGCTGCCTGCAGACCTTGTCTATTTCCTTTAAGATGCTCAGTTG
>JALFRV010000036.1 GCA_022778905.1 Prevotella sp. | reverse complement strand
CGGGATGATGTATTCGCTCGAGCGGAACATGGTGCTCAGCCGCAATCAAGACCATGTAGACATGGTCAACAAGGCCCGGCAGCTGATCCGCGAAGGCCTTGAGAGCAACCTGACCATACAGCAGCTGGCCGAGCGCATGGGCATCAGCTACTCCAACTTCCGCAAACTCTTCAAGGAATATGCCGGCATCTCGCCCGCCTTATACCAGCAGGACCTGCGCCTGCAGCGTGCAAAGGAGATGCTGACGACCACCGATCTCAGCATCAAGGAGATCGCCTACAGGCTCAATTTCGAGTCTCCCGACTACTTCTCAGCCAAGTTCAAGATCAAGACAGGAACCAAGCCGAGCGACTTCCGTCAGACTGCCCATTCCTGACATCATTCCTGTGCCGCGCGCAGAGCTATGCTTTCGGCCGCCCGAAGCTATCCTTTTGACCGCTCGGAGCTATCCTTTTGACCGCCCGGAGCTATCCTTTCGGGCGCCCAAAGCATAGCTCTGCGCAGGGCAGGCACAAGATTCGCACAACTCACAGCATATCAACGACTTGCAAAAACGACAAAGGCCGCACCCGAACGCGTCGGATGCGGCCTTTGCATAACTTGTGTCACGAAGGATCAGAGCGGTGTCACGAAGATGAAAGTGCGAATCAGCCAGTAGCTCAGAATACCCGCCACGTAGCCCACGAAGGCAATCCAGGTGATGTTTTTCATATACCATCCGAACGTGATTTTCTCCAAACCCATGACCACGACGCCTGCTGCCGAACCGATGATCAGCATCGATCCGCCCACGCCGGCACAGTAGGCGAGCAGCTGCCAGAATATGCCGTCGACAGCCATGTCACCACTCGGAGCAATCGGATACATGCCCATGCAGCCGGCCACCAGCGGAACGTTGTCTACGATGCTCGACAATACGCCGATCAGACCGGTCACGGCATAGTGGTTGCCGTTGAACGCGACGTTCAGACCACTGCCGACTGCCGTCAGCACACCAACCTCCTCCAGACAGGCAACGGCCATCAGAATACCGAGAAAGAACAGGATCGTAGACATATCAATGCGTGAGAGCAGATTGCTCACACGGCGTGTGAAGCCGTCGCCCGAATGGTCGCGGTGAAGCTGACGATAGAAAACCTCCGTCGTGGTCCATAGGATGCCCAATACAAGCAGGATGCCTACGAACGGCGGAAGATTGGTCAGCGAACGGAAGATCGGCACGAAGATCAGACCGCCCACACCGAGCGCGAAGATGACCTTGCGCTGGAGCGACGAGAAGTCGAGCACTTCGTAGTCGCCATCCGCCGTCGACGTGTTGGCTTCATCGTCGATCAGGTTGCCCTTCAGCATGAACTGCAGGATCGCAGCCGGTATCAGCATCGACACCAACGAGGGCACGAAGATCTCCGAGATCACGCCCGCGGCCGTGATCATGCTCGCATTCCAGAGCATGATCGTCGTCACATCGCCGATCGGGGAGAACGCGCCGCCGGAGTTGGCAGCAATGATCACTAACGAGGCATAGATGATACGGTCCTTGTGTTCGGGCACGAGCTTGCGCAAGATCATGATCATGACGATGCTGGTCGTCAGGTTATCGAGGATCGCAGACAGGAAGAAGGTCATGAAGGCGATCTTCCAGAGCAGGCCGCGCTTGCTCTTTGTCCGCATCACATTGCGTACCCAGTTGAACCCTCCGTTCTGGTCTACGATCTCCACAATGGTCATGGCGCCCATCAGGAAGAACAAGGTGGTGGAGGTACTGCCTAAATGTTCCTCGATCAGACTGTTGACAAACGCCAGCAATCCGTCCGCTCCGACCTGACTGTCAGGGTGCATCAGCTGCACGAAAGGTGCAGGATCGAACATATAGAACATCCAGCAGAAGACGAACATCAATAAAGCAACGGCCGCTTTATTGACCTTCGTAAGACCCTCAAGCGCTATGCAGAGATAGCCGATGATGAATACGGCAATAATGACAAAGGTTAATGTTGACATCGTGTTAATGTTTTTTTTAGTTTATTTACAGTCTGCAAAGATATAAAAAATCTCAAAACTCACTGCTGAAAAATCAAATATTCGTGTTTATAAGATGAAAATACCACTATCTTTGCATCAATTAAAAACTATCATCAACATAACCTACCCACACCTATGGACCCAAAAAGATATTTCTTTGCAGTCGACTTGGGCGCCACCAGCGGCCGCACGATCATCGGACTGCTGGACAACGGCAAAGTCGAATTGGAAGAGTTGACGCGCTTCGACAACCGCCTCATTGAAACAGGCAACCACTATTACTGGGACATATTTGCCCTCTATGCCGAAATCATCAATGGGCTGAAGCTCGCAGCAGAGCGCAACATACCCATCCAAAGCATCGGCATCGACACATGGGGATGCGATTTCGTCTACGTAGGTGCCGACGGGGCCATTCTCAGAAATCCCCTCGCCTACCGCGACCCGCACACCGTGGACACCATGGAGCAATACTTTGAGAAAGCCATTGACAAGAAGACAGTCTACGGCAAGACGGGTATCCAGTTCATGAACTTCAACTCCCTCTTCCAGATCTACCAGATGCGGCAGGACAAGAACGTTGCTTTGGAGAACGCGGAAAAGGTTCTGTTCATCCCGGATGCACTCAGTTACATGCTCACAGGTAACGCCATCTGCGAGTATACCGTTGCTTCGACGTCCCAAATCCTCAATCCCGTCACGAAGGAACTTGACCCGGACCTGATCCGGAGCATCGGTCTCCGCCGCGATCAGTTCGGTCCCATGACCACCCCCGCCACCATCATCGGCACGCTGACGGATGAAGTGCAGAAGCTGACCGGCCTCGGAGCAGTGCCCGTCATCGCCGTTGCGGGCCACGACACCGCCAGTGCCGTCGCCGCAGTGCCGGCAAGAGACGAGAAGTTTGCCTATCTCAGCTCCGGCACCTGGTCACTGATGGGCATCGAAACCGATAACGCCGTGATCAACGAACGCAGCTTCAACCTCAACTTCACCAATGAAGGAGGCATCGAAGGAACCACCCGTTTCCTCAAGAATATATGCGGTATGTGGATCTATGAGCGTTGCCGCAAGGAGTGGACAGAGACCAAGGGGATGGGCCATTCGGAGCTTTTGGACAAGGCGATGCAGTGCACCGGCTTCAAGAGTCTCATCAATCCGGACGACCCGAGCTTTGCCAATCCCGCCTCAATGGTGCAGGCCATCGAGGCCTACTGCATCAAGACCGACCAGCCCGTGCCGCAAGACTATGCCGAATATTGCCGCTGCATCTTCGACTCCCTTGCCCTCCGCTACCGCCAGGTGATCACTTGGCTGAAGGAATTTGCCGACTTCGACATCGAGGTATTGCACATCATCGGCGGCGGTTCGAAGAATGAGTATCTCGATCAGTTCACGGCCAGTTCGTGCGGAGTTACCGTCTTGGCCGGCCCGCAGGAAGGGACGGCGCTCGGAAACATCATGCTGCAGGCGAAAGCAGCAGGCTGCGTGAAGGACATATGGGAGATGAGGCGCATCATCGCCGATTCTATCGAACTGAAAAAGTTTGAACCCAAAGACCGCGAAGTGTGGGATCAGGCCTACGAAAAGTATCTTGCGGTCACGAAGCAATAGGCTGACGGCCCGGCCGTTCCGCGCCTCCTGCCATTCGGGACCCACGGTCTGGGGCATCGGAAGGCAGGACCTGCGAGACCGGGACACTGCGTCCGCCATGACGGAACATATTATCTATTATATCTATACAACATCAATAAAAACCTATCATTATGAAATCAGAACTGATTGAAAAGAATTATGCGATTGCAAAAGAGCGCTATGCTGCGCTCGGCGTTGACACGGACAAGGCGTTGGAGACCTTGGAAAAGACCCCGATCTCACTCCACTGCTGGCAGGCCGACGATGTCATGGGCTTCGAAAGAGGTGAAGCCGCATCGGGCGGAATCCAGACCACGGGCAACTATCCGGGCAAGGCGCGCAACATCGAGGAACTGCGTGCGGACATCTCAAAGGTGACCTCGCTGCTCGCCGGCACGTTCCGACTGAACCTGCACGAGACCTACGGCGAGTTCGGAGGCACGTTCGTGGACCGCGATCAGGTTGAGGCCAAGCACTTCCAGGGCTGGATGGAATGGGCCAAAGAGAACAACATGAAGCTCGACTTCAACTCTACGTCCTTCTCACATCCGAAGAGCGGCTATCTCTCACTGAGCAACCCGGACAAGGAGATCCGTGACTTCTGGATCGAGCACACGAAGCGCTGCCGCCGCATTGCTGACGCGATGGGCAAGTTCCAGCAGGATCCATGCATCATGAACATCTGGGTTCACGACGGCAGCAAGGACTACACGGTGGAGCGCTATCGCTATCGCCAGATCCTGAAGGAATCGCTCGACGAGATCTTGGCAGAACAGTTGCCCGACATGAAATCATGTCTCGAGGCCAAACTCTTCGGCATCGGACTCGAGGCATACACCGTCGGCTCCCATGATTTCTATGCCGGCTACTGCTCGAAGAACAATGTCATCTACACGTTGGATACGGGCCACTACGAGCAGACGGAGAATGTGTCGGACGCAGTCAGCTCCCTGCTGCTCTTCGTACCGGAACTGATGCTGCACGTGTCACGTCCCATGCACTGGGATTCCGACCACGTCACGCTCTTCGACGACAACACGCGCAACCTCTTCATGGAGCTTGTCCGCTCGGGACAGTTGGACCGCGCCCACATCGGACTCGACTACTTCGACGCCAGCATCAACCGTATCGGCGCCTATATCATCGGTGTCCGGGCTACCCAGAAGTCGCTCCTGCAGGGCTTCCTTGAGCCTCTGGCCCAGCTGCGTCAATATGAAGACGAAGGCAAATGGTTTGAGCGGCTCGCCCTCATGGAAGAGGAGAAGACGCTTCCGTTCGGCGCTGTGTACGACTATTACAACTTCAAGCACAACATCCCTGTAGGTGAGGAGTATCTGGCTGACGTTGCCCAGTACGAGAAAGACGTCCTCTCCAACCGCAAGTAATCACGCAGGGGCGTAAGTCGTTACGTCTCTTTCAACCACGGACAAATGTTTCGCCGGCGCCGGAACTGACATTCTGCTTTCCCGGACGACGGTGAAACATCTGTCCTTTCAATCATCAACCTTATGGAAATACTGTTCGGACTCATCATTATAGCCATTGGCGCCTTCTGCCAATCGAGCTGCTATGTCCCCATCAACAAGATCAAGGACTGGAGCTGGGAATCCTATTGGATCATCCAGGGAGTCTTCGCCTGGCTCGTGCTGCCGCTGCTGGGAGCGATGCTTGCCGTCCCTGCCGGTCAGAGTCTTATGGCACTCTTCGCCAGCAATCCCCATGCGACATGGATGACCATCTTCTATGGCGTGCTCTGGGGTGTCGGCGGACTGACCTTCGGACTGTCCATGCGCTACTTGGGTGTGGCTCTCGGACAGAGCATTGCATTGGGCACGTGCGCCGGTTTGGGCACGATTCTTGCCCCATTGTTCACCGGACACGCTGCCGACATCACCACTTCGGTCGTCATCGGCGTGATCGTCACGCTCGTCGGCATCGCCATCATCGGCATCGCCGGCAACATGAAGGCGCAGTCACTGTCGGAAGAAGACAAGCGCAAAGCCGTGAAGGACTTCAACTTCCCGAAAGGTATCGCCGTGGCACTGCTGGCCGGTTTCATGAGCGCATGCTTCAACATCGGGCTCTATCAGGGGCAGGAGCTTCACTTTGAGGGTGTGAATCCGATGTTCACAACGCTTCCCGCGACGCTCCTCGTGACCTTGGGCGGCTTCGCCACCAACGCTGTCTACTGCCTGTATCAAAACCAACGGAACCACACTTGGGGCGACTACCGCAAGGGTTCGGTATGGGCCAACAACGCACTTTTCTGCTTATTGGCCGGCGCACTGTGGTACAGCCAGTTCTTCGGATTGGCTTTGGGCAAGGGATTCCTCACTGGAAGTCCGGCGCTGATGACCTTCGCGTTCTGCATTCTGATGGCTCTCAACGTGGTATTCAGCAACGTTTGGGGCATCATTCTGAAAGAATGGCAGGGCTGTTCGCGCAAGACGATCACCGTATTGGTGGTCGGTCTGATCGTGCTGATCATCTCCTCGTTCGTCCCGCAGCTGATTGGCTGACGACGGGAGGACCGCTGCGGCAGGACCTAAACGACGACCGGCAGGTCTCACTGCCGACGAAAGCAACAAAGACAGGGATGCTCCGACTCGTTCGGCGCATCCCTGTCTGCGTTTCGGCGCATGACAGTCTGAGAGCGGCCAGACCCGTTTCAGCTTCCGAAACGGCGGTCGGATGCGGGACGGAAATGCCCTGCCGACACGGCCGGATGATCCTTCGGGAAGGGCATCGGAAACGTACCGAAGGAGGGGCAGAATGTGACGCTGAAAGCAGAGGATAAATACGGCTGGCGGAAAGCATAGCTTTGGGCGCCCGAGAGCTATGCTTTGGGCGGCCCGGAGCATAGCTTTCGGCGGCCGAAAGCTATGCTCTGCGCAGGACAAAATTAAAGTATTGAAAGTCAACACCTTACAAAATAGCTTCAAGAAGCTTCCCTGCCGGATCGGAAGAAGGTTGCGAAGGGTGAGACGAAAGGGAACGACGAGCGGACAGGAGCAGGGATCAGCAGGTCCGGGAGCGGGGGGCTGCGAAGGCAAAAGCGGGGGGCAGCAAACGCGAAAGCGGAAGGCTGCGAACGCTGGTGCGGAGGTCAGCGGAGGCTGAAGGGCGTCATCCGACTGACTTTCTCATCGAAGAGGGCAGGCGGGACGCGGTGTCCGCGCGGACTGCGCACACAGGGGAAGGCGGCAAAATAGGTGTCGGAGGAGGTATACCATCCGTGATCCGCCACGCCGGGGGCTGTGCACAGGATCCGCTCGATGTGCCGGGCATAACGCGGGTTGACCACGGAGAGCACGCGATGTCCGGTCTGCATTGTCAGGGCGAGCACCAAATAGGTCTTCCGCTTCGTCATTCCGCCGACCACGCGAAGCCCGCGCACGGAGGTTGTCACCGTGATCTCCCAGCCGTGGAGTCTGTTCAGCTCGTTCATGCGACTGCGGAACAGAGGGCCGTGGGGCGACGAGTCGCGCTGGCCCGAGTAGGCCAAGTCATAATGGATCATCTCATGCAGGAGCACGTTCTGAAACTGCCGCTCGCTCTGGTCGTAGCAGTTGGAGAGCCGGATGGCATAGTCAGTCCGCACGGTGCGCAGCATGCGGATCTGCCGCCGGCATGTCATGCTGCCCAATCGGGTGCGTGAGCGGCCCACAGAAAGGCGCGGCCGGGGGAGCCGGTCGGCAAAGTAGTCGTGGTTGAAGCGGTCGAACCAGTGTCCGAGCCATTTGTTGTCTATTTGCATGCGTGTCGTTTTAAATTCCCCACCTCATCTCTCATCCCTCATCCTTCATCCCCTCATCTTTCATCCTTCATCCCCTCATCCCTCATCATCCTCATCCTCCCTCTGGTTCTTGGGCCAGTTGACGAGGAAGAGTTTCTCCGTTGCGCGGGTGAAAGCGGTGTAGAGCCAGTGGAGGTAATCAGGCGTGAGCATCTCGTCGGTCATGTATCCCTGGTCGAGATAGATGTGCGCCCACTGCCCGCCCTGCGCCTTATGGCAGGTCACGGCGTAGGCATATTTGACCTGCAGGGCATTGAAACAGGGATCCTGGCGGAGGCGTCCGAGACGGTCTTTCTTCAACGGCAGGTCTGCATAATCATCCATGACCCGGTTGAAGAGCTCCTCATTCTGCTCGCGGGTCAGTGCGGGAGCCTCCGCCCCAAGGCTGTCGAGGAGGAGCGTGACCTGCAGTTCGTAGTCGTCATAATCGGGAAAGCGGAGCCGCACATCGGCGAAGTTGAAGCCGTAGAGCCGCCTCACGTTGCGCACCCGCTGCACGCTCGCGCGGTCTCCATTGGCCAGGAAGGCCGGCGCGGCTGCCTCTTCGTCCTGCCGCCCGGCGGCTTCGGCGGCGGCATTGGCACGCTCCCGCTCGGTC
>JALFRV010000142.1 GCA_022778905.1 Prevotella sp. | reverse complement strand
GTCTCTGTGTTGCCTGCCGTCATGGTTTCGAGATGGAAAATGCGCTCGAGGTGGCCGAGCAAAACTATGTTGACGTCAACATACATGCCGCTGCCAACGCCAGCCGATTGGATCAGTTGGCACAGCTTCCTGACAGTTGTTCGGCATCGGCAGCCTGTCTGCAGAAACAGCGCAGCATCTATGAGCAGTATGGAGTGTTCAGTCCTGCCATGATCGATGGCATCATCGCTCAGCTCCGTTCCTTTGATGATGAAACGCTGCGGGCCGACATTCAGGGCAATGAAGAAAAAATTGAAAAATTAGTCAAGCAGTATTTCCACTGCGGATAATGATAAATGTAGAAGGGTAAAAGGGTAAAAAGGTAAGAGGCAGGCACAGAAGATCAAGCAATACGTTGCTTCTCTTTTTTACCTTTTTACCCTTTTACCTTTTTACTTTTTTACCCATTTGTTGTTTTACTTTTTCTCTATGAGAATCCGTGCGTCAACGGCTATGACATCGTTTTCATCTGCCAGCAGCGGGTTGATGTCCATTTCCTTGATCTCTGTTGCAAAGCGGAGGAGGGTGGAAAGACGGACAATGATCTCGGCAAACTTCTGTTCGTTGATGCCTTTCTGCCCGCGGGTGCCCTGCAGGATCTTGTACCCGCGCAGTGAATGGATCATGGAGAAGGCTTCCTCGTAGGACAATGGGGCAAGGCCGCTTGAGACATCTTTGAGCACTTCGACAAAGATGCCGCCGAGCCCGCACAGCACTACGTGTCCGAATCGCGGCTCATATTTGGCTCCGATAAACAGTTCGGTGCCTTTCAACATCTTCTGTATCATGACGGCCTGGGCACCTTTGATCTTCATCATTCGATCGAATTCGATCGATAGATGCTGATCACTGCGGACGTTCAACGCCACTCCGCCGACATCACTCTTATGAACCGGTCCGACGACCTTGGCGACAACAGGATAGCCAATCTTGTGTACGAACTCCAGGAGTTCTTCTTTCTTGTTGGCCACTTTTTCCGGCACCATGGGGATGCCGGCACAACTGAGCAGCTGACGGACCTGATCCGGCGTGATGTAACCGTCGGTCTTGATGTTGCTGATGGTCTCTCTGATCTTCGGAACGTCTACCCCAAAGAGTTCTATCTGTGGTGCGGCTGCCTGCGGTGTCTTCAACATCTGCGTCAGCGCAGTGGCAAGCGTCACTTCGTCACTGAAGTTCACGTGTCCCTTCTTCAGGAATTCGTCCACTTCTGGGCCTGCGGTATGAAGGCTCGGAAGAATGGGGAAGATTGGTTTCTTGCATTCCAAGATCTTCTTATGCAATACGTCATAGGCCTCGTAGAGCTGTACGAGGCCGGGTGTGCCGAATATGACGAAAATGGCATCGATATGCTTGAACCGATGTTCGCAATAGTCGATCGCGATGCCCAATTGCTCTGGGGTGCCGGTAGCGAGTATGTCTATCGGGTTGGAAACAGAGGCTCCGGGGAACAACTGGCTTTTCAGCTCGTCGGCATCCGGCCCTTCCAACTTCGGAACATTCAGTCCTCCCTTGGCCAAAGCATCCGTCAGCATCACGCCCGGGCCACCTGCGTGAGTCACGATGGCAAAGTTCTTGCCTTCCAGAGCAGGCAGGGTGAAGATGCAGCCGATCGTCGTGAGTTCCTCACGGGAGAAGCATCGTACGATGCCGGCTTTGCGGAAGAGCGCCTCAACGGCTGAATCGGAACTGGCTATGGCCCCTGTGTGAGAGGATGCGGCACGTGCACCGCTTTCGCTGGACCCGGCCTTGATGGCTGCTATGCGGCATCCTTTGCGGATGAGAGACCCCGCATGGAAGAGCAATTTGTCCGGATTGGAGATATTCTCAATGTACAGGAGCTTGACGTGCGAGTCGCGTTCGGGATCGAAATGTTCGTCCATATACTGCAGGACATCTTCGATACCGATCTGTTTCCCATTGCCGATACTCCAGACAGAATTGAATTGCAGACCCTTGATCACGGCCGATTCGAGAATGAACACGGCAGTTGCACCGCTTCCGGAAACAAAGTCGACACCCTTCGGATTGAGTTTGGGGATCGGTTTGGTGAAGACGCTGTGGTGGCAACGGTTCATGAGGCCGATACAGTTGGGGCCGATGAGGGCAACCTCCCGCTGTTGGCAGCAGTCGAGAATCTGTTGTTCCATCTGTGCCCCTTCTTCGGTCTCCTCACCGAATCCGGCTGAAATGATGATGATGGCCTTAACCTGTTTCTCTGCGGTCAGATAGTCCACATAGCCCGGACAGAACTTTGCCGCGACAACGAGAACGGCCAAGTCCGTAGGCGGAATTTCCTTCACGTCATGAAAAACCTTGATGCCTTGCACCTCGTCTTCTTTCGGATTGACAATGCGGAGGACACCTTTAAAGTTGCCTTGAATCAGGTTTCGAACCAAGGCCCCACCTGGTTTGTGGACATTGTTGGAACCTCCGATGACTACAATGCTCTCTGGAGATAATAGTTGCTTGTTAATCATAATATTACCTATGCTATAATTATTCTTGCGACAAAAATACAAAATATATTTCATAGGTCATATTCTTCCGGACAAAAAGTGTGACCTGCATGTATAAAGGCAACCGCTGCAACCACGAAGAAAATTCCTGTGGTGCAGCGGTTGGAGTAGATGATGCGGTGCAGACTGCTTATTTCTTCAATACCCTGTCCGCTGTCATGATGATAAATTGAATCTTGTTTGCATCGTTCGTATTCCTACAGAGTCTTTTCGCCCTTACCAACAAATTTCGGGCGTCAGTCAATTTCTGATAGAGCAGGGGGTCAAGATCTGTTCGATGGTAGAAGAACAGCTCCGTCGTGGGTTCAACTCCCGAAACAGGAACTAACGCATCCCCTGTAAAGGCGTTATGATCTCCTTTCTTGCTGTTGGCAATGGCCGTCATGTTGCGCGAGTAGCCGATCAGGGTGCTTACGTACATAGACATGTCGATGATATCCAATCGTCCAGGAGCTTTGTTAGTCCATACGTTGTTGAAAACATGGCGTTCCATGTCCGTAAGAAAATCATGTTGCGTATATGGGTCGTTTGAGTGGTCAATGCTCAGATCCATATATTTCAGTCGGGGGAATATGGTTCTGAGGAGATAACCCTGCACATGGTAGACATAATTCACATTGCTGTTGGCGCCTCCCAATCTGGAAAATTCCGGATTCGTATCGTACCATTCGATATTGGCAAGCATTTCAAACAGAGTGCTCATACATTTGCGCTGCAAGGGTTTAGGTACAGGGACCGTCAATATATTAGTCCTGCCGGGGATCGGCTCATTCTGGTAGACACCGCCTATAAATGATTTCAAAGTGTTGATACAGTTGACGGTCTCTAAAATAGACATCTCTGGGAAGAGCTGGAATGATGAGGGCAGCTCATTCATATTGAACCACTTGTCCGCATGTTTGGCTAAATATCGAAGATGGTGTATTTTTGCCTTTGTGGATTCGATGGGATCGTTGCTTAGATCATATGTAAGGCAGCGGGGATCTACGCTATAGGTGATGCCAGGCTTGCCTACCATGTATTCAGGATTGCCCGAATTTGAAGCAATCAACTGGTCCATGCCTTTCTTGGAATCATTGCCATAAAGATACCGGAGGGCAAAAGCGTCTGCCTTGCCAGGCTTGTTTAGAGTGAGCACTACGCCTTTCTCTCTGTCACCGGGCATTGCTACGAAATTATAAATCACATTGTCCATGACCGATGCTGTGATTCCATTCTTCTGCGTGAAGGTAGCTGAACGAAGTTGTTGTGGTGAATAAGCATACGAGCCAGCCAAGTTCTGGCTCAATCCAAGGCTACTTCCGAAGGCTTTTAGCATGTAAGCCTTCAGAATTTCGCATAATAGATCGTCGGGTAAGTAATAGGTCCGGTAACGGTCATCTACTTCGGCCATGATGCTCATCCCGTTTCTCCTCACGTTTGCGGCTAAGTCCCTGGGCACTGATATCTTCGTACAGAAGATCTCTCCTGTTCTTGGATCGGTGACATTGTAGGTTGTCACGTAACGGCTGAGGTTATTTGCGAAAGAGATGGCATTGACCATCGGATCGTTTGCATTGAAGGTAGAGTCGGCGGAGAAAGGGGAGATCGTCAGTGGGCGTCCCATATTTAGCTTCTCAAATTCATCGTTCCAACGCTCCGCAGCATCACGAATGGCATTGCGCCAGGAGTCACTGATCAACGTGTCGACATAGAAAACAACTTTATTTCCTGCATAAAGCCTGCGTCGGGTTGCATGATATCCTGTTTTGACATCCGTCAGATCACGGTAATCAGTGTAGGTCACATACCCGCTTCCGATATGTGCATTGGCCTCCTTAGTAGGCATCATCAGTAGTTTCTCTGGCAGAATGCTGATCATTATCTGTACGGACAAAGATGTAACCGGCTTCTCGTTAAGAACGCCAAACATACTGCCTAACTCCAGTTCAAGTGAAAGAGATTTGGTGAGACATACACAGTTCTGGTAGGCATTGATGCTTTCGACATATTCATCTCCCTTCTGCGTGGATGACTGAATGGAGACGCCCTCCTCATAGAAGAGGCCTTTCAGCGAGAAAAGATGCTTGTTGGTCGTCTTCAGAAAACTTGTCACGTCTATGACTACCCGTGAACTGTCGACATTGTATGCTGCCACTCTAAAAGCATTCGTGATGGCATCCACTTTCGAGATGTCCAAAGCCTTTGCAAGTGCTGTATCCCTTGGGTTGACCGCATAATTGGCTCGAGGCTGTTTGAAGTAGACCAAGGAGTCCTGTTTGTCAATAATGAGACACTTGGGGCGATTGGCCATCACGCCTTGAAGGCCAAGGTCGGTTGCCTTAGTGATACTTGATGTGAATAGAAATTCGCGTCCGAAATTTCGCCGTGGAATCTCTAAATAGACCTTTTCGTTGTAAAGGTATATCGAAAGGTCCAACGATTTCGCTTTCATAAGTTTCGTTGCATCCTTGAAAAGTTTAGGATAGGTACGATCGGAATTGACCTTTTCGGTAGGAGTCTCTTTCTTTTTCTGCTTCTTGGCACCTGATACGGTGGGAAAACACGTAGCAAGTACGAGCAAAACTAAAATTATCTTTTTCATCTTCATAGTCTTCGGACTTATTTCATATTCTGCTCCACAACTTTCAGGAGGAAAGCATAATGTGCCTGAGTCTTGCCTTTGGCAGAACCCAATTGTGACTTCATCAACGTCTGGGCCTTCAACAGATAAGGATAAATGTCAGCCTGGGTCAGTCGGACGCTTTTAGCAAACATATCCCTATTCTCGAATCCGAATCCGGCTACCGGACAGTTTTCTATATCTGTCATTGGACAAATCCCTACGCTGATATTGGTCAAAGTCTGGTCAGACTGGGGCACTTTGAAACCACTGTTCACCATTGTTCGGTAAATGAAAGATTTCTGTAGCTCCATCTGGGCTTCGTTCAGCGCTTGGCCTTTGGCTGTCGGGCGCCAGATAAAGTTGTAGACCATGTCCATGGCTTCATTGAACTGCAGGGTATTCTTGTCCATATCACTGGTGACAGTGAGGAGAAGCGGGGCTGTGAGGATCTGATTGGCAATGTAGGGGCGGATGGTTGCTTCAGGTGAGCCGGACAATGTCAGCTTGCGAAGCAATGCCTTGTTGTCGAGCCAATTCAAATCCGAATACATCGTGCAGAGATAGTTGAGCGCTTCTTTCTGTTTCGCTTTGTTGAGGGGGACGAATCGTTGCTGGCCGTCGCCCTCCTTAACTTCATTGGCGTAATATCCACTCACGTTGCTGGCTACATGGATCGTGTAGAGTCCAATCTGATTGACAATGGCGGTGAGCAGCTCGTTACGTCTGTCCATAGTGGCATCTTCCCTACTCAGCCATTCATCCATATGCGAGACGATATACTTCAGATTATTGATGCCATACATTGTTGCGGCGACGGCATCATCACCGAGATCTTCCATCAAGTCGCGCGGATCGGTGGCGGGCATACTGAATTGCTGTTTGCCATAGCGATACCATGGGCTCGCTTTCAACGAGTCCGTGATCCACTGGGACATGTATGCCTCTTCCTCCTTTTCGGTTTTTCCAAATACGGGGGTATAGCCCCACTTGATGGAGAAATGGTCATAGACGCCGAAACGTGGCGGAGTCAGTTTGACGCCACGCTCCTTATCGCCCGGCTGGGCAATGTAGTTGAAGCGGGCATAGTCCATGATGCAGGGGGTTGTGCCATATTTCTGGGTGAACTCGGGATCACGCAACTTCTCCACAGGGAAGTTGTGAGATGCTCCCCAGTTGTGCATCAGACCGATGCAGTGACCGATTTCGTGGCCGATGACATAGCGGATCGCATCTCCCATAACGGATTCGGGGATATTCACGGTACGCACTAACGGATCGGCTGCAGAGGTCTGAACGAACAGCCAGTTGCTGATCAGTTTGATGAAGTCATGGTAGACGTATACGGAAGCCATCAGGATTTCTCCGCTCCGAGGATCCACCCATGACGGTCCCATGGCATTCTGGACCCGGATAGGGGCATAACGCACGCAGTTGTACTTAATATTATCAGGATCGAACTCCGGGTCTTCTTCCTTTGTGGGGAAGTCCTTGGCGACAATTGCACCGCGCAGGCGACATTCCTGTTCAAACACTTCGCTCCACATGTTGACTGCCTCCTTGATATAAGGACGCCACTGGTCAGGGAAGGTGTTGTCGATGTAGAAGATGACAGGTTTCGTCACTTCGACGATCTCGCCTCGTTGCCAGGCGGCCGTGTCCTTGGGTTGGAGATCCCAACGGTTGGTGTAATAGACCGGCAGAGTGGTCGCGGACGATGGCCCCAGTTGCTCCCGCTCAGTGTAGAAGTAGTTGATCCGATAGTCCGCAATTCTGGGGCGGTAGGGCTTTTCCTTGAGTAACATGATCGAGCGTGTCATCTCGGCCGTGAAAGGCTGATCTGTTAGCGCGGCTTTTCCTTGTGCATTCGTTAGGGAGAATGAGTAAGAAAGTACACTCTTGATCATGACGTTGTCACTGAAAGCCTTGATCTGCGACAGGTAGGAAAGGTCGCTCTTGTATACCTCCGAGCGTTTGTAGGAAGACGAAAATTGTGAATTTGCATCAAACGGAGACATCTTCTTATTGTCACTGACGAAGAAGGAGGTCATCTCGAAGACCACAGCGGTCGAGTCCTTGTTCCATGCTTCGATCTTCTTGTTTTCCAAGATCATGCCGATGCTGTTCTTTTTCAGTGCCTGGTCAATAGCCGATTCCGTTGCGATGTAGTCATAATTGACCTGCCGGAGCTGCACATGCGTTTTGTCCATGGTGAACTGTACGTGCAGCGGAGGTTGTGGCTTGGAGCCGACGATGGCATTTCTGTTGTCGGAGATATTGGTGACCGTGGATCCGATCAGCATGTCTCGCCCCATGAGCTTGACAGGCATCTCAAAGTAGAGTTTACCCTCCATCCGATGGAGTGTAAAGAGGCCTTTCACGGTCTCATGCTTTTTGGAGAAGAGCTTGTCGTAATCCGATTTCTTCGGTGTCGTTGTTTCAACTTTCTTTTTCTTTTTCCAGAAGAGAAGATTGATGGCGCTCGCTTGAATCGGAGCGCAAAAGGACATAGTCAGGACAGTAGTCGCAGTTAATAATAAGTGTCTGTTCATTACGTGTTCGTTTATCTTTTCGTTTGATTTAAAGGTCTGTTTCCGTATTTTATTATCGTTTTCATTTACACTTTTCGTATGTGTCAAAATACCAAGCAGGTGGTTACACCGGGCATCATCCTGTCCGATGCGACCATCAGCTGTAGTTTTCTGACCGATCAATACCCAGTCGCACAGAAGTCAAGGATCTTGCCGAATCCGCTGTAGACCTTCGCCTTGGCGGTATCGAGGTTTCCGGTTCCGATCTGCTTCATGGGTATCACGATGATCTTGCCTTCATAGGTGCTGCTCTGTGTGGCAATCACCAGCGCATTGTAGTTATAGGCGAGTTCGTCGCGTTCGGGCCAATTAGTAGTTGTGCAGGCATACGCGCCCTGGACGAAGAGCTTGGCTTTGGTGATCTTTTCCCCATTGGCCGGCGTAAACTTGGCGGTGGTATACCTTAATTCCGCAACACTATAATT
>JALFRV010000294.1 GCA_022778905.1 Prevotella sp. | reverse complement strand
CTTCGATCACGTCCGTGCGGTATTCGACGCCTGCCTCGAGGGCGCTCAGTTCCTCCGGCTTGAGGTGACTGTCGGCCTTATGACCGCCGACCGAATAAAAGAGTTCGGTGACGGAGGGCATGCGGAGCGACGTGTTGAACGAACCATAGACCTTCCATCCGTCACCGATGCGCCAAGTGGCATCGACACCCGGATAGACGCGCATGTTCATGTCGGCTGCGCTGTTCTTCGCCGCGGTCAGTCCGGCCGAGAGCGTGAAACGCTCAAGCAGGACGTTGTGCTCAAGGACAAAGTTGATATTGGTCCGGTTGAAGCCGTAAACGTAGTCGCGATCCGTACCGTGGATGTGCCGCGGCGAGGCAAGCGGCTCACCGAGATTGCCGCTCACGAGATCCTCGTTGCGCAGTTCGGCGCCGAAAGCCGTGCGCCCGAACCGCCAGTCAAAGTAGCTGTTGAGGTTGAGTCCGTAGACATCGGTCCGATGATAGTTATAAGGATAGGTATCCGGTTTGCCGCGGAACAATTCAAACCGGTCCATGTTCCGGTTCCAATAGATGGACGGACGGAGATGGAAGGCACCCGCGCGGTTTTCGGCCTGAATGGCCGTGTAGGTCTTGAACGTATGTTCAAACTGATCGTCCCACTTGAGACCGTAGAACGTGTTGCTGCCGAAATCCTTCACGGAGAGGCCCGCATGCCATTTCACCCGTATGTTCGGGTCCTGATAGAGTCCTTGATAGAAAGCCTTTCCGGTCTTATAGTCGGCGTTGAGCCTGCCGGCCTTGCTGCGGCTGTAACCGTCACTGCGGGTATAGGAAGCCGAGAGCGAATGGTTCCAGGCACCGCTGTAGAGATTGCCCCGGGCGGCTGCGCTCGCATAGCCGTAGCTTCCTCCCTCGACCTGCACGTCAGCCGACGTCCGCTGCGGCATCTTGGTGACGATGTTGATGGCGCCCACCAAGGATGAGGTTCCATAGACGCGTCCCGCCGGCCCTTCAAGGATCTCGATGCGCTCGATATCGGCCAGCGCGACCGGAAAGTCGAACGCGTTGTGCCCCGTCTGCGGGTCGTTGATGTTGATGCCGTTGAGCAGCACAGTGATCTGCTCACTGTTTCCTCCCCGGATGCTGATGTCTGTCTGGGCTCCAATAGGTCCCCGCTGTCTGACATCTACGCCTACGGCATACTTCAACAGGTCGTTTACACTTTGTACCGGCGCGGCCGCAATCTCGTCGCGTGTCAGTACAGTTACCATTCTCGCTTGTTGACTTCTCGTCAACGGCGCTCGCGAGCCCATGACTTCTACCTCGTCGATCTGCTGCACCGTCTTGACGATGAGCGAATCGGAAGCTGGCAACGGCTGTATTGCAATGCCGTCAGCCTTGGCGTAGGACAGTGTCGGAACACTGAGGACGCCGATCAAGACTTCCTTACCGAGACAAGAGAAAAGTGCATAGCCCTTGTGCGAAAAGTGCTTGAACACGATCCGCACGCGCTTGATGTAACTTACCTTGTTCATAATCGGCTGCAAAGGTAAGCAATTAATTTAAATGGCGGAAAAAGGAAGGATGAAAAAATGAGAGGATGAGGGGATGAAGGATGAAAGATGAGGGATGGGAGGATGAAGGATGAGGAGATGGGGGGATGAGCCGGCTGCTTCATCCCTCCATCCCTTACATAGAAGATCTAATCCAAATGGAACAGCTCTTCGAGCGGGACACTGACCGGGCTGTTGTCCTTGTTGGTATCCATGATGTCGGCCATCATGTCCCACCACTTCTGCGTAATGGGATCTACGTCGGTCGTATCCTGGCTGTTGGTTTCCTTGGAGCACTCCTGATAGGCAAAGAGCAGGTTGGTCTCGCGATCCCAGAAGATGCTGTAGTTGCTGACACCCTGGTCTTCGGTGATCATTTTCTTCAGCTCCGGCCAGATGGCAGCGTGACGTTTGGCATACTCCTGCTCGCATCCGGGCTTGAGATACATCTTAAAAGCAAATCTTTTCATATTCGTTTAGATTAATTGATTGATGTGGTTTGTTTCGACAAAGATAGGAATATTCGTTCAGACCGCAAAATTTTTGCCTGACAAAGTGCATCCGGCCGGAGATCGACGGACAACCGGCACCCTTGATCAATCAGCAGAACGGCTGAAACATGGAATCTTTCTCCCCATACGCATGTGATCTCGAAAAAAATCCGTATCTTTGGAGACCGGTTCGATGAGCCCGGATCGGTCATTGGAGACCGAACAGATTTCGTTCTATAGTTGGGCAGATTACCTGCCGGGCTGTCAAAGGCGTAGCGGGCTACACCGGGAAAGACCGGCAGGGAAGATGTCCGGCAAGCAGACGAAAGCGGTCGGGAAGCATCAAGAATCAAGTATAAATAAGACGCTGGGGTCTAATGACCGATGCGTGATCAGGTCATCAGCGCCGGCACATAGAAGGAACAGCCAATGGGAAAACATATATGGATATATGTGACACTGCTGCTGACAACCGCATGCGGCGCTGCAGAAAGGGCCGCCCAACAAGACAGAAAGGACAAGATCATGGTAACAGAAAAGTATGAAAAACCGGACGACGCCACCTTGCGCAGCAAGCTGACCGAAGAACAGTATGCCGTCACCCAGCAGGCCGCAACGGAAAGGCCGTTCACGAATGCCTACGACGACGAATTCCGTGCTGGCATCTATGTAGATATCACCACAGGCGAACCCCTCTTTGCCTCCACCGACAAGTACGACTCCGGATGCGGTTGGCCGGCTTTCACGAAGCCCATCTCGGCCGAGGTGGTGAGCGAACATGCCGACCGTTCGCATGGAATGACGCGCACAGAAGTGCGAAGCCGATACGGAAACGCCCATTTGGGCCATGTCTTCCCTGACGGGCCGGCAGACCGGGGTGGCCTCCGCTACTGCATCAACAGCGCCTCCCTGCTGTTCATCCCGCAGGAGGAAATGCAGGCAAAGGGATATGGAAAATATTTGAAACTACTGAATCAACAAGGACAGATTATGAAAGAGATTTATTTGGCAGGAGGCTGCTTCTGGGGCACAGAGCACTACCTGAAGCAGGTGCACGGCGTGACGGCGACCGAAGTAGGCTACGCCAACGGCATCACCAAGGATCCGACCTATCAGGAAGTGTGCACGGACCGCACGCAGTTTGCAGAGACCGTTCATGTCACCTATGACCCCAACGGGATCAGCTTAGAGTTTCTGCTGCAACTTTATTTCAAGGCCATCGACCCGACAAGCCTCAACCGGCAGGGACACGACCAGGGTACGCAGTATCGGACCGGCGTCTACTATACAGATGCAGCCGACCTGCCCGTCATCCGGAAAGTATTCGACGAGGTGCAGCGGAGCATCAAAGACCTGATTGTCGTGGAACTGGAACCCTTGAAAAACTTCTATACCGCCGAGGAATACCATCAGGACTATCTCGACAAGAACCCCACAGGCTACTGCCATCTGCCCTCCTCGCTCTTTGAATACGCCCGCAAGGCGAAGATGAAAGAATAAGGACTGCACGGCTACGGCAGGCCTCAAAAAGAATGAACTCATCACGATATGATAACAATGAGAACCAACTTCGTGGTCCGGAGCATGGCATTCGTCCTGGCTCTTTCAACCAGCACCCTCCACGCACAGGAGATCTCGCAGATCAATGTCGATACGGACAAGAATGGGAATCCCGTAAAAGGAGATTACGTCAACCTGAATATGCGCCCCGTGCGCTACAGCTCAAGCCCGAATTATCTGCTGGTCGTCGCCAATGATCATGAAGGTTTCACGCACAACTTCATCTACCGGCGCAGCGACATGCAGCTTGTTGCGCAACCATCCGGCACCATCAAGGCCATCACTGACGACGGCTACATGACGGAGGGTGGTGCCTTGATCGGCACCACTATGCGCGATTTCAGCGGCAGAAAGCTGTGGCGCAAAAACTGGCAACTTGTCGGGACAACGCCGGACGGGCGCTCCGGCATCTTCCAGAAGAACCTGAACCGCCACAGCGACGAGTTCATCGCCCTGCGAACCAGCGACGGAGCCGAACAGTGGCGCACGTTCATCTCCCACAACCGGCATTATCCCTTTGCGCACGCCATGGCCGACCGCTCACTCCAATACATGTTGCTCATCGGCGACAGTCTGATCCGGATGGACATAAAGACAGGTCACACCATCGGCAGACCTTTCGCCGGAGGCGTGAAAGAGCCAACGAAATCGCGCTTCAAGTTCGTCTGGCGCACCACCACGGCGCTCACCCTGAAGAACCGTGGCGATGTGTCGGTCTCCGCAGAACCTTTCATCAAATCGGCCATCCTGACCGCCACCCATAGCAATTTCATCCGCGAGGAAGATCGGTTCTATGTGGCCGACGCCGACAGCATCTACTGCATGGACTACGATCTACGTACGATCTGGACCACGCCACTGCCAGAAGGATTGGGAAGCAACTCCGAGATCCGCCTGCAGGGCGACAGTCTGCTGATGAAAAACTATGGCGTCGCATTTCAGAAAGGTTGCCAGACACGCTACGGCAAACCCTTTGCCGCCATCTTCGACAAAGCCTCCGGACGCCAGTTGTTCCTGCAGATCATTGACAAGAAGCCTTCGCGGGAAGCTGTGGATGACGAGAACGTCCATGTGGAAGGCTGGATCGCGGATGAAGACGGTCCCCATTCTGACAGTGAGGCCCATCTGTCTGACGGCACCCGGATCCGCGTCTTCAAGAACGGATTTGCCGTTGTGAAATCACCGGAGGCCACCACCTCACAATAGGATCGTCATTTTCTGCAGATCTATATTTAAAATCCGGTCACAATACAGAAAGAGAGTGGCTCTGTCATAACAATAGTCTCAATTCCACAACAGGCTGTCCACCTTTACATAACAGTCACGAGCTCCATAAAGGTAGCGCTTCTTGTCCATCCAGTTAGGCTTCTCACCGGTAACGCTTACAGCCAGTTTATAGTTGCCATACGGCAATTTCGGCGTAACGCATAGAAGCCCTTCCGACGGAACCTTGCTGTAACAGTCGATATAGGAGGCATAAACCTCCTTGCCTTTCCCATCTGTCACCGTAACCCATGCATAACCGCTTAAGCTGTCGGTTCTGCCTATTAAAGCAGCTTGCGTACCACTGAAGCTAACCGTTACCAACTCATCCTTGCGGTTGGAACAGAAACCTACATGCTTCTTAAAGGCACCATCAAACAAATCTACACGCTTCACCTTCCGAGCATCCCACGTCTGCCAATACTGTGGAATAGACAGACTGTCACCAAAGACCCGCAAGGGCAACCACACGTATGTGGCGGCAGAAGCCTGATGCGGGTAAGACCAGCGGTCGCCCATGTACATTGGTGTTCCATTGGGGAGCATCAGAACGAAAGTCGACTGAGAGTTCCAAGTCAATGTTCCACGAGGGCAGAATGTGCCATGACGCTTCCATGGACCTGCCATGCTGGTAGCCGTGAAGTAGTAATTGTCGTTGCGCTCCCAACTCGTCAGGTTGGAGGTAAGCAGAAAGTAAAT
This sequence comes from Prevotella sp., assembly GCA_022778905.1. Lineage (GTDB taxonomy): Bacteria > Bacteroidota > Bacteroidia > Bacteroidales > Bacteroidaceae > Prevotella. Next base: position 708 of record JALFRV010000294.1, on the reverse strand, counting down.
CCCATTCTTCTTGAACATGGCCGGCGATTCGCCCATCCCCTTCACATCGGCTATCATTGTATCAATGCTCAGGTAGTCGTCCGTGAGACGATAGATAGGACCATGATGAATGAGCAGATAGCCCGTACCGTCATCATCCTGAAAGACACCCATGTCCCACTTCTTAATCGGTGTTCCTTTGTAATTGAGTGTACCCCTCAGTTGATAGTCACCATTTACCATTGATGAGGTTGCAACACCGATATGTGGATCTTTATAGTCCATCCCATCGGCGTGCATCAGCATGACATACTGTCCCGTCGAGGGACATTTCATCACCTTCACGCGCTCACCCACACGGTTTGGACCAAGTATGCCGTCCTTCTGAACGGGTAATACCACCCGTTCAAATTGCCAGTGGGTCAGATCCTCGGAAGAATAGCAAGAGAACCCAGGGAAGGCGTTGCTCGTATCCGACTTGTATTCTCCGAAAAGCCAATACCGCCCGCCGTCACGGATAATTCCTGCCCCGTGAGCATTTACCACATTACCATGCTGGTCATACCACGGTACGCCATTGACGATGGTTTGATCCTTAATTCCGCAACACTATAATTTAACTTTATTTATAAGTTCCTGAGCAACAAAAAGTTGCCCAGGATTTTGCCATGTCAGAATTTTCACTTATCTTAGTGTTGCAAAAAGAAAACAAGCAAAACTCTAATATGA
>JALFRV010000273.1 GCA_022778905.1 Prevotella sp. | reverse complement strand
TCGAGCCAAATATGAATATAGCCACTCCACAGAACTATCGCTTAGGACCTGGAGATGCGGTTATCATTGACATCTATGGTGCATCACAGAAAACCATAGAAAGCACCGTTTCTCCTGATGGCGAAGTTACCATCGAAGGCTTTGGTCCGGTATCGGTGGCTGGTTTGACCGTAGCTCAGGCAAATGCCCGACTTCGCAATACACTGGGTAGCAGATACCGTTCGAGCAAGATAAAACTCACTGTAGGACAAACCAAGACCATTATGGTCAATGTGATGGGCGACGTGAAAACTCCAGGCACCTATACCCTATCTGCCTTTGCCACCGTTTTCCACGCACTCTATATGGCAGGTGGTACCAACGACTTGGGTACATTGCGAAACATCAAGGTTTATCGCCATAACAAACTGGTTTCCGTGGTAGATATCTATGATTACATTCTCAATGGCAAACTGACCGGCAATGTACGCCTGGCAGATAATGATGTCATCGTTGTGGGACCCTACGACTGTCTGGTTACGATTACCGGAAAGGTAAAGCGCCCGATGATTTATGAAATGAAGAAAAACGAGAGCGTGAACTCTCTTCTTAAATATTCTGGCGGATTCACAGGAGATGCTTACAAGAAATCAGTTCGCATCCATCGCAAGACTGGCAGAGACTATTCTGTATATAACGTAGAGGAATTCGATTTCTCCAGTTTCCATATCGACGACGGCGATTCTGTAAGCGTAGATTCCATTCTCCCCCGCTACAGCAACACCGTAGAAATCAAGGGAGCTGTCTTCCGGCCAGGAATGTACAATTTAGGAGAGCAGATCAACAGTGTCCGCACATTGGTAGAACACGCAGAGGGATTGACAGAGGATGCCTTTACGGCACGTGCCGTCATGCATCGAATGAAATCTGACAGATCACTGGAAGTAATAGCTGTAGATATTGCAGGCGTGATGAATGGTACTGTGGCTGACATTCCACTCAAGGAAAATGATGTCCTTTTCATTCCGACAAGACAAGAAAAGATTTCAGCGAGAACTCTCACCATCCGAGGAGAAGTGCAATATCCGGGAATCTATCAATATGCAGAAAATGAAACGATTGAGGATTTCGTGCTGCAGGCTGGTGGATTGACCGACAAGGCTTCAACGATTAATGTTCTGGTAAGCCGAAGAGTAAATGACGCTAAAGCTACAAGACCAGACAGCATTATAGCCAAGACCTACACGCTCGCCCTGAAAGATGGTTTCGTGGTGGATGGCACTCCAGGATTCAAGCTGATGCCTTTCGATGAAGTGAGCATCCGCAAGAGCCCAGCCTATACGGAACAGCAGAACGTGATGATTGAAGGTGAAGTGATGTTTGGAGGCACCTATACCCTTGATCGCCGCAATGCCAGATTAAGCGATCTCTTCAAGAAGGCTGGAGGAAGCACAGACCAGGCATATATCAAGGGCGCCCGCCTGATGCGTAAGGCAAATGAAGCTGAAAAAACACGCATGGAGGCTGTTCTGAAAATGCAGAGAGAACAACAGCAGAAAAATCTTCTGCAGTTGGCTGCAAGCAGTAATAATGCCAGTGCCATTACCCAGACTGCAAAAGATGCGCAGAATGCTGATCTGTTGAAGTTCAGCGTTCCAGAAGAATATCCTGTGGGCATCGACTTAGCCGAAGCGCTCAAGCATCCGGGCAGTGATGCAGATATGATTTTGCGAGAGGGTGACAGGCTGATTGTTCCACAATACAATGGAACCGTGAAAATCAATGGTTCTGTGATGTACGCCAATACGGTAGCCTATGAAAAGGGCAAGAGCATTGCCAGCTACATCGATGAAGCGGGTGGATTTGCATCTGATGCCAACAAGAGCAAGGCTTATATTATCTATATGAATGGCAAGGTAGCCAAGGTGGGGCATGGTGCCAAGGCTCAACCTGGTTGTGAGATTGTTGTTCCATCCAAGATGAAACGCAAGATGACTGTGGCTGAAACCATGAGCATGGGCAGTAGTCTTTCCAGCATCGCTGCCATGATTGCAACAATTGCCAATCTCAGCAAATAATGATAATGAAAATCCAAAGCTGAAATATAGGAGGAACCTTATATGTTGATTGCAATTGACCATGGCAACTATGCCATCAAAACACCGCACCATTCCTTTGTTTCCGGTCTGTCCGAGCACACCGTCAAGCCGCCTATGTCGGATGAAATCCTGGAATACGACGGACGGTACTGGACAACCAGCGGAAAGCGTCTGAGTTACATGCGGGATAAAACGCAGGACGACCGTTATTTTGTTCTGACACTGTTCGCCATTGCAAAAGAGCTTGAGGATACCGGTCGGTACAGCCCCGTTGAACAGATTCAACTGGCAGTGGGCTTGCCGCCGGAGCATTACGGTGTACTCAAGGACAAATTCACCCGGTATTTCAATCGGGACGGCATTATCAAATTTGTTTATAAGGATAAGCCGTACAGCATTATGATCGATAAGGTCATGGTGTTCCCGCAGGCATATGCGGCCGTTGTTCCGAAAAGCAGCATGGTAGTCAATATGCTTCGGGTGTTCGTTGTCGACATCGGCGGCTACACGACGGATGTGCTACTCCTGAAAAACGGCAAGCCTGATCTGCAGTTCTGCCGTTCGCTTGAAACCGGTATTATCACCATGAACAACGAGATCATCCGAAAAGTCGGTGCGCTTCACGATATGCGCATCGAGGACGAGCATATCAGCGCAGTCCTTTCCGGACACGAT
>JALFRV010000228.1 GCA_022778905.1 Prevotella sp. | reverse complement strand
TCAACCAATCAGAGGGTAAGTTTTTAAGCGGATGAGTTGATGAGTTAGTAGCTGAGAGTTTAAGTTTTTAAGTTGTTGAGTGGATGAGTTTACAGTTCAGAGGGTAAGTCGGTGAACTGTTAAGGTTTCGTTTTTGAGTTTTTAAGTGGATCAGCAAAAGCTCCTCTGCACAATGCAGGGGCGGACCTTGTGCCCGTCCGTAGGAGCCGCCCGAGCCCCCTCCGATGGGTGGGGAGCCGGTCCCGAATGGGCAAATGGACCATCAGATAAATGCCTGTCAACCGCAGGGGCGTATCTCCAGATCCACCCGCAATGAATCTTGTATCCTTCCGACATCATTGGAATCCTCATGGGATAGCTTCTCTCCACCTGCCGGTAGGGTCGGGAGAAGCTTTCAGGGACGGGCACAAGGCCCGCCCCTGCATTTCACAGAGGAGTCTTTATTCATAGACTCATCAACGCGTGAGCCTATGAACCTAAAACTTCCCGCTGCGATTTCTGCGTCATCTGCAGCCGATAACGATCAGGCAAGTTGCTGATTCCATGTTTCCGCCCATTGCAGGCGGATCTGGAGATCCGCCCCTACGGTTGCATAGGATTGACGGTATCGTCTCCCCTCCAATCGGAGAGGGTGGGGGAGCCGCTTCTCGCGATCAGCCCTGCTCCCCGGTGAAGGCTGCTGCCTCGGCGGCGGCGATGATCTCTTCACGGCTCTGAGCTTTGGCACTGATGTCGCTCAGGTCAAATTCATCGTCGTCAGTGGCTTCAGCCACGGCCACCGTGGGAATGCGCTCCGGCTCCGGCTCAGTGTCTGCTTCCTTGACGGACGCCGCCTCTACCGGCTCCCCGACCACTGGCTCGGGCTTGCCCTTGGCGATGATGAAGTCCTGATCGGCATCCGTATCAGGCACGCTTTGTACCGGTTCCTCCTCCATCTTCGTACGGTTGCCTTTTGCGGCGAAGATCTCATCGATAAACTGCGGTTCCTTCTTGAGCTTCTCGAGAGTGAGTTTGCTGGCCATCTGCTGGCTCTCTTTCTTCGAGTAACCCTGCCCGGAGCATCCCTTGATGCCTTCGATGAGCACTTCATAGTTGAACATCGGACTGCCGTTCTGGTCGACCTTCTGCCCGAGCATGTTGAATTTCATGTTGACGCGGTTCTTCTGCGTCCATTCGATCAGCTTGCTCTTGAAGTTGACTTCCTTGTATGCGACCTTGTCAATGTTGATCATCTGGGCGAGAATACGCTTTTCCATGAAGCGCATACATGCGTTGTAGCCGCGGTCGAGATAGATTGCGCCGACGAGTGCTTCAAACGCATTGCCACCCATATAGCTGTTGTGGGATGAGTTGTGGCCCGATGAGAGGATCAGCTGGCACACACCCATCTGCTGTGCGAGCTTGCCGAGGGTGTCACGCTGCACTAATTTGGACCTGGTATTGGTGAGAAATCCCTCGCGCTTACCGGGAAAATGGCGGTAGACGATGTCACCTACGATGGCGTCGAGAATCGCGTCTCCGAGGAATTCGAGACGTTCGTTGTTGACCGGCTTGCCCTTTTTGTTGCGGTGCATGACGCTCTTATGCATCAGCGCAAGCTTGTAATGACTGATGTCGTGGGGGTAAAAGCCGATGATGGAATACAAAGACGCGCGAAGCTCCTTATCCTTCTGGAACGGGAGCTTCACGCGGTCAATAAGGTTACTCAGCATATTTCTTGAAAGCTACACAGGCATTATGACCGCCGAAACCGAAGGTGTTGCTGATCGCAGCACGCACTTCGCGCTTCTGGGCCTTGTTGAATGTGAAGTTCATCTGATAGTCGATCTCCGGATCATTGTCATCTTCCTCGTGGTTGATGGTAGGCGGAACGATGTCGTTCTTTACCGCCAGCACGCACGCCATGGCCTCTACGGCACCGGCAGCGCCCAAGAGATGGCCGGTCATAGACTTCGTGGAGCTGATGTTCAGCTTGTAAGCGTGATCGCCGAAGACATCCTTGATGGCCTTTGCCTCGCTGATATCGCCCACGTGGGTGGATGTTCCGTGCACGTTGATATAGTCGATATCCTCCGGCTTAAGCCCTGCATCGGAGAGCGCTGCCTCCATGACGAGACGCGCGCCGAGGCCTTCCGGATGCGACGCCGTGATGTGATAGGCATCGGCACTGCCGCCTTCGCCGACCATTTCTGCATAGATCCGGGCTCCGCGAGCTTTCGCATGCTCGAGCTCTTCGAGTACCAGACAGCCTGCTCCTTCACCCATCACGAATCCGTCACGGCTTGCACTGAAGGGTCGGGAAGCGTGTTCGGGATCGTCGTTGAGCGTCGACAGCGCCTTCATGGCGTTGAAGCCGCCCACGCCTGTGGCGCAGATGGCCGCCTCGGCACCGCCTGAGACGATCATGTCAGCCTTGCCCAAGCGGATGAGGTTGAATGCATCGGCGAGCGCGTTGCTTGACGACGCACAGGCTGAAGTAGTGGTGAAGTTGGGTCCGTGGAATCCGAAGTGGATCGAAATCTGTCCGGAAGCGATGTCGGCGATCATCATCGGGATGAAGAAGGGGTTGAACATCGGACCGCGATCGATGTGCTGTCCGTAGTCGACCACCTGATCCTCGAAGGTCTTGATGCCGCCGATGCCGACACCGTAGACAACGCCAATCCGGTTCTTATCTGCCTTTTCCAAGTCAATCCCCGAGTCTCTGACACCCTGAATGGCCGAGATCAGCGCGAGCTGCGTGTAGCGGTCCATCTTGCGGGCCTCTTTTCTGTCTATGTAGTCAGTGATCTGCAGATCCTTGACTTCACAGGCGAAATGGGTCTTGAACTGTGTAGTGTCGAACTGTGTAATAGGAGCCGCACCGCTCTTACCGGCCACCAAGCTCTCCCATGTCTCCTCTGGGGTATTGCCGATAGGGGTAACCGCGCCAAGCCCTGTTACTACTACTCTTTTTAATTCCATTATGATTGATTGATGATAAATGGTTTAAAGAGAATGGTTGATGGCTTATGAAAAGTGCTGAAGCAATTGCCTGAGCAAAAAAGATTCATAAGCCATCAACCATTGACCATAAACAGGCTGTTTACTTGGCGTTCTCCTCGATATACTTGATAGCGTCACCGACAGTCTGGATCGTCTCTGCCTTGTCATCCGGAATGGAGATACCGAATTCCTTTTCGAATTCCATGATCAGCTCAACTGTATCCAGCGAGTCAGCGCCAAGATCGTTTGTGAAGCTTGCTTCGGGTTTTACCTCAGCCTCGTCCACACCAAGTTTGTCTACGATAATAGCCTTTACCTTTGATTCGATTTCTGACATAATTGCTCTTAATTTAAAGTGTTTATAAATAATTTCTATTCTAAAATCGGGTGCAAAGTAACACATTTTTATCCAATTCCACAAATTTTTTAATAAAAAAACCATTTACTGTTGCACAAATCACCCTACTCTGTGCACTTTTGTAACTCCATTTGCCACTTATGTTCCTCTTTGACAGAACGTTCGCGCGCGTACAATAAATCTTTTACAGGGGTCAGGCAGCCGTTCCGGAACATGAATCCAATGTTGAAAAAAATACACAATAGCCCCGCAGGAGATCCATTGAGCCGAAACCGAAGCACATCGCTCGAACCGAAGTCCGACCATTCCGCGACAATCATCCCAAACAGCTGTATCACAGATATTTATGACATCCCATCACCGAACCATCATTCCTGCCAGACAAGAGCTATGCTTTGGGGCGCCGAAAGCATAGCTCTTGGCCGCCCATATGTATCCTTTCGGCCGCCCAAAGCATAGCTCCGCGCGATGCATATGACATGTATCGTTTTTCGAGGTCATATTTGCGTCCTTTCGAGAGATGGCTGATGGATCGAAAAAATGGATTTTATTAAACAAAAAGAGTTTCGTTTCAGTGAGTATGCAGGGTTGAGTTGTCAGCTCGTAAGTTGATGGGTAATGCGTTCAGTGTTTAGTTTTTTGAGTTTGTAAGTTGATGGGTAAAAACTCCTCCATGAAATGCAGGGGCGGGCCTTGTGCCCGTCCGCAATGCCACCTGTTGACTCTCCAAACATCCAAATTATTCTCCCCGGAAACCCTAAGGCATGGGCGGCGGGAAGGAATGCAGCTATGTGGGCGACCGACAGGTTTGAGATCATCAGATCACCGATAAGAGGAAGAGCACGAGGTGATCGTCTTTGAAGTGCTGACGAAGATTGCTGATGAGCTTCGCTTTCTGTTTCTTGATCGTCTCGGGCGACAATTTGAGCATCGCGGCGATCTCTACATTCTTCATCCCTTGCTCAAAGCTCAACTCAAAGATACGGTGCAGGTGATCCGGCAATGCATCGATCGCAGCATAGAGACGGTCGAGCGTCTCCTGCAGGAGGAGCTCATCGATCACGCTGTCCTCGATCCATTCCCGCTCCGCAAGATAGCGCTGCTGGCGCTCCTGCTTGCGGAAGACGGTGATGATGGCATTGTGAACGCAGGTGAACAGGAATGAACGCATCTGCAAGGGAGTCGTGAAAGAACGCCTGCCCTGATAGACCTGATAGATCGCATCCTGTATGCAGTCTTCGGCCAAGAACTCATTGCCGGGGCCGAGCACGCGTTTCGCGTAACTCAGCAGCGAAGGATAGAGCTCCATGTAGAAAGGTTCGATCTTTCCGTTGCGAAAGTCTTGCAGGATGTCTTCAGTGATATTCATGGCTGACAAATCTGTTGCAAAAATAGCAAAAAACATTTATTATCTGCACAATGGTGCCGAATTTCGTCTTTTTTTGTAACAAAACCATACCCCAAAGCCAGCTTGCGGCGTGTTAAGAGTAAAAGACCTGAAAAATGAAAGATATCCTATCCTACGACCAGAAGGCTGACCTGCTCTACAAATGGGCCACCGACAGTCTTGACAAAACAGAAAGGGAGGTACTTGAAACGTGGGCATCCGGCAATCCGAAACGACAGAAATATTTGCAACAGCTCCGCGATCCGCAGTTTTTAGAACAGGAATACCACCAGCTGAAAGCCACCGACAGCCGGTCGGCCATGGCAGAGATGCAGGCGCGGATCGACCGCTACCGGCTGTCCTCACGCTTGCGCATCGCGGGCCGCAGATGGATTGCGCGGGCCGCGGCGGTGGCCGTGATCGCCGTTGCAGGTGCCACCATCTGGTATCATCAGTATACAAAGGTGACCCCGCCGGTGCTCTCCCAGGAGATCCAGCAGGCCATGCAGGCCAGTCGAAGGAGCGGGGCAGAGGGCGCACAGATCGCTTCCGTCGACCGGATCAGCCCCCGGCAGAGAGCCGTGATCACGCGGCAGCTGAAGCGGTATCACATCGACAGCGAGTTTGCCAAGCGCCTGATGCAGGCCCGAAAGGTGACCACCTATCATGACAAAGAGTTCTGGTTGACGCTCGACGACGGCACACTGGTCCATCTGAACTATGACAGCCGACTGATCTATCCGGAGAAATTCGGAAGCGGACAGCGTGATGTGATCCTCGAAGGTGAAGCCTATTTCATGGTCGCCAAGGACCGCAGCCGCCCCTTCATCGTGCATACTCCCCGCGGAGACGTGAAGGAATATGGCACCGAGTTCAACGTCAGCACACGCGGGAAGGATGGTTCGACGCTGGTAGTCTTAGTCAGCGGAAGCATCAGCGTCACTCCGACCGGCGGCCGCGAACAGATGATGCGACCCGGGCAGATGACCACGCTGACGGGCGAATCGGTCATGACAAGCACCGTCGACACGCAGCCCTACGTGGCATGGAACACGGGCGAATTCTCCTTCATCGACTGGCCCTTGGAGCGCATCATGAATGTGCTGGCCCGTTGGTACAGTTTAGAGATCAATTACGGATCGGATGACATCCGCAACCTGCAGTTCTCCGGCAACTTCAGCCGCTATGAAGACATCGCTCCGACGATTGAAACAATCCACAATGTGACCGGATTGCGGATAGAGATCCATGGAAATACTATTACCATTAATAAATAAGCATTTATGAGAGAGATTATGTTCTACCGCCGGTTTTCTCTGACCGTGATGTTGGCAGCGCTGTGTCTGCTGTCGACATCGGCGTTCGCGAAAGCCCCCGCTGACCAAAAGATCAGCATCAACATGAAGTCTGTTCCCGTGGAACAAGTGTTCAATGAGATCCACAAACAGGCAGGCCTTGACTTTTTCTACAGTTCCGAACTGGCCAAGACATGGCCGAAAATCACCTGCCAGATGAATAAGCGGACAGTAGAAGAAGTGATCGACAAGATTACTGGGCTCATAGGTTGTTCCTATATGATCAGGAACAACATCGTAACCATCACCAAGCAAAAGATCAGTGGGCGTGAACGGACTGTCAAAGGATATGTCAAGGACGAAACGGGAGAATCAATCATCGGCGTCCCAATATGTATCGGCGAGACCCGTGTGTGCACCGTCACCGACGAGAATGGATTCTACATGTTTCGGATTCCTACCGAAAAGGTCACATTGAAATATTCTTACGTGGGAATGGAAACGGTCTATGAGCTGATTCCTCATGGTAACAGGGATGTCAACCTCAATATTACGCTAAGACCTGACGTGAGGACACTCAAGGAAATAGTTGTAACAGGTTATCAGGAAGTC
>JALFRV010000208.1 GCA_022778905.1 Prevotella sp. | reverse complement strand
TGCACGATGCCGTATATGTAGCGTGCCCATGTGGCGCGTGGTCCTTCGGGATCGTCGATCTTGAACTCTACCTTATCTTTTAAGTCGATGGAATAGAGGATCACTGTCTCCAGCCCATTGGGTCTGATCTCTGCCATGATACCTTTGTCGACGGCTCCGGGAAAGACAAATCCACCGTTGTAGTCAGTGTGTTCCCCAATCAGGTTGATACGTCCGGGCGACATGTAGATGTTGCCTGTTTTTCCATCAAAGTGCTTAATGAAGCGACTTCTTACATATTCAATATTCATAAATCAATTATTAAAAAGCTAATAAAAATATTATTCCACACCAAAGCGATAAATTGTCTTCTGCGTATATTTCTCTCCCGGATTCAGGACAACTGACGGGAAGTACGGGCGGTTGGGGCTGTCGGGGAAGTGTTGAGCTTCAAAACAGATCGCGCTGCGGCGTGGGAACGTCGCCCCGTTCTGTCCTTTGTAGCCGTCGGCCCAGTTGTCCGTATAAACCTGAACGCCCGGCTCGGTGGTGAAGACCTCCATCGTGCGACCCGAAGAGGGTTCGGTCACTTTAGCCGCAAAGCTCAGTTCGCCTTCTTCTTTCTTGTTCAGGACGAAGCAGTGATCGTAACCGGCACCGTTTCTGATCTGCTCGTCGTCTGCGTCGATATCCTGGCCGACCGGCTTGGCGGTACGGAAGTCGAACGGAGTTTCCTTTACAAAGCGGATCTCTCCGGTCGGAATGCACGTCTCGTCGATAGGTATGTAATAGTCGGCATTGATCTGACAGATCAGATTATCAATGGTCGGCGTAGGATCGGCGATACCTGCCAAGGAGAAAAATCCATGGCTTGTCAGATTGATGATTGTCTTCTTGTTGGTCGTAGCCTGATATTTGATCACCAGCTCATTGTCGTCCGTGAATGTGTAAGCTACCCACACTTCCACCTCGCCGGTAAATCCTTCCTCGCCATACGAGCTGATATATTTGAGCACAATAGCCTTCTCGTTGATCTGCTGTGCGTCCCAGACCTTCGCATTGAAGCCTTCTTTGCCACCGTGAAGCGAGTTGGGGCCGTTGTTGACGGCCAGTTTGTATTCTTTGCCATGCAGCGTAAACTGCCCTTTGGCAATCCTGTTGCCGTAACGGCCGATCAAGGTGGAGAGATACGGTTCCGGGGATTGGATGACATCCTGGATGTTGTCGTGTCCCTGAATGATGTTTGCGCGGTTTCCGTTTCTGTCCGGAACCATGATCGCTACGATAGCTCCGCCGTAATTGGTAATAGCAACTTCGTTTCCCTGATTATTTCTTAAGATGTAGAGATCTGTCTTTTTTCCTTTGACTGTGGTCTGAAAGTTCTCACGCTTCAGGCCACAGATGTTTTCTGTTTCCGTTGTGTTTGTCATATCGTTAAGTTTTTAGTTACTGTTATATATAAATGCAAAGTAACTGAAAAAAAACGGATTTGACAAATTTAGTGATATAAAATACGAATCCGAAATGGTTAAAAAGCTTTAAACAAAAGCCAGCAGGTCGGCTACGATATAGCTTGATCCGCCGACGAAGATGAAATCTTCCGGATCGGCGTCCTGCAGGGCTGCATGATAGGCATCGGCCACATGTGCGAACGATCTGCCATTCAAGTGTCGCCGGCCGGCTATGTCTGCAACTTTCTCAACAGGAAAGGCCCTTTTCGTAGTGGGCTGTGTCCAATAATATCGCGCATCATCCGGCAGCATGGCCATGACGGTTTCGAGGTCCTTGTCATCGACCATGCCGAAGACGATGCGAAGCTGACGGCACGGCTGGGTCCTGAGCTGCCGGCTCAGATACTGCCATCCGCCTGCGTTATGGCCGGTGTCGCAGACGACCGAAGGATGCTTCCGGAGGCACTGCCAGCGTCCCATGAGGCCGGTGGATGAGGCCACTTGACCGATGCCATCCCTGATGCTGCGCTCCTGACGGATGACTTGCATCTCCCTCAACCGATGCACTGCGCAGAGCACGGTGTTCATGTTGCGAACCTGATAGTCGCCCGTGAGATCGCCGCGCAGTTCGCCCATGGACCGGGTTTGGTAGATCCGCCCCATGCCGTCGGGTGCAGTCCGCGAATCGAGGATTTCCTCTTCTTCCTCCGCAAACCAGATCGGGGCCTCCTCTTCGGTCGCTTTCCGGATGAAAACCTCCCGTGTTTCGGGCGTCGTCTCACCGATCACGACCGGGATGTGGGGTTTGATGATGCCCGCTTTCTCACCGGCTATCTGGGCCAGCGTATGGCCCAGGAACTGCGTGTGGTCAAAAGAGATGTTGGTGATGACCGAGAGTATCGGCGTGATGATGTTCGTGCAGTCGAGCCGTCCGCCCAATCCGACTTCCACGACCGCTATGTCTACGCGCTGCTCCGCAAAGTATTTGAAGGCGAGTGCAGTGGTCAGTTCGAAGAAAGAAGGGTTTAAGGGTTCGAAGAATGCGCGCTCTTCTTCCACGAAGCGCACCACTTCTTCCTCACTGATACACTGTCCGTTGACTCTGATCCGCTCCCGGAAGTCTACAAGATGCGGCGAAGTGTAGAGCCCCACCTTATATCCTTCGGCCTGAAGGATGGCTGCCAGCGTGTGCGAGCATGATCCCTTGCCGTTGGTCCCGGCCACATGGATCGTCCTGAACTGCCGGTGCGGATGGGCGAAGTGGGCATCTAGGGCTTTCGTGGTGGACAATCCTTCTTTATAAGCAGATGCTCCTACATGCTCGAAGACGGGAGTACTGTTGAACAAGTATTCTACAGTTTGCTGATAATTCATGCCTTCATCGAACGGAATTAGAATATGGCGGGTGCAGCATGACAGGTCCGGGAGCCTCAAAGCCTTCAGGAACGGCGGGCGCACAGGCCTGCCGCCTGCCCGCCTGCTCTTGGCTTCCGGAACGGTCGCTGCTGTTTTTAATTGAAATAGTTCTTGAATTTCTCGAAGATACTCTTCTTGGTCAGGTTGTCGCCTTTGAAGTTGTCGCTTTCGCGGAGTTCCTCCAAGGCTGTCTTTTCTGCGTGCGACAGCGTCTTGGGCACATACACGCTGATGTTGACCACCAAGTCTCCGTGGCCTTGACCGTAGCCTTGTACGGCCGGCAGGCCTTTGCTCCGCAACCGTAATGTCTTGCCCGGTTGGGTGCCCGGTTCGATCTTGATCTTCACCTTCGTACCTTCTATGGTCGGTATCTCGACCTCGCCTCCGAGGGCTGCCGTGGGGAAGTCGAGCAGCAGGTTGTAGATGACGTCCTGTCCGTCCCTGATGAATGTGCTGTTGGGTTCTTCTTCGATGTAGACCTGGATGTCGCCCGTGATGCCGTTGTGCTGGCCTGCATTCCCTTTGCGGGGCACGTTGACCACCATTCCTTCGGCCACTCCGGCGGGTATCTTGATCTCGACCACCTCTTCGCCTTTGACCACTCCGGTCCCCCGGCACTCCGGGCACTTGTTCTTGATGACGGTTCCTTCGCCGTGGCAAGTGGGACACTCGGTCTGTGTCTGCATCATTCCGAGCATCGTGCGCACGGTCTTGATGACCACGCCCTGACCGTGGCAGGTCGGGCAGGTCTCGCCTGTGCTGCCGTTTTCGGCACCGCTTCCGTGGCAGTGTGGGCAGGTGACGTCCTTGTGGACCTTGAATTTCTTGGTCACGCCGGTGGCTACTTCCTGAAGCGTCAGGCGCACCTTCAGCCGGAGGTCCGACCCTCTGTACTGCGGGCGCTGGCCACCTCCGCCGAACCCGCCGAACCCGCCGAATCCCGAGTGACCGCCGAAGATGTCGCCGAACATGGAGAAGATGTCGTCCATGTTGAATCCGCCGCCGCCGAATCCGCTGCTTCCGAATCCGCCGGGCGCGTCAAATCCGAACTGGTCATACTGCTGGCGCTTCTGCGGGTCGTGCAGCACGTCATAGGCTTCAGCGGCTTCCTTGAATTTCTCTTCGGCTTCCTTGTCATCCGGATTGCGGTCCGGGTGATATTTGATCGCTAATTTCCGGTAGGCCTTCTTTATCTCGTCTTCCGTGGCGTTCTTAGTTACACCAAGGACTTCGTAATAATCACGCTTTGCCATGCATCTTATATTATAAATGTAAAAGCATCAGACGCCGGTTCATTGGCCTACGGCCACCTTGGCATGGCGGATCACCTTGTCATGCAGCGTGTATCCCGTCTGGACGCAGTCGATCACCTTTCCTTTCTTGTCATCACCCATTCCGGGCACCATGGCAATGGCCTCATGATAGTCAACGTCAAAGTCCTGGTTGTCGGCTTCGATCTTTCTGACGCCCAATTTCTCCAGTGCAGCGAGCAGCTTTTTATAGATCAGCTCCCAGCCTTCCTCCAGCGTCTCGATCGATTCGGCCTTGTCCGCGTTGGCGACGGCGCGTTCCATGTCGTCGATGACGGGCAGGATGGCCGTGATGGTCTTCTCGCTTCCGTTTTGCATCAGCTCGGCCTTCTCCTTGAGGGTGCGCTTCTTGAAGTTGTCAAATTCGGCCAGCGTGCGCAGATACTGGTCCTTCAGCGCGGCGATCTTTTCTTCTGCCACGGCCAGGGGATCTTTCTCCTCGTTCTGTTCTGCGGTCTGCTCCGGTTCCCGGTTGCCTTCTTCGCATCCGTCTTCCGTTGCCTTTTGCTGATTGTCAGCGTTTGTTCCGGCTGTCTGTGCGCCTTCCTGCTGACCTTGTGCCTGCTCCTCCTGAGACAGGCTGTCGTTATTGGTCATTTCTTCCTGTGTTTCCTTTTTCTCACTCATAGTTGCAAGTTGTTTATTCTTTGCTATGCAAATACCATGCCATCATGATCCTTATTGATACATCTTGGCGCGCTGCTCCTTGATCTTCTCGTCATGGATATACTCGTCATAGGGCATCAGCTTGTCGATCGTACCTGACGGCGTGAGCTCGATGATGCGGTCGGCGACGGTCTGGATGAACTCATGGTCGTGCGACGCAAATAGGATGTTGCCCTTGAAGGTGATCAGATTATTGTTGAAAGCCTGAATCGATTCGAGGTCGAGGTGGTTGGTCGGCGTGTCGAGGATCAGGCAGTTGGCGTTCTGCAACTGCATGCGCGCGATCATGCAGCGCATCTTTTCGCCTCCCGAGAGCACGTTGACTTTCTTCTCGACCTCCTCCTGACGGAAGAGCATGCGGCCCAAATAAGCCTTCATCTGCACCTCGTTGCCCGGTCCGTACTGTGAAAGCCAGTCGACCAGGTTCAAGTCGCAGTTGAAGAATTCGGTATTGTCGAGCGGCAGATAGGCCGTCGTAATGGTGACGCCCCACTTGAAGGAGCCGGCCTCGGGCTGTCGGTTGCTGTTGATGATCTCAAAGAGTGCGGTCATCGCCTTGGGGTTATGGGACAGGAAGACCACCGTCTGGTCCTTCTCGATGTTGAAGTTCACAGTGTCGACGAGCACCGTTCCGTCCGCATCCGTGGCTCTCAGGCCTTCCACTTCGAGGATCTGATTGCCCGGCTCACGCTCCATGGAGAAGATGATGCCCGGGTATTTGCGGCTTGAGGGGCGTATTTCCTCCACGTTCAGACGTTCGAGCATCTTGCGGCGCGAGGTTGTCTGGCGGCTCTTTGCCACATTGGCAGCGAAGCGGCGGATAAACTCCTCGAGCTGCTTTTTCTTCTCTTCGGCCTTCAGACGCTGGTTCTGCGCCTGACGCAGCGCAAGCTGGGAGCTTTCGTACCAGAAGCTGTAGTTGCCCGAGAAGACGGTCACCTTGCCGAAGTCAATATCGATGGTCTGGGTGCTGACGGCATCCAAGAAGTGGCGGTCGTGGCTGACCACGAGCACCGTCTGGTTCTCGTCGATTTCGCCCAAGTAGTCTTCCAGCCATTCGACGGTGTCCAGATCGAGGTCGTTGGTAGGCTCGTCGAGCAGCAAGTTGTCAGGATGGCCGAAGAGAGCCTTGGCAAGCATCACGCGCACTTTCTCGTTGTTGGCCAGCTCGCTCATCTGCTTCTGATGCAGGTTTTCCTTGATTCCGAGGTTCTGCAGCAGCTGGGCGGCGTCCGACTCGGCTTCCCAGCCGTTCATCTCCGCAAACTTCAGCTCCAGTTCGGCGGCTCTGTTGCCGTCCTCGTCGGTCATTTCGGGTTTCGAATAGAGCGCCTCGCGCTCCTTCATGTTTTTCCACAGGGGCTCGTGCCCCATCAGCACGGTGTCAAGCACCATGTACGCATCATATTTGAAGTGGTCCTGCTCCAGCACGCTCATGCGCTCGCCGGGCCCCATTTCCACCGTTCCTTTGTTGGGCTCAAGATCGCCGCTGATGGCGCGCAGCAAGGTCGACTTGCCCGCTCCGTTGGCTCCGATGACGCCGTAAATGTTACCCCGGTTGAACTTGATGTTTACATCTTTGTAAAGAACCCGCTTTCCGAACTGGATCGCGAGATTGGTCAGTGTGATCATTTTGAAGAATACCTATTTAATAAAAATTTGCTGCAAAGGTACGAAATTTATGTGAAAGCAGGAAACAAACGATGAACGAAAACGCCCGCAGGACTGAAATTCTTCCGTTTCGGCATCGGTTATTTCTTTCTGAAAATCAAATGTTTGCATTCCGGAGCATTCCTGCCCGATGCGTCCACGGACCGTGCGCTTCAGGCAGACGTATGCTCCCGTCTGCGCAGAGCTATCCTTTCGGGCGCCGAGAGCATAGCTTTGGGCGGCCGAAAGCATAGCTCTTGACGGCCGAAAGCTATGCTCTGCCAACGGCTTATGTATCAGCCACTTATGAAGCATGTCCGGCGCGGGCCGGCAGGAGGGTGGGAGCGGGGCGGCAAAAAGGCCCTTTCGGAGGGGGCGCTGCATTTTTTCAGCGTTTCTTCGCGCTGTGATTTCATGATCTCGCAACTTATTGTTATCTTTGCAGATCAAACAGATACGGAGGAAGCAAATGAAGACCAACAGGACAAACGGACAGGAAGGGTATGCCCATTATCAGGTGGGCCAGGCGGCAAAGCTGCTCGACTGGCTCATGGAAAATCTGAAAGGGGAGAGCAGGACCAAGATCAAGGCCACCCTGCAGGGGCATGGCATCAAGGTCAACGGGAAGGAACGCACACGGTTTGACCATCCGCTGGCGCCGGGCGACCGGATCTCCGTCAGCCTGACAAAGAAGAACCGCGACCAGTTCAAGAGCCGCTACCTGAAGATTGTGTATGAGGACCGGCATCTCGTTGTCATCGAGAAGCAGGCCGGCATCCTGTCCATGGCAGCCGGACACTCGTCGCTCAACGTGAAGACCGTGCTCGACGGCTACTTCCGTCAGACCCGTCAGCGCTGCACGGCCCATGTCGTCCACCGGCTCGACCGCGACACCTCCGGCCTGCTCGTCTATGCCAAGGACAAGGAGACGGAGCTGGCTATGGAGAGTGATTGGCACCACATCGTCTATGACCGGCGCTATGTGGCCGTCGTGTCCGGTGAGATGGAGCAGGACGAAGGGACCGTGGCCTCATGGCTGAAGGACAACAAGGCCTACATCACCTATTCCTCCGACACGGACAACGGCGGCAAGTATGCCGTGACCCATTATCATGTCCTGCGGCGGACCACAGACTATTCCTTGGTCGAATATCGCTTGGAGACGGGCCGGAAAAATCAGATCCGCGTCCATTCGGCCGATCTCGGCCATCCCGTATGCGGCGACATCAAGTATGGGAATGGCGATGACCCCTGCGGCCGGCTGTGCCTTCACGCCTACATCCTCTGTTTCTATCATCCCGTGACACATGAGCGGATGGAGTTTGAGACGCCCATTCCACCGGCCTTCCTGCATCTTTTCAAGTGAGACGCACGGTCTGGAGAGGATCCGCTGAGCGTGGGCGCACCAACTGAATCATAACCTGACAAATAGCAAAATGGCATCCAATTTCACCTTTTTCATCATTGTTCTGATCGCTGTCGTGGTCGGAATCGTCATCATCAAGAAAGTGACGAGCTGTCTCATCAAGAGCATCTTCCTGCTGATAGTGGTCGGTGCGCTGGTCTATATCTACATGCACTGTCTCCAATAGCGGCCGACGGCTGTGGCGTCCGGCAGCCCGGGCGCTCCCGGATCCTGACCGGACGTTGACCGACAGATACGGAAAGCCCCCGCTCATGTTCAGCGACCGAGGACCGGAGTCCCGATTTCTGAATATGGGCGGGGGCAAAATGTTGGCTAAGGTTTATCCCGCATTGGTCATTAGACCGCAGCGTTACATTCGTTCTTGTAATTTCATGCTTTCCGAGTGCTTTCGTCCGCTTGTCGGACATCTTGGCTGCCGTGCATCCACGGCGTAGCCCGCTACGCCTTCGGATTCCCGACAGGCCATCTGTCCGGCCATCAAGCAAAGTCAGTCCGGACTCTCATGGCCGATCCGGTTTTATCGTTCGGCCGCATCCAACAGGATCTCACCCAAGGTGGGATGCGTATGGATGATCGCGCGGAGATCGTCCAAGGTGGCTCCGCTGTTCATCAGTGCCGTTGCCTCCTGCACGATGTCCGAGGCATGGGCACCGAGAACGTGGCAGCCGATGATGCGTTTCCCGCTGTCCGTCAGGATCTTGACGATGCCGTCCGTGACGTTCATGGCAAGCGCTTTTCCATTGGCCCGGTAGAATCCCTTATGGCTCTCGTAGGCCAGTCCGTCTGCCTTGCACTGGTCTTCCGTCCGTCCCACGCCGGCCACTTCAGGGTTGGTGAACACCGCCGAGGGCATGATGTCTAAGCGGATGGCATCCTCCTCGCCGAGCAGATGGTTGATCACGTGGTAGCCCTGGAACTCTGCCGCATGGGCAAGCATCATCTTCCCGTTCACGTCGCCGATGGCATAGACCCCCTTGACGCTCGTTTCGAGATGCTCGTCCGTACAGATGCCGCGCCGGTCATAGGCTATGCCGGCCCCGTCGAGGTTGAGCCCGTCGGTGTTGGCGCCCCTTCCTGTGGCGATCAGGATCGTGTCGCCGTCCACGCGCAGCTCCTTTCCCTTCTGTTCGAAGATGACCGTCTGGCCTTCAATGCGCTGCACGCCTGCCTGCAGGAAGAACTTGATGCCGCGCTTCTCGAGCAGTTTCCGCAGTCGCTTGGCAATGTCGCTGTCGACCGGCGGAAGGCATTCCTTGAGGAATTCGATCACGGTTACCGAGCTCCCGAATGAGGAGAACGCGGCCGCGAACTCCATTCCGATGACGCCGGCACCGACGATCACCAAATGCGCAGGTATGTGGTTGATGTCCAACAGCTCGGTGGAAGTCACGACGTTCGGCGAGTGGATGCCTTCGATCGGCGGCAGCTTCGCATGCGATCCGGTCGCGATGATGATGTTTCGGGCTTGGTATTCCTCGCCGTTACAGATCACCGTGTGCGCGTCCTTCATGCTTGCCTTGCCCCTGATGAGCGTGATGCCGGGGGCTGACATCAAGGTCTCGATCCCTGACCGGAGCTGGCTGACCACCTCGTTCTTGTGATCCCGGATCTTGGCAAAGTTGATGTCGAAGCCGAGATTGTCTATTCCGTAGG
The DNA here is from genome assembly GCA_022778905.1 of Prevotella sp. Lineage (GTDB taxonomy): Bacteria > Bacteroidota > Bacteroidia > Bacteroidales > Bacteroidaceae > Prevotella. Next base: position 8,547 of record JALFRV010000208.1, on the reverse strand, counting down.
CCTCGGCATCATGCACGCCGTCGATCACGTCGGCCACATGACAGAATGTCTTTGTCGGGATGCAGCCGCGGTTGAGACATGTTCCGCCGACCTCCTGATCCTCGAAGACGGTGACCTGGAGTCCTTTTCGGGCTGCATGGTGAGCCGTCTGGTAGCCTCCCGGGCCACATCCGATAATGATTAAGTCCGTCATACCGTCTCGCTGTCCTGTGTTAACTGCCTGTAAGTGAGTATCGGATGCTTGGCGGCAAGCACATCGTCCACACGCGTGATCGGTGTGTTGTGCGGAGCGCTCTTCACCACTTCCGGATTCTCCCGTGCTTCCCCGGCTATCCGGCGCATCACTTCGATGAATCCGTCGATGGTGTCCTTGCTTTCGTTTTCAGTCGGTTCGATCATCATGGCCTCGTGGAAGAGCAGCGGGAAGTAGATCGTCGGCGCATGGTAACCATAGTCGAGCAGCCGCTTGGCTACATCCATCGTCGTCACGCCCTGCGTCTTATCCTTCAGTCCGTTGAACACGAACTCGTGCTTGCACAGGCCTTCGATCGGCAGTTCGTAGACATCCTTCAGAGATTCCTTGATGTAGTTGGCGTTCAATGTGGCCAACGGGCCAACCATGCGGAGATTCTCCTTGCCGAGCGACAGGATGTAGGTGTAGGCGCGGAGGATCACGAGGAAGTTGCCGTAGAAGGCACCCACGTGGATCGCATGATCGTTTTCGACCGCATATTTGTCACCTTCCTTGATCACATGGGGGCTGGGCAGGAACTGCTCCAATCCCTTCCGGACCCCGACGGGGCCTGATCCGGGACCGCCGCCGCCATGCGGTGTGGAGAATGTCTTGTGCAGATTGACGTGCATGACGTCGAATCCCATATCCCCCGGACGGCAGATGCCGAGCAACGGGTTCAGGTTGGCGCCGTCGTAATAGAGCAGGCCTCCGCAGTCGTGAACCAGCTTCGCGATTTCCGGAATTTCCTTTTCGAAGAGCCCCAACGTGTTCGGATTGGTCATCATCATGGCCGCCACGTCGTCACCGAGCAGCGGTTTCAGGTCTTCAATGTCGACGAGTCCTTCGGGCGTACTCTTCACTTCGACCACCTCCAAGCCGCATACGGCAGCCGAGGCAGGATTGGTTCCGTGGGCCGAGTCGGGCACGATGACCTTCACGCGTTGATGGTCTCCGCGGCTCTGGTGATAGTTCCGGATGATCATCAGGCCTGTCAGCTCGCCGTGAGCACCGGCAATCGGATTGAGCGTAAAGTCGCTCAGACCGGTAATCTCTGCGAGAGAACGCTGCAGGCAGTATTCCACTTCCAAGGCCCCTTGCACGCTCTCCGTCGGCTGGAGCGGGTGCAGGTTGGAGAAAGAGGGATAGCCTGCGATCTCTTCATTGATGCAGGGGTTGTATTTCATTGTGCAGGAGCCGAGCGGATAGAACCCGTTGTCGACGCCGAAATTGTTCGCACTGTGATTCGTGTAGTGGCGTACGACCGTCATTTCGTCACACTCCGGCAGTTCCGCATCTTTCGTCCGTCTGGCACCGGCGGGAAGTCCGTAGTGGCCAAACGGGCTTTTCGGCAGCGAATAACCTCGTCTGCCTTCCTTGGACAATTCGAAAATCAGATTTCCATATAACTTGTTATTCATGGCATAATGCGATTAATTGTTCAACTTCCTCGATCGTCCGTTTCTCCGTGACGGCCATCATGATGATGTCATCAGCCACCTTGATGCCGCCTAAGATGCCATGCTCCTCGAGCTTGCGCAGCAATGCGTCCAAGTCGCCCTTATAACGAAGGCAGAACTCATTGAAGAAAAGCTGGTTGAAGACGGGTTCGAACTTGCCCGTGGCAATCAGCTTATCACAGAGATAATGTGCCCCGTCGAAGGAGATCTGGGCAGCCTCTTTCAGTCCTTCCTTGCCCATGAGGCTCATGTAGATGGTCACCCAGAGTGCCATGAGCGATTCATTCGAGCAGATGTTGGATGTCGCCTTCTGGCGCCGGATATGCTGTTCGCGGGCCTGAAGCGTAAGCACAAAAGCACGCTGACCGTTGCTGTCGACGGTCTTCCCGACGATACGGCCCGGCATTTTGCGCATTAACTTCTCCGTGCAGCACATATATCCGACGTAAGGACCGCCGAAATTCATCGGCAATCCTAAACTTTGGCCTTCGCCGACAGCGATGTCTGCCCCCCAGTCACCCGGTGTCTTGAGCAGCGCCAAGTCAGCAGGGTTGCTGTTGATGATGAGGAGTGCCTTCTGCGCATGGCAGGCATCGGCCACGCCTTCGAAGTCCTCGACAATGCCGAAGCGGTTGGGTTGCTGCAGCACAAGGCCTGCCACGCCGCCCGCCTCAAGCTTCTGCTTCAGCTGTTCCTTGTCAGTCGCTCCGTCATTCGCATCGACCATCTCGATCTCAATGCCCTGATAGCCGGCATAGGTGTTGATGACGGTGAGCGTACGTTTGTCGACAGTCTCGGAGACAAGCACCTTGTTGGCTTTCTTCGCGTTGGCTGCAGCCATCATAACGGCCTCTGCCGTCGCCGTCGTACCGTCGTACATGCAGGCGTTGGAGATGTCCATGCCGGTCAGTTCGGCCATCATTGACTGGTATTCGAAAATATAATGGAGCGTGCCTTGGGATATTTCGGCTTGGTAAGGAGTATAACTCGTCAGATACTCAGAACGACTGACGATGGAAGGAATGACGGAAGGCGTATAATGATCGTAGACACCTGCACCGGCAAAACAGATCAACTGCTTGTTCTTCTTGCCGGTCTCTTGGAAGTACTTACGGATCTCCACCTCGCTCAATGCATCAGGTAACTCATAGTCGCGATGCAACTTCACGCTGTCCGGAAGTTCAGCGTAGAGGTCCTCAAGGGATGCTGCACCCACTTTGGTCAGCATCTCCCGGAGGTCCTCATCTGTGTGCGGGAAATACTTGTAGGTCATTGTTGGCAGAATTCTTCATAAGCTTTTGAGTCCATCAGGGTGTCCAACTCGCTCTTGTCGGACAGCTGCACCTTGATGATCCAGTTGGTGAAAGCATCCTCGTTGAGAAGTTCGGGATGGTCTTCGAGCGCCTCATTGACCTCAACGACAGTGCCGCTGACGGGCGAGTTCAGATCGGAGGCGGCCTTGACGCTCTCCACTGCGCCGAACTCTTCATCAACATTCACCTCATCGTCGACCTCGGGCAGGTCGATATAGACGATGTTACCCAACGCGTGCTGGGCGTAATCGGTGATTCCTACATAGGCATAGTCGCCTTCAACCTTTACATACTCGTGTGACTCAGAATAGTAGAGTCCTTCAATAATCTTAGCCATGTTTTATTTGTTTCATTAATGTGGGAAAGCCGGAAGATGCTTCCGTTCAGACTGAAAGTGCCTTTCGGCTTTCCCGGTTGTTGTTTGCGGATTTGATATTTCTTGAAGCAGGGGCGCGGACTTGGGGCTTTACTTCTTGTAATGCTTATCGTAGAATTTCTTCTTGACAATGGTTCCGGGGAAGGTCTTCTTGCGGATCTGTACTTCAACCCTGTCGTCCATCTTGACCGAGGCATCCACCAAGGCGACGGCGCAGCTCTTTTCGACGCTGATCAACCGATAACCTGTGGTGACCTCACCTACCTCCTTGCCGTCCTTGATCACCTTGTAGCCGTGGCGGGGGATGGCGTTTCCGTCCAACTCAATGCCGCGGAGGCGTTTCGGGACGCCGTTTGTCTTTTGCTCGATGAGCGCCTCTTTACCGATGAAGTCAGGCTTGTCGAGCTTGCAGAACATGCCGAACCCGGCCATGATGGGTGATATCTCGGCCGAAAGTTCATCCCCATAGAGCGGAAGACCGACCTCGAAGCGGAGCGTGTCGCGGCATCCTAATCCGCAGGGCTTGCAACGTTGGCTGGCCATCAGCTGATCCCAGGCATCGTTGATGTATTGATGGGAACCGTAAATCTCGAACCCATCTTCGCCCGTATAGCCCGTCCGGGAGACGATGACAGTCTCTCCGTTGACCTCAATGGTCTTCGCCGTGTAGAACACAAGATCCTTGCAGGCGAGCCCGAGCACCTCTTCGGTGACGGCTTCTGCCTCTGGTCCCTGCACGGCAAGTTGTCCGTAGTAGTCGGAGCAATGGTCGATGGTGACATCGAAGTCACGGGCCTGCTCATTGATCCATGCCACATCCTTGTCGATGTTGGCAGCATTGAAGACTAAGAAGAATTCGTTTTCGCCCATCTTATACACGAGCAGGTCGTCCACGGTGCCTCCATCAGGATAGAGCATCATGCCATAAAAGATCTGCGAAACAGGGGCCTGGCTGATGTCATTGGTAAAAATGTAGTTGACATACTTCTCGGCATCGGGGCCGGTAACATAGATTTCTCCCATGTGGGATACGTCGAAAACACCACAATGTTCGCGTACAGCATGATGCTCCTCAATGATTGAGGAGTACTGGATCGGCATGTCAAAACCGCCGAACGGTTGCATCAGTGCACCCAGCGCGACGTGCTTGTCATAAAGGCATGTTCTTTTATTTTCCATGAATTAACGGTATGAATAGTGAATAGATTCCTTATAGTTCTCACACTTAAAGATAAAAGTCTTGCCGCATGAATAATTTGTCGCAGCAACATATGGGATGCGGCACGGACATATGCTTCGCCAAATGGTGGCAAAGTAATCGTGTTCCGCTGTCAGGGTATGCTGCGTAGGTCATTTCAATGTATCTGATTGGTAAACTTCGAATGCAAATATACGAATAATTTTATACTTCCAAAACAGAAGAAGCATTTTTTTGGATTCGGAAAAAATATCCTTTGGATTGACAATATGTATCGTTTCGGTCCTCCATGGGATACTTTTTGATGCAGCGGAAGGATCTTATGGAGGACCGAAAAAGAAAAAGCGGAAAATCAAGAATCATTCTGCCATGAGCAGGCGATAAAAATCTTGATAGTCCGAAGATATCATCCGGCTTTTTTTCTCGCCTTTCATGAAGGCCGAGAGGCGTTCCGGGATCTCGACGGAAGCCCCGATCACGGGTTCCACTGTGTCCTTGAACTTCGCCGGGTGGGCTGTTTCGCAGAAGATTCCCGTCTCTCCCGGCTGCAGCTGTTCGTGCAAGGCGCGGTAGCCGCAGGCACCATGGGGATCCAGGATGTAGCCGTTCCGGCTGTAGCAGGCTGCCATAGCCTCCTTGATCTGTGCGTCATTGTAGGTCGCGCCGCTGATCTCCTGACGGATGGCTTTCCACGAGTGGTGGTAGAGATCGTAGATTCTGGCGAAGTTGCTCGGTGCTCCTACGTCCATCGCATTGGCTATGGTCTGGATGCTGGGCTTTGGTTCGTACCGGCCACTCTGCAGGAATTTGAAGAACACGTCATTGGCATTGTTGGCCGCGATGAATCTTTTCACCGGCAGTCCCATCTTCTTTCCGAAGAGCCCGGCGCAGATGTTGCCGAAGTTGCCGCTTGGTGTGCAGACGACGAGGTTGGTGTTTTCGGCGTCCAAAGGCGCCATTCCGTGTGCCTCCCTGATTCTTCCGATCTGCGCTGCAGCATGAAAATAATAGAACGCCTGCGGCAGGAAGCGGGCCACGTTGATAGAGTTGGCACTCGTGAGTTTCATGTGTCGGTTCAGCTCCGGATCCATGAAGGCATTCTTGACCAATGCCTGACAGTCGTCGAAGACACCGTCCACCTCGATCGCAGTGACGTTCCGGCCGAGCGTGGTGAACTGACTTTCCTGTATCCTGCTGACCTTCCCTTTGGGGTAGAGGACATATACGCGGATGCCATCCACGCCGAGGAAACCGTTGGCAACGGCCGAGCCGGTGTCGCCGGAGGTTGCTACGAGCACGTTGACCTGCTCCTTGCTGCCGCCTTCCTGCCTGATGAAGTATTGCAACAGGCGTGCCATGAAGCGCGCGCCGACATCCTTGAAGGCGAGCGTAGGACCATGGAAGAGTTCCAATGCGTAGATGTTGTCCTCGACAGGGACGACGGGACAGTCGAACGAAAGTGTGTCCGTCACGATCTGTTTCAGTGCTCCTGCTTCCACATCATCGCCAAAGAAGGCTTCCGCAACCTGCAAGGCGATCTCCTGAAACGAGTATTCGGTGAGGTGATCGTAGAAAGATTGGGGGAGCGGCGTGATGCGCGAGGGCATGTAAAGGCCCCGGTCGGGTGCCAGTCCCTTGACCACTGCCTCGTGTAAAGTAGCCAAAGGCGCTTTCTTGTTGGTTGAATAATAATGCATATTCGGCTGTTCTTTGTTTGACGGATGAATGGAACGGGAGCCGGTCATTTCATGAATGTGTCCATGAACTGGCTGAGATGCAGCAGTCCGTAGCTGCCTTCGACGCAGCTGACCTCATCATATCGGGTCACCGGATCAGGTTCGATGCCCGGATACCAGATCAGGAAAGGCACCGGTTCCTTGACATGTGTCCTGACTTCGACGGGTGTGGGATGGTCTGGAAGCACTGCAATGCTGACCGGATCTGCCCAGTCTTTCACTTCCTCATAGATCGGTTTGACGATGCGCTCGTCGAGATTGCGGATCGTCTGTAGCTTCAATTCGAGGTCGCCATCATGTCCGGCCTCGTCGCTCGCCTCAATATGGAGATAGACGAAGTCCTGCTTTCGCAGCGCCTCAATGGCTGCATAGGCCTTCCCTTCATAGTTGGTGTCGGCCAGTCCCGTGGCCCCCGGCACCTTGATGACATCCAATCCGGCATAGTGGCCAATGCCCCGGATCAGGTCAACGGCCGAAATGACGGAGCCGGCATGTATCTGCGGGTAGAGTTCCGGCAACGTCTTCATCGAGGGGCGATATCCTCCTCCCCATGGCCAGATCGAGTTCGCCTGTCCGTTACGATCCTTGTTGAAAGGGTGCCGGGCCAATAACTGCTGGCTATTGAGGATCAGTCCGTTGATCAGATCGGCCGTCTCCTGCGGCGTCATGCGCCCTTCCTCGTTCCAGTTTCCTTCTTCCGGTTTGACCAAAAGCGGTCTCCAGGGTTCGTTGGGATGGTCATGGGGCGGGGCGCAGACGATGTGCTTGCTGCCGCCCTTGATGATCAGCAGGTGGCGGTATTGGATTCCGGTGATGAAACGGACGGTCTCGTTGCCGAGATGATCGTTGATATAGCGGATCAACATATCGCCTTCGGCGGTCGTGAGATGATGTCCGTGATGGTTCTTGATGAGCCCGTCGGCCAGTTCGATGATATTGCATCGCAATGCCAGATCGTCGCTGTCCATCTCGTATCCGATGGATGCGGCTTCCAGAGGGCCGCGCCCTTCGTAGACCTGATGGAGGTCATAGCCGAGGATGGCGGTGTTTGCAACCTCCGAACCTGGATGAAATCCGTCGGGGATAGTCATCAAACGGCCACACCGTCCCATGCGGCAGAGCATGTCCATGTAGGGCTTTTCGGCATACTGAAGCAGGGTCTTTCCGCCCAATCTGGCAACGGCATGGTCTGCCATACCGTCACCTAATACAATAAGGTGCTTCATGTGCTTAAATGTTGGCAATGGACATGATGTTGGCAAACACACCTGCTGCGGTCACGGACGCTCCGGCTCCATAGCCCTGAATCATCATAGGGTATTCCTTGTAGCGTTCGGTGGTCAGCAGAACGATATTGTTTGATCCTTCCAGATTGTAGAAAGGATGGTTGGAGGGAATTTCTTTCAGTCCGACGGACGTCTTCCCGTGATCCATGACGGCTACGAAGCGCCATCGCTTGCCGTTCTCAATCAACTGCTTCCGTCGCTTCTCAAATGCTTCGTCGAGCAGCGGGAGCTTGGTCCAGAACTCATCTAAGGATCCTTTGAAGTATTTTTCCGGGACAAAGAGATTTTTCTCCACGTCCTCCTGTTCGACGCGATAGCCGGCCTCGCGGGTGAGGATCACCAGTTTCCGGATGACGTCCCGGCCGCTCAGGTCGATACGCGGGTCTGGTTCGCTGTAGCCTTCTTCCTTGGCCCGGCGCACCGTCTCCGAGAACGGTACGTCCGCACTGATCTCGTTGAAGATGAAGTTCAGCGTTCCGCTCAGTACCGCCTCGATCTTCAGGATCCGGTCTCCGGAGTTGCGCAGGTCATTGATCGTGCCGATGATAGGCAGTCCGGCGCCGACGTTGGTCTCAAATCTGAACTTGACGCCACGTGCCAATGCCGTCTGCTTAAGCCGGATATAGTTCTCGTATTTGGATGATGCCGCGATCTTGTTGGCCGCGATCACGCTGATATTATGCTCGATGAACGTCTGGTAGAGTTCGGAGATCTCATTGCTGGCCGTACAGTCGACAAAGACAGAATTGAAGATGTTCATGCCGAGGATGTGGTCTCTGAGCTTCTCCGGGTTGCTGCTTTCCGATTCCTTCAGCATCTGCCGGAAGTTCTGCAGGTCAAGTCCGTCACGGTTGAAGACCGCATTCTTCGAGCTGGCAATGCCAACCACGTTCAGCTTGAGGCGCGAGTTCTCCTTCAATTCCTCATATTGGGAGCGTATCTGTTC
>JALFRV010000183.1 GCA_022778905.1 Prevotella sp. | reverse complement strand
TATCTTCAGGGAGGGAAAGCTCGGGCAACATCTTATTTCCAATCATCTCTACGGAACTACCCCGAAGGAGATTTACGGGGAAATGAAGATGGTCAGCGATTACAACACACGATGCAGAAACAAGTTCCTGCGCATTGAAATTGGCATAGCGCCGAAAGACGAGAAAAGGCTGAGTCTCGAATCTGTCCGTAACCTTGCATCGAACTTTGCCAGACAGATGGGACTTGAAAAACACCAATGGGTGGCGGTAACGCACAAGGACACCGACAATATGCACATCCACATCATTGCCAATCGTATCAGCCTGTACGGAGAAGTCTATGATACCACCTTTGTAAGCAACAGGGCGGCAAGGGTAGCGGAGGAACTCAGTCGTAAGTATGGCATGACCATCGCAAAGGAGGTCAAGGCGGAAAGGAAACACAAAAAGACAAAAGCCAGTCCCACAAGAGAGCAAACAAAGAAAGAGGTGCAACAAATCTGTTATGACCTGCTTGACAAGTATAAGGGTACAGGCATCACGGGACACTCCATGTTCCTCTACGACCTAAACAAGAGGGGCATTACCATAGAGCGCATGAAGAACAAGCAGGGCAAAGTCTATGGCTTGAAGTTCTCATACGCTAGACAGACATTTAAGGCTTCCGAAATCGGCAGGGAGTTCGGCTACCGTTCCTTGCAGAGGAACTTTGAAGCAACCAACAAGGAAGAACCAAAGAAACCATACCAAACAATACAGGAGGCAACAGAAAAGGAAAAACAGTCTAATACAGATTATCAACTCGTACCAAAGAGCCGTTCCTCAATCTCACGAGACAATGACACTACACGAGTGCAGAATTCCATTGGTGCAGTGGCAGATACCATCATCAGCGCAGCCGATGAAGTGGTGGAAGGATTGGGCGATTTGATTACACCAACCACACATGGCGATGACTATGCCGAAGCTGCATGGCAGCGCAAACTCAGATACCAAGCCAACAGAAAGAAGAAAAAAGGAAGAGGTATATAACCCACAGCCAAACAGTCAATCAAAAGCGCAGAAAGAAGAATATTTCATAAAAAACGCTTGTTATTCGGTAACAAAGTATTATCTTTGCAGACAGAATAACAAGCGTTCTTTGTTAAGCAGAAAACAGCGAAGTCAAGTAGTTCGCTCGTTTCTAAATCGTTACCAGTTTAGTTTTGCCAACAAGGTAACTTCTTTATTTTCAATTAGTTGTATTTTGAGAATTATCTTATCGGACAAAATAGCAAGTGTCATCGGACAGATTCAATAGTTTAATAGGAAAACGACATAAGTGTTTTGATATAGATTTATAATTATGTGATTGTTAGATTATTCGTCCCCGGGTGCGTGAGCATTCGGGGATTTTTTCGTATCTTTGCCTCAAAATCGCTTTTATGAATATTTTGCTGTTTACTTTTGCCCCTCAGTCCGTGTTGCTGCAGGTGGTGTTGCTGATCCTCGGCATTGCTGTCGTCCTGTGGGGAGCCGATCGTCTGACAGAGGGATCAGTCGGATTGGCCGAGCGGATGGGTGTTTCGCAGATAGTGATCGGCCTTACGATCGTGGCAATGGGTACGTCCATGCCTGAGTTTTGTGTGAGTCTGATATCGGCTTTGAAAGGTACGCCCGATCTGGCCGTGGGAAATATCGTCGGTTCAAACATCTTCAATGCCCTGTTGATCGTAGGTGTCAGCGCGGTGGTGGCGCCAATGACGATCCTCCATTCGACAGTGAAGAAGGACATTCCCTTTGCCCTTGTCTCCTCTGTTATCCTGCTGTTGATGTGCTATGACGGCAAGATCGGCCGGTTGGATGCCCTCATCCTTGCCGCTTTCTTCGTGATCTTCATGGTCTTCACGCTCAAAGGGGCGAAGACGGAGCATCTGGACGCGGCATCGGAAAAGTCGCCCATGACGCTGCTGAAGGGTGTCGGGCTGGTCCTGCTCGGTCTTCTGTGCCTGATTCTCGGGTCGAGTGTCTTTGTCGACAATGCCTCCGCGATCGCCCAGACGCTGGGTGTGAGTGACGCGGTGATCGGTCTTACCATCGTCGCAGGCGGCACGTCGCTGCCCGAATTGGCCACCAGCGTCGTGGCTGCCCGTCGTGGCAACAGCGGCATAGCTATCGGCAACGTGTTAGGGTCCAATGTCTTCAACATCCTGTTCATATTGGGTGTGACCGGTCTGATATCCCCGATGGCGATCATGGGGATCACGATGGTCGATCTGAGCATGATGGTTATCGCGATGATCCTACTCTGGTTGTTCTCCTTTACCAAGTATACGATTGTCCGATGGGAAGGTGCTGTGCTGACCGCCCTGTTCCTCGGCTACGTCAGTTATCTTGTTGCAGGAGCCGTATAGACACAATGAAGCCTGACCGGAGACGTCCCCATTGGGCGGTGCGGTCAGGCTTCATTGTTTAATAGCCGTAGATTTCCTTCAGCTTCTCGGTCAGTTTGGCGCCGCGCAAGTCGGCAGCTACGATCTTCCCTTGTGGATCGAGGAGGACGTTGGAGGGAATTGCGTTGATCCCATAGGCGGTGGATGCGGCCGACTTCCATCCCTGCAGGTCGGAGATCTGCGGCCATTCCATCCCGAGATCCTTCACTGCTTTCTTCCACGCATCGGCTTTCGAGTCGAACGAAACGCCCACGATCTGATAGCCTTTGGCTGCATGATAGCGCTTGTAACTGTCGGCCACGTTCGGCATTTCTTCACGGCAGGGGCCGCACCAGGATGCCCAGAAGTCCACGAGCACATAGTTTCCGCGTCCGACCCATTTGCTCAGCTTGGCCGGTTTGCCGTTCATGTCGTTCATGCTGAGGTCTGTGTAGGTCTTGCCCGGCCTCCGCAGCTCGAGGGCCTTGAGCTGTTTCTTGGCCCGTGCGATCATTTCGTTGCCGTAATAGGCGGTCGTCGGATCCAGCAGCTGGCTGAGCTGTTCGTAGTTGAAGTCATAGCAGTGGTTTCTGATGAAGTAGGCCGGCATCTGGTTGTCTTTGTTCTTGAGGCAGAATTCGTAGATATCCTGGGTCTGTCGGGCCTCGTTTTCCTCCATCTGTTTTTCGAAAGTCTTCTTCTTGGTCACGCCTTCGACGGTATTGTCGTCCTTGGTCTTGCTCCAGTTCTCGTAGAGTGCCTTGGCCTTGTCGTTATAGCCCGCGAGCTTCTTCTGGAAGTTTCCGAACCTGACGTTGACAGCTGAACCGGTGACGGAGAATGTGTTCAGATTCATCGTGATGGGAGTATGGTCATTGAGCGCGGTCACTGCGTGGCGCCGGTCGGCCATTACGGTGAGGAACGTATTGAGCGGCTGGCTGCCGCTGAGCTGGAACTTGCCGTCGTTGACCACGGCACTGTCGACGCTCACATAGTTGTTGCCTACCATCAGGTAGACCATTTTTACATCCTTGGGGGCTGTGCCCGTGATGACGTAAGATGCCGTCTGGGCCTGCATCGTCATACTGGCGACAGCAGCTGCGATGATGAATGGAATTCGTTTCATAGTTTCGTGAATGATGTTTAAAACTGCTGCAAAAATAGTGTTTTTATCCAAAAGTGGCCCCGAATATGAATAATTTTAGGTATATTTGCAAACTTTTATAACTACAGAGTGCTTGGTAAACCTCTTAAAAAAC
>JALFRV010000252.1 GCA_022778905.1 Prevotella sp. | reverse complement strand
TTCATGGATAAGATTATCATTATAGGTGGCGGCCTCGGGGGACTCTTCACGGGTGCCCTGTTAGCCAAAGAAGGACTGCATGTGACCGTCCTCGAAAAGAACAAACAGATAGGCGGAGGGCTGCAGACCTTCTACCGACGGGGAATCGGATTCGAGACCGGAATGCACCTCTTGGGAGGAATCCGGCCGGGTGGCTCCATCTACAGGCTCTGCAGCTACTTGGGGATCATGGACAGAATTGATATCCGGGACACAGATCATGACTGCATGGATCAGATTACCTATCTGTCTGACGGCCAGACCTATCGTATTCCGGAAGGAAAGGAATCGTTCACGCGCTACTTCCAGCAGCTTTTTCCTGACGAATCTGATGGTATCAAGGCCTATGTAGATATGCTCTACGCGATTGTGGATGAGATTGACTTCTTCTTTCTCCGGACAGGAGATGCACACATTTACAACCACTGTGAGGAGTTCATGTGGCCTGCCGATCAGCTTGTTGCCCATTTCATCCATGATCCAAGGCTCCGCGACGTGATTTCCTACATGAATCCCATGTACGGGGGCTATGCCGGCCACACACCGGCATTCATCCATGCCCTTATCAATGTGCTGTACATCAATGGCCCCAGCCGGTTTGCAGGCAATAGTCAGCAGATGGCTGAAGCCCTTGCAGCAATCATTCGGAGCAGCGGTGGAGAGGTCATTGGAGGAGACCCTGTTGCCCATCTTGACATCAAAGACCGCCTGGTCAAGGGACTTACCACCCAACAGGGCAAGCAATATACGGCTGATCGGTATGTCGCCGCCATCCATCCGCAATCGCTTCTGAAGCTGACGGAGAGCAAAGCCTTTACAAAGGCATTTCGAGATCGGATTGCTCTGGCTCCGAACAGTTACAGTTCCTTCACCGTCTATGTGATCTTCAAGCGTAACGCATTTCCATTTATCAACCACACATGCTACTTTCAGAATGACTATGGCATGGTCTGGCACTACGATGAATACTCTCCAGAAGCGTTCCCCAGAGGTTTTATGTACATGACGCCCTGTGAGAAAGAACAAGGAGTATATGCTTCCAAAATGATCATCAATTCCATCATGCCTTTCAGTGTATGTGCTCAGTGGGCAGATACGATAACCGGTAAACGTGGTGCTGCTTATGAACAATGGAAACAAGAGCATATAGCCCGTGTGCTGGATAAGATGGAACTGATCTACCCGGGATTCAGAGGCAAGTGTGAAACGGTGTTTGCGGCATCACCGCTGACAATCCGTGACTATTTCAACGAACCCGAAGGCGCACTTTATGGTATTCATAAAGATTGCAGGAACATAGCGGAAAGCCAGATCCCCATCTACACGAAAGTGCACAACCTCTATATGACGGGCCAGTGTGTGAATGTTCATGGTTTCTGTGGTGTTCCCCTCACTGCCATCAATACGGCAGAAGCCCTCGTCGGATCCAACCATATTGTAGACAAGATCAATGCCTTCAACACTTAGAAAAACGCTGCTTCCGGTGGTGATCCTTTACGCATTACAGGCCGGATCACAAACCTTACTGGAATTCTTGCCCACAGGTTCAAAGCCTGAGACTGCCATTATCGTATGTCCCGGTGGCAGCTATTGCTGGCTGAGCAAAAAAACGGAAGGCACACAAGTGGCCGAATGGCTGAACCGAAATGGTATCGCTGCGTATGTCCTCTTTTATCCCACAGCCGGGTGGGCAGCCTATGCCTGGTACACCAGATGGTTTTATCGGGGACGGCAGTATCCCGACCAGCTGAACACCCTGCAGGATGCGCTGACTCGTGTCAGGAAGAAGGGTTACAGGCGGATCGGGGCGATGGGATTCTCGGCAGGTGGTCATTTGGTCTTGAGTGCTGCAGCCTTTTCGCCGGACAGTATCACTCCCGACTTTATAGTCCCCATCTATCCCGTCGTCACCATGAGCGCTTCGTGTGTGCACAGGCGTTCACGGCGTGGACTGTTGGGGGAATACAGATGGAGGAGGAAGGCCATCTGCGATTCGCTTTCAATGGAATTGCACGCTGAAAGGATCAACTGTCCCGTATTTATGATCAACTGCAAGGACGATCCGATCGTACCTGCACGCCATGCAGAACTCATGGACAGTGCGCTCACAGCCAATCGGAAGCCGCACTATTATCATCAGTATTTCACAGGTGGACATGGGTTCGGGACCGACACTCATAAAACTTCGAAGGAGGCCATTGGGTGGAAAGAGCAATTTCTGCAATGGCTTCGAGGAATCATCAAATGAAAAAGGCCCACAATTTGCACAACTCACAAAAAACAACTATATTTGTGCCTTTACTCACAAAAACAGTTTTAACACGATCGAATGATTCCAACAGCGGCTCAACAGTTTGACGACATACGTCCCTTTTATGATATGGAGATTCCGGATGCAATGCGGCGGATCGCAGAATCTGAAGCTTTTCCCCTTCTCGCGTCATGGATCTTTCCGGATCAGAATCTGAAAGATATCCGTCGAATGGTGCTGTCTTTCAAGACCGTACAGGATTTTCAGACTCAGGTAATGATCCCAGTTAACCAACAGATCATCAACCGAAGCATCACCCGTTTTACTTATAGTGGTTTTGAAAGACTGGATCCGGCTGTTCAATACATCTTTCTATCCAACCACCGGGACATCATGCTTGATGCCGCTCTGCTACAGTATTTGTTAGTCAACCATGGCCGGGAATCTTCCGAGATCACTTTCGGGGCCAATCTGATGACCCCTGGTCTTGTCACTGACATCGGCCGGTCGAACAAGATGTTTCGTGTGGAGCGTGGCGGAAAGATGCATGATTTCTATATGTCATCTTTGCATTTGAGCGAATACATCCGTCATACGCTGCTTAGCAAACAGGAAAGTGTATGGATCGCACAGCGCAACGGCAGAACCAAAGATGGCAATGACAAGACAGATCAGGGCATCATCAAGATGTTCTGCATGAGCAAACCCGAAGACAAGATCAAAGCACTCAGTGAACTCCATATCATTCCCGTCAGCGTCAGCTATGAACGCGAGAGCTGCGATATACTGAAAGCCATCGAACTGTATGAAAGCCGTTATCAGAAGTATATCAAGAAACCGGGAGAAGATCTGAACAGTATCATCACCGGAATCGTACAACAGAAAGGTCAGGTCAACTTCACCTTGTGTCCAGAGGTCACCGAAGAAGATCTGTTGCAGTTTGACCATTGCACCAACAACGAATATCACAAGCGAGTCGCCGAATTGATTGACCGGCGGATTGATGGTGCTTACAGGCTTTTCCCGAACAATTACATAGCCCATGATCTCAGATATGGGAATACCACCTATCAGGCTTTCTACACTGACGGACAACTGCAGGATTTCCTCCATCACATGGATATGCTGAATGAATATGATGTCACTGAGCCTGACATCCTCAAGGATATCTTCCTCGGCATTTATGCCAATCCGGTGGAGAAGCGCAGATGCAGAGAGGTCTGAGCAGGACACTGCTGAACAAGGGATACCATTTCATATATTTTTTCTCACACGGGGCCACGGAGAGCACAGAGATTTGTGCTGCATTCTCCGTAGGAGATAAATGGGTCACTTTTTCCCTATCCACTCACTGGGGCCTCTTTCTCCGTGTTCTCCGTGACTCAGTGTGAAAAATATTCTCTCTCACTCAGAGCCGCGGAGTACACAGCGATTTTTATCATCTCCAAACCCAACATTCACAACGAATAGCATTGTCGGAGCCGCCTTGCATAATTCCCTTTCTCTATCGGATCGCCGATCCGACTCCTCTGTGCTCTCAGTGGCTCAGTGTGAGAAAATAATATCCGTGGACCATCATAATAAAGTAATCCGAACCATCAGCATGCTGACAGTCCGGATTGAATATTCAAGGTGCCCGATGGACGCTTCGGTCTAAGGAAGAGACATCAAAAGCACTTTCTGAGACGATTGATCAGTCGAGCCACTTCACATAGCAGAAGTCCTGACGATGGGGGAGGTGCTGGTTCTTCGGGAACATACGGACTGCTGTGCGGAAAGTTCCGGCCTGACTTGGTTCGATGTTAGCCTCAAAGGTATAGGTGTTACCTTCTTTGCCCACGACCTTGAATTCATGTACACCGAAGACTTCATACTCCTCATCATCATTGTGGGGCTTCAGCACTACGAGCTCCAAGCCGACTGCATCTGCCAAGCCCTGCTCATCGATGGAATAGCGCAGATGATAGGTGACTCCCGTTTCACCACCGTTTTCAAGCAATCCGGCATCCTTTGAAACGACCCTGATAGAATCCCAGCGCTCTGCTACGGTTTCTTTCCAGAGTGCGATTTCCTTGGCCAATTGATTGTCATTAGCCTGTAGCTTCTTCACTCTGTTGGCCTCCTTGACATAGAATTTGGCATAATAGTCATCCAACTGGCGCTTCATGGTGTAATGAGGTGCGATCGTGGCGATAGAGTTCTTGATCACCTTGATCCAGCTTTCGCTATAGCCTTTCTTCTTTTTATCATAGTAGAGAGGAATGATCTCGTTTTCCAACATTCCGTAGATCGTAACGGCATCCAAACGGTCCTGATAGCCCTGATCCTGGTAGGTGCGCTTCTGGGGGAGTGCCCATCCGGCGCCTTCACGATAACCTTCAACCCACCAGCCATCAAGCACAGACAGATTGACAACACCGTTCATCTCGGCTTTCTCACCAGATGTACCGGATGCTTCAAGTGGACGGGTAGGGGTGTTCATCCAGATGTCGACACCGGAAACAAGGCGGCGGGCAAGATGCATGTCATAGTCTTCGAGGAAAATGATTTTTCCGAGAAACTCAGGACGCTGGCTGATTTCAAAAATCTTCTTGATCAGCCCTTGGCCCGCACCATCTGCGGGGTGCGCTTTTCCAGAGAAGAAGAAGAGTACGGGATGCTCGGGATCGTTGACGATCTTAGACAAGCGGTCGATATCCGTGAATAACAGATGTGCGCGCTTGTAGGTCGCGAACCGACGGCAGAATCCGATCATCAGCGCATTGGGGTTGATCCGCTCCAACAGAGATACCACCTTAGAGGGATCGCCTTGGTTTTTCAGCCAGGTCTGGGTAAATTTCTCGCGGATATAATCGATCAGCTTCTTCTTCAATGCCATGCGTGTCTCCCAGATTTCGCTATCAGGAACCTGATAGATTGCATGCCAGATGGATTCGTTGCTCTGGTCTCCCATGAACTTGGGATCAAAGTATTTGTCGTAGAGCTGACGCCATTCGCTGGCAGTCCATGTCGGAAAGTGAACACCATTCGTCACATATCCGACATGGTTTTCTTCCGGATAATAACCATTCCATAATGGGGCGAACATCTTCTGGCTGACCCATCCGTGCAGTTTGCTGACCCCATTGATCTCCTGCGAAGTGTTGCAAGCAAAGGTTGACATACAGAATCGCTCGCCGTGATCAGACGGATTGGTACGTCCCATACCGATAAACTCTTCCCAATTGATGCCCAATACGGCAGGATAACCACCCATATATTTGCCGAAGAGTGCCTCTTCAAAATAATCATGGCCTGCCGGAACCGGCGTGTGAACCGTGTAGAGGGAAGAAGCCCTCACAAGTTCCATAGCCTGGTTGAAGGTCAGTCCGCTGGCCACATAGTCGCAGAGCCGTTGCAGGTTGCAGAGGGCAGCATGTCCTTCGTTGCAATGATAGATCTGCTTGGTGATGCCGAGCTTCTTCAGAGCGAGTATGCCGCCGATGCCCAAGAGGATCTCCTGCTTGAGACGGTTCTCCCAGTCGCCGCCATAGAGGGCGTGTGTGATCGGCTTGTCAAACTCTGAATTCATCTCGTTATCAGTGTCGAGAAGATAGAGTTTGATGCGTCCCACGTTGACAACCCACACATAAGCGTGCACCTGGTAGTTCATATAGGGCACATCAACGACAATCGGGTTGCCGTCTTTGTCTGCAAGTCGCTCGATGGGGAGTGAATTAAAGTTCTGCGCTTCATATTGGGCAATCTGCTGACCGTCAATGCTCAGCGACTGCTTGAAATAACCATAGCGGTACAAGAGACCAACTGCGCACATATCCACATTGCTGTCGGAGGCTTCCTTCAGATAGTCTCCGGCCAACATTCCGAGCCCACCTGAATAGATCTTCAGCACCTGGCTGATACCATATTCCATACTGAAGTAAGCCACTGACGGGCGCTTCTTGTCGGGCGCAACGTCCATATACTTGCGGAAGCTGTCATAAACAGCCTTCACCTTACGCATGGTCGTGCGGCTCTTGACGATCTCTTCCTTGCGGTCATAGCTCAGACGTTCAAGAAGCAGAACCGGATTGTGGCCTACCTCTTCATACAGCTTTTCGTCCAAACTCTTGAACATATTGCTGGCCTCATAGTTCCATGCCCACCACATGTTGTGTGCTAACTCATCCAAGCACTTCAATTCCTCCGGGAGACTGGACTTGATATTCAAATCCTTCCATTGTGGAGTGTTTGCATAATCTGACTTAATTTTCATATTTATCTATATTATTACATTTGTTCATTTGTTGTTTCTATCCCAAGCATGTTTCAAGGCAATGGCGTATGCTTCGTAATAATAGGTAATGAAGTGTTTCCATAGGGCATGCTTGGAGAGCGCGGCTGCATGCTCGCGGGCGGTCGTCTGCTCTTCAGGGGTGAATGCTGCGAATTTGACAACGGTATCTTTGATGGCTTCCGCAACATCATTGTAATTATAATCCGTACGGTGAATGACTTTTACACCGTCCTCGATTTCGGCATCCTTACCCAACTCCTTGTTGGCCCATAAGCCAAATCCGGCCAAATCGGTCGTGATACAAGGCACTTTGAACGCGATACTCTCGAGAGGCGTATAGCCCCATGGCTCGTAATAAGAGGGATAGACGCAGAGGTCATTGCCTAAAATCAGGTCATAATAGGTAAGGTTTGCGATGCCGTCAGAGCCTGTCAGATAACAAGGCAGAAAGATGAGATTGACCTGTCGGTCGCTGCCGTTAGCCATCCCCAAAGCCTTTTTCATTCCGAGAACACGGTCTTCATTCATGTTGTGAAGCCAGTGGGTAAGCTCCGGATATTCCAGCGGTGTGTCAAAAGGCCGGCCACTCTGCAACCGCTCCTGCAGGTCTTTGCGCGGGCTTTCCACCCAACCCGGCACTTCAATAAATGCCAGTACCTTGCGTTTCAGGTCCTTAACCTGCGACAGCCGATGCATGGCTTCAATGAAGACATCGATTCCCTTGTTTCTGAATTCGTATCGTCCGCTTGTAGAGATAATTAAAGTATCGTCATCAAACTGACTGCCAATGAGCGCGTTAGCTATATCAACCAGGCGTTGTCTTGCACGCTTTCGCTTGTTGAGAAATACATTTCCGGACGGAATAAACCGGTTGTCGAAACCATTGGGAAGCACCTTGTCAACAGGCCTGTCTATCAGCTCTTCACACTCCTTAGCCGTGATATCACTGACCGTTGTGAAGCAATCGACATGATGAGCTGTCTGTTTCTCGATGGAATGTTTGCTCTGCATGTTCAGTTCATCAGCCATCTGATCGCCGTTGTAGGCCCAAAGATATTCGTACAGGGGCTTGTTGTTGCCGGCTATACTGCGTCCTATGCTGGTGGCATGGGTTGTGAAGACTGTTGCAACCTGGGGAAGGTGGCGATTGATATAGAGCAGCCCGAGGCCGGTCATCCATTCATTTCCCTGATAGATCACTTTGCTCTCGGGAGTGATATTGGCATGGTAGAAGCTCTCTACCACACGGGCAGCCGCATACGAAAACATCGAAGCCTCATCATAGTCGCCATATCCGTGGAGACTGTCTACCCGATAATGCTCCCACAATTTGCCATATATATAGTCCTTTTCCTGATAAAACGGAGTGAAGTCTACCAATACCGCGACAGGGTTTCCAGGAATGTCCCAGCGTCCAACCTTCACCCTGAGCCCTTCTTCCGAAGCTTTTTCCTGCCAGGCATGAAAGAGTTCCTTGTCCTCCGTAAAATAAGGGCAATCTTCGTTTTTCCAGCAATCAGGACCTATAAAAATCAATTTATCCTTCCATATTTGTTGCAAGGTATTGGCACGTGTCGACAGAACGGTGTATATTCCTCCTACCTTATTGCATACCTCCCAACTCGACTCAAATATATAGTCGGGTAATTCATTAACTCTGAACATCCACAAATGAAAAATAATACCATACAAAGGTACTATAATTATATTAAAAAATCAATCCAGACTGCTATAATTTGCAAAAAGTGGGGCATTTCTTGATATAAACCATTATCTTTGTCAAACAATCTCATAATGAATGGATATGAAGCGATTAACCATATTGTTTGCCACCTTGTTCTTCGCAGTGACTGTCCAAGCACAGCATGCTGATTCGACGGCTTTTACCGGGAGGATTTACAACAGTGAATATAAGGTGTATATCGTGATGGACTTTGTGAAGCAGCGTGTTTTGGTTCCGGACCAAGAACTCTTCGGTCCGCTGCCCGGGTATTTCGGTTCTTCAGACGACTCACGCAAGTGGATTTTCACGAATGTAAAATTGACAGCCCCCACATTGGCGAATCTCAAGATCACCAATGACTATGGCAGCGAGGATCTGACGGCAACCCTGCAGCTCAACAGAGATGGCTCTTACACTTTCAAACAGGGGGAGGGGAGTACGTTGAAGATAGCCCGTAACCGTAAATGGGTGAAGATTCCGACGGAGTTGGTCTTCACTCGGAACAAGTAGACTGATCATGCGGTAAAGACAGGATTGTCCGAAAACGATAGCAGACAATACTGCTTTTCATTGCAAAACGATTCATTTATCCATATAGGATAATCTCTTGTAATCCAAACTGTTATTAGATTGTTCCGAAGAAGTATACTTTGATGCTGCCAAAAGGATATCTTTAGGGTTTCCGGATGTGATCTTCGGGCAGGCAAGAGCTATCGTCCGAACACCCCAAACGATAGCTTTTGGTGAGGCGGAACCCTCCTTTGAGAAAACCATACGTGTGTGCACCGTCAACCATGGATGGCATGCAGGCAGCCATAGGGCAGAATGCGCGGGGAAGAGAGGGACGATCACTAAAACTCAAAGAGCACCCGGGCATTCAGCTGACGCCCTGTCAGATAATTCGGCACGGCATATTGCTGGTTTGAAATGTCCGTTATCCAGTAATAGCTATTCACATTATTGATGCCCAAGAGGTTCAGGCAGTCGAGGCCCAACCAGATGTTCCTGAAGATGGATTTGCGACTTCGGTTCTCGTTGTTGAGCAGTCGATAGCTCATTCCGATGTCTGCCCGGCGGTAGGCAGGGGCACGGAACGTGGACGTTTCGAGCTCCCGATGTGGTGCAGTGAAGGGCAGACCGTCGGCAAAAGCCAACTTGAGCGACATCTTCCATCGTTGTGTACCAGGGAAAAAGTCGGTAAAATAGAGATTGAAAGCAAAGCGCTGGTCGGTCGGAAGAGGGACAGAGCGCCCGTTGAGCTTCATGCTTGTATTCATCAAGGAGAATGATACCCAGGAGTCGGATCCCGGCACAAACTCGCCGAAGAGTTTCAGGTCGAACCCGGCCGTATGGCCACTTGCCACGTTGTTGCCATAATACACCACCTTCACATTGTTCACGCTGTAAGGCACGAGATTGGACAAGGCCTTGTAATAGGCTTCAGCCGTAAACTTGAACGGTCGCCTGCTGACAGTGAAACGATAGTCCATGCCGGCAATGAAATGGATGGATTGCTGGCTCTTGATATTCCTGTTAAGCGTTGCATAGGTGACTCCGTTGACCGTGGAAGTATCTCGCAGTTCCTTGAAAAAAGGAGCCTGATAATACAATCCGGCTGCCAAGCGGAAGGTGAGACGGTCATTGAAGGCCGGAACGATGCCCAAGGAGACGCGCGGGGAGACGATGCTCTCACCGTTGAAATTCCAGTGACTGAAACGCACACCATAGTTGAGGGTGTACAAGGTCATGGCGGAATCGCTGCCGGAAGTGAACCGCCAGGTGTCCTGAAGATAGGTTTCTATGCGATTGGCATTCAGTTCGTTTCGAGCATTGAGGGTGTATATCATGTGCAGATCATGCCCGGTGTGGGGAACGCTGTATCCTGCCGAGTCACGCATTTCATACTCGACGGAATTTTCCTTGATATGTTCGCGCTTGAAGGTGACGCCCCCTTCCACTTCGTGCTTCTTTGTCTTGTGATTGAACATCAGTCTGATGCTCTCCACATGTGCCTTCAGATAGTTGCGCGCATGCTCGAAGAAGGTGCCCACACCGAGGTTTTCGCTCGTTTGAGTCTGCGTGAGCCAATACTGTCCTTGAATGTCATAGCGTTCCTGCTCGTCTGTAGAGAAAGCCGAACTGATGAGACTGATCTGCGTCTTTGGGGTGAGATGGTATCGGATGGCCACTGTTCCAAAGTAAGTTCGGAAGAGGTCTTTCTCCTGCCCGTCGAAGTAGACGAGGAAGGAGTTGGCGTTTTCGAGCGTTCCGAACTTGGTCTCCCGGTTTTTCGGAATGAAATGATAGCGGTTGTCGGAGATATTCCCTATGAAATCAACAGTCCATCTCTGGTTTGGCGTGTAGCTTAGAAAAGTCTGATAATCCACGAAGTCCGGTCTGTATTCACCTTCCGTATCCATTGATCCCAACAGATATTTTGTTGTCTTATAGCGCAGCCCATGCGACCATGAAAACTTCCTGTTGCCGAATCCGACATATGCACTGGCTCCGAGGAGTGAGGCGGACAGCGCGGCCGAAAAAGCTCTTGGCACCTTGTAGGTGATATCCAATGCGGATGACATCTTATCCCCATACTTGGCCTCGAAGCCGCCAGTGGAGAATCCGATACGCTCAACCATGTCGGGGTTGATGATGGAAAGGCCTTCCTGTTGACCGCTTCTCACCAAGAACGGACGATACACCTCGACGTTGTTGATGTAGACACTGTTCTCGTTGAAGGAGCCACCTCGGACATTGTACTGCGAGCTAAACTCATTATGGGTCGACACGCCTGCCTGACTTTGAATCAGGTCTTCGACACCGTTACCGCCCGCCGAAGGAGCCATCATGCGGTCTTTGATCTTCAGATCCTGTGTCTGACC
>JALFRV010000243.1 GCA_022778905.1 Prevotella sp. | reverse complement strand
GTTCGTATCCTGGTACTCATCGACCAATACATATTGAAAGCGCCCGGCATATTTCTGCCGGATGTCTTCATGCTGCTTGAACAGAAGGTAAGTCTGCACCAGCAGATCGTCAAAATCCATGGCGTTGGCCTGTTTGAGCCGTAGCTGATAGGCGTGGTAGATCTTATGGATCTCAGGCATGTGCTGGTGGCGGTCCCGATTGATCAGGTCCTGGTCTGCGGAATACTGATCAGGAAGCGTCAGGTAATTCTTGGCCATGGAGATCTTGCCATGAACCGTTGACGGTTTGTAGGTCTTATCGTCGAGTCCCATGGTCTTGAGGACGCTCTTGATCAATGACCGGGAGTCGCTTTCATCATAGATTGTGAACTGCGGAGAAAAGCCGAGACGTTGCGATTCGACACGCAGGATCCGGGCGAAGACCGAATGGAAAGTACCCATCTGCAGCATGCGTGCCGACTCCTCGTCAACAAGCTGGCCTATTCTTTCCTTCATTCCGTTTGCCGCCTTGTTGGTAAACGTGAGCGCCAGGATGTTCCATGGCCGCATTCCCTGCTGGAGCAGATAGGCTATCTTGTAGGTCAGAACCCGGGTCTTGCCCGATCCGGCGCCGGCAATGACAAGCTGCGGCCCTTCTGTATAGGTGACCGCCTCGCGCTGTGTGTCGCTTAATTGTTGAAGTAACTGTTGATCCATTGACTGATTATCGTGCATAAGCACCTCCGACTACGGTTCGGGGATTGATGTCCTCACCTTCTTTGGGGAAGGCAGGAATGAATTTCATCTCCCGCTGAATCTGCTTCTGGCGCATCCTCACATAGGCTGAAGGGTTCTTGGAACTGAGTTTCCTCGGATTGGGAAGGGTTGCTGCAATCAGGGCGCATTCGGCTCTTGACAGATCTCCTGCTCGCTTGTCGAAATGCTGTTCGGCACATGCATCCAAACCATAGATGCCCTCTCCCATCTCGATCGAATTGAGATAGACTTCCATGATGCGCTGTTTGCTCCACAGTAATTCCACCAAGGCCGTGAAATAAACTTCAAAACCTTTCCTCACCCATGATCGTCCGGGCCAGAGAAAGACATTCTTTGCTGTCTGTTGGGAGATGGTGCTTGCCCCGTGTTTGGTACCTTTGGTTCTCCTATTATGAATGGCAGCCTTCTCAATAGCATCATAGTCAAACCCATGATGCAACAGGAAGCGCTGGTCTTCGCTCGCCATTACGGCCACCGGCATATGTTTGGACATGTCTCCGAGAGCAACCCAGTGATGATGCATCGTGAGATGTCCGGTCTGCACACACCGGATGATCATGAGCGGCGTGACATAAACGGGAATAAAACGATATGCAACAACCGCCAAGATCGTTGAAGCGAAGAAGAGGGCTATGACCCATCTGATGAACTTTAGAATGGCATTCATAACGAACAAAAAAGGCGCACACATGGTGCGCCCTTATCGATCTTTAATAATTCTATACAGCCTTACTTCAGCGTGCCGTTGTTTGCGGCCTCTACCATTGCAGGACTTGCATAGAGATATACTTCCACACGACGGTTCTGCTGACGGCCAGCGGCTGTTGCATTGTCTGCAACCGGCTCTGCGCTACCCTTTCCCACTACGTTCTGGAACTGCGAGGCAGATACGCCGCATTGTTTCAGATAGTTGACAACACTCTGGGCGCGGTTGTTGCTCAAGGGCACATTGATACCGTCATTACCTGTAGAATCGGTATGTCCGTAGATGTCGACGTGGCAGTCCTGGTTGCCTTTCAATACGGAAGAGAAATTGGCCAGTTCGGTCTTAGACTTTGCATTCAGATCAGCCTTGTTCGTTGCGAACAGGATACCGCTGTCGAATGTCACCTTCACAGCCTTCAAGCCGTTGGCATCAGTCACTTCTTCGACCTTTGCATTCTGCACCTGAGCAGCAGTCTCAGCAGCCACCTTGTCCATGTGGCGGCCGATCAACGCACCGGCTCCCGCACCGACTGCGCCTCCGATAGCGGCACCAACAGCCGTGTTACCGGCAATTTTACCGATGATAGCACCTAATGCAGCACCGCCACCGGTTCCGATCAAGGCACCCGTGCCCTGCTTTGTACCACAACCAAATACTGTAAGAAGACACAATGCAAGTGTCATTAGTTTCATTTTCTTCATAATCACTTTTGTTTAATATAATACTACAATAAATATCATCTGAGCCAAATTCACAGCAAAGATACTGCTTTTTTTACCATTAAATACGATTCCTTCGCTTTTTTTAGTGTAAATGCGGCAAATTCATTTGATGAATGACCGAAGCGAAATAAAAATCAATGCGTTTATTTTGTATTTCGCCTGAATTGCACTAACTTTGTTGCAAAATTAGCGCAATAATTATTCTGCTCCAACGGGAATTTCCTAAAAGAGCATATGGATTTCCCTATTCATATTGCGAAAACAAAGATTTTAACGTAGAAGACATTTATGGCAAAAGAACTAAAGGAATTGACCAAGCGTGCCGACAACTACAGTCAGTGGTACAACGACTTGGTTGTGAAGGCTGATCTGGCAGAACAATCGCCTGTCAGAGGCTGTATGATCATCAAACCCTATGGGTATGCAATCTGGGAGAAGATGCAAGCCGAACTTGACCGTGAGTTCAAGAAGATCGGCGTACAGAATGCCTATTTCCCGCTGCTGATCCCCAAGAGCTTTTTCGCACGTGAAGCAGAGCATGTCAAGGGATTTGCCAAGGAGAGTGCAATCGTGACTCATTACCGGCTGAAAACAAGTGATGACGGCAAAGATATCATTGTGGACCCGGAAGCAAAACTGGAGGAAGAACTGATCATCCGCCCCACCTCGGAAACCATGATATGGAACACGTACAAGGGATGGATCCACAGTTGGCGAGATCTGCCTATCAAGTGTAACCAGTGGTGCAATGTCATGCGTTGGGAACTGCGTACACGTCCGTTCCTCCGCACATCCGAATTCCTCTGGCAGGAAGGGCATACGGCCCATGCCACCGAGCAGGAAGCACGCGAGGAAGCACGCCGGATGCTCCATGTCTATGCAGACTTTGTGGAGCGGTTCATGGCCGTTCCGGTCGTCAGGGGCGAAAAGAGCGAGACGGAACGCTTTGCCGGGGCGCTCGATACCTATACCATCGAGGCGATGATGCAGGACGGAAAAGCTCTCCAGAGCGGGACTTCGCATTTCCTCGGGCAAAACTTTGCCAAGAGCTTCGACGTCACCTATCTCGATAAGGACAATCAGCCGCAATATGTATGGGCTACATCCTGGGGAGTCTCTACCCGCCTGATGGGAGCCTTGATCATGACCCACTCTGATGATAACGGCCTTGTCCTGCCGCCGAAACTGGCGCCGCTGCAGGTGGTCATCATCCCTATCTACAAGGGAGCCGACCAGCAAGCAGCCATTGCGGCAAAGCTCCGGCCGGTGATCGACAAGCTTCAAGAACTCGGAATCTCGGTCAAATTCGACGACTCCGACAACAAGCGTCCCGGCTTCAAGTTTGCAGACTATGAGCTGAAGGGTGTTCCCGTGCGCCTCGTCATGGGCGGCCGCGACCTCGAGAACAACACGATCGAGATCATGCGCCGTGATACGCTTGAGAAGGAATCTGTCAGCTTCGACGGTATCGTGGATCGTGTCGTCGGTCTGTTGGATGCCATGCAGACCAACATATTCGAGAAAGCGCGCAAGTTCCGTGATGAACACATCTTCGAATGTGACAACTACGAGGAGTTCAAAGAGCGTGTCAAGGACGGCGGGTTCTTCCTTTGTCACTGGGACGGAACAGCAGAGACCGAAGCCAAGATCAAGGAAGAGACGCAGGCTACGATCAGGTGCGTGCCTTTCGGATATGAGCAGACAGAAGGCGTGGACATGGTCAGCGGAAAGCCGGCAACCAAACGCGTCATCATCGCACGCAGCTATTAAAAGCGGCACTGCCTTGCAACAAAGATCAAGGGCAGACAGGATTGGATCATCCTGCCTGCCCTTTCTTCTGTCCATTGAAAAGACATGAACGGAGCATACGTTTCCCCCCGATTTTCCATATGATTTTTATGGCTGACGAAGATAATCATAAAGACGTATCTATCTGAAAATAAAGAAGTTACCTTTCTGGTTGGACTAAATAGGTAACGTTTTGGAAACGAGCGAACTACTTTTTTTTGCTGTTTTCTGCCTAACAAAGAACGCCTGTTATTCTGTTTGCAAAGATAATATTTCATCTTTAAAAGAACAATTTTTTATATGATTTTTTTAGAAATCTAAGAATTTGTGCCATAAAAACACTATCTTTGTATTATACTTCTTTGAGAATATTCTTACACTGTAATTAATTATAGATTTGGAACTCTTAGTTGCTATTTACAGAATAATATTTTGACATATGGAACCTGTTTACATTGACATTCATATTCATACATCATCTAACCCTGACAATCTTAATGTGGATTATGACGTTGAAACTCTTTTCAGTAAGGTTAGAAGCAAAGCACAAGGACAAAGTATTTTGCTTTCGTT
>JALFRV010000233.1 GCA_022778905.1 Prevotella sp. | reverse complement strand
CGGGGAGATCATTGATGCTCTAGCCCATGTTTTAACGACACTCTTCTTTCCACTCTCATTCATTGCGAGTACCTTCTTTTCGAGTGATACGTTGATATATGGACCTTTTTTTAATGTACGACTCATAATTTACTCTTAGTTAACTTTGTTATTTACTAGCCCTTTCAATGATATACTTGTTTGAAAGCTTCTTCGGTGCACGAGTCTTCAAGCCCTTTGCATACAAGCCCTTGCGAGAACGTGGGTGACCACCGGACTGGCGACCTTCACCACCACCCATCGGGTGATCAACAGGGTTCATAACAACACCACGGTTGTGAGGACGCATGCCCAACCAACGCGAACGGCCGGCCTTACCCGACTGCTCAAGCGCGTGATCAGAGTTTCCTACACTACCTACAGTAGCCTTACAAGCAGAGAGAATCTTACGGGTCTCTCCTGAAGGGAGTTTAATGACACAATAACTGCCCTCACGAGAAGTCAACTGCGCAAAATTACCAGCCGAACGAACAAGCAAAGCTCCCTGACCGGGACGCAACTCAATGTTGTGAATTACGGTACCCACAGGAATGTTTGCCAGTGGCAGAGCATTACCGACTTCAGGAGCAGCATCTGCACCAGACATCAGTTTTGCACCCACTTGCAGTCCATTAGGAGCAATAATGTAACGTTTTTCACCATCAGCATAGAATAAGAGGGCAATGCGAGCAGATCTGTTCGGATCATACTCGATTGTCTTTACTACAGCTGGAACACCATCTTTCTCTCGTTTGAAGTCGATGAGACGATACTTCCTCTTATGACCGCCACCAATATAGCGCACTGTCATTTTTCCGGTGTTGTTTCGACCACCAGTAGAGCGTTTACCGTAAACGAGAGACTTCTCTGGCACGGATGCAGTAATATCCTCGAACGTGCCAATAATCTTGTGTCTTTGTCCCGGAGTAACCGGTTTTAATTTACGTACTGCCATTTTTTATTTAAATATTGCTGTAAAAATCAATTGTATCGCCATCTTTCAACGTGACGATAGCTTTCTTGAATGCGGCTTTCTTTCCTTTCACAAGTCCTGCCTTTGTATAGCGTGCCGAGCGCTTGCCAGCGTAGCTTGCCGTATTCACCTCAATCACCTTGACATTGTAGAGGCTTTCGACTTCTTCCTTTATCTGGAGCTTGTTAGCTTCTGGACGAACAACAAAACCGAAGCGGTTAGACTTCTTATCCGTGATCTTGGTCATCTTCTCAGTGACCAATGGTTTAATAATAAATGTCATATTATACCGTAATTATTTGGTTAAGATATCGTCGATAGCCTTCAACGAATTTTCGGTTACAACAAGAACATCCGCATTCAAAACTTTGTACGTATTGAGTGAAGATGCTGTCATAACTTCGGCACGCTGCAAGTTACGAGCTGACAAATATACATTTTTATTTACATCTGGCAAAACAAGAAGTGTCTTCTTACCCTCAACTTTAAGATTTTTAGTAATATTTATAAAATCTTTTGTCTTCGGAGCATCCATTGTGAAGTCTTCAACAACGACAATGGCATTCTCTTGAGCCTTATAGGACAAGGCTGATTTACGGGCAAGAACTTTTACTTTTTTGTTCAGCTTGAAACGATAGTCACGAGGCTTGGGACCAAACACGCGACCACCGCCGACGAGTACCGGAGAGTTGATGTCACCGCGACGGGCTCCACCACCACCTTTCTGACGGCCCAACTTACGAGTAGAACCAGAATGCTCACTTCTCTCCTTCGACTTTGCCGTACCCTGGCGCTGGTTAGCGAGATACTGCTTAACGTCGAGATAAAGAACGTGATCGTTAGGCTCAATACCATAGACTGACTCATTGAGGGTCACCTTACGGCCGGTCTCCTGACCTTTAATATCTAATACGCTAACTTCCATTATTTCTCAATTAAAACAGTTGAACCATTGCATCCAGCGAATGAACCTTTTACGATGAGAAGATTCTGTTCTGGAATTACCTTTAATACCTGAAGGTTCTGAGTCGTTACCCGGTCACCTCCCATTTGGCCACCCATGCGCATTCCCTTGAACACTTTTGCGGGATAAGAACAAGCACCGATAGATCCCGGCTTACGGGCACGGTCATCCTGACCGTGGGTAGACTGACCTACTCCACCGAATCCATGACGCTTTACGACACCTTGGAATCCTTTTCCTTTGGAGGTGCCAACTACGTCAACGAATTTGGCATCACTGAAAAGTTCCACTGTGATGGTGTCACCGAGGTTGTATTCCTCGTTAAACTTGAACTCGGCCAAGTGCTTCTTTGGTGTTGTGCCGGCCTTCTTGAAGGTTCCCATCAAAGGCTTGGAGGTTCTCTTCTCCTTAGCCTCGCCGAAACCTAACTGAAGCGCCTTGTAACCATCTTTCTCTTCGGTCTTAACCTGGGTTACAACACAAGGACCAGCTTCGATAACAGTGCACGGAATATTCTTGCCGTCGGCACTGAAAACGGATGTCATTCCGATTTTTCTTCCAATTAATCCTGGCATTTCAATTAAATATTAATCATTAAACTTTGATCTCAACTTCAACTCCACTTGGCAACTCGAGCTTCATCAGCGCATCAACTGTCTTTGCTGTTGAGCTATAGATGTCAATCAGTCGCTTATAATCTGACAACTGGAATTGCTCGCGGGCCTTCTTGTTTACGAATGTAGAACGGTTCACGGTATAAATCCGCTTGTGAGTTGGCAATGGAATGGGACCACTGACAATTGCACCCGTAGCCTTTACGGCCTTTACGATTTTTTCTGCTGACTTGTCAACCAACTGATGGTCGTAGGATTTCAGCTTGATTCTGATTTTTTGACTCATTGTCTTTATTAATTAATTGATGAATATAGGAGAAGAGGTTTGCCACTTAAGAGTCATTCG
This sequence comes from Prevotella sp., assembly GCA_022778905.1. Classification (GTDB taxonomy): domain Bacteria; phylum Bacteroidota; class Bacteroidia; order Bacteroidales; family Bacteroidaceae; genus Prevotella. The sequence continues at coordinate 20,408 of JALFRV010000233.1, read as the reverse complement.
CTAAGCGGCACCTCCCTGTCCTGTTTTATTGATTACAACAATTCGGCATGACCCTTGAACTCTTCCAGCACTTCTTTCGCAATCGAAGTAGATACCGGTGAGTGATGATCATATTCCATGGAACTGGTAGCACGGCCGGAAGTGATTGTACGCAACGCTGTCACGTAGCCGAACATCTCAGCCAGCGGAACCATGGCTTTCACGATACGGGCACCGCTACGGGCCTCATCCATACCCTGAACAAGACCACGACGCTTGTTCAAGTCGCCGATCACGTCACCCATGTTCTCTTCAGGGGTTACGACCTCTACCTTCATGATCGGCTCCATGAGCACGGGACCGGCCTTCGGGCAAAGCACCTTGAATGCCTGATGTGCTACAAGTTCGAACGAGAGCTGGTCGGAGTCTACCGGGTGGAAGCTACCATCCGTCAGCGTCACCTTCATGCCAGTCATCGGGAAGCCGCCAAGCACACCGTTGGACAGACAGTCATTGAAGCCTTTCTGAACCGAAGGAATGAACTCCTTGGGAATGTTGCCACCCTTCACTTCATTGATGAACTGCAAGTCGCCCTCTGTGTAGTCTTCGTCTTTCGGACCGATGGTGACATCAATACAAGCGAACTTACCGCGGCCACCGCTCTGCTTCTTGTAAGTTTCACGGCTCTGCGCAAACTTCGTAATGGCTTCCTTATAGTTAACCTGCGGCTTGCCCTGGTTACATTCAACCTTGAATTCCCGTTTCAGACGGTCGATGATGATATCGAGGTGGAGCTCACCCATACCGGAGATAATGGTCTGACCGCTCTGCTCATCAGTACGTACAGTGAATGTCGGGTCTTCCTCAGCAAGCTTTGCAAGACCGTTGTCCAATTTGGCAACGTCAGCCTGACTCTTCGGCTCGACAGCGATAGAAATAACGGTATCGGGGAATGTCATCGACTCCAACACGATCGGCTTGTTCTCATCGCAGAGCGTATCACCTGTACGAATATCCTTGAAACCGACACCAGCTCCGATATCACCTGCATCAATTGACTCCATTGGGATTTCCTTATTGGAGTTCATCTGGAACAAACGGCTGATACGCTCCTTCTTTCTAGAACGGGGATTGTACACATAAGAACCAGCAACAACCCTACCGGAATAGACGCGGAAGAATACCAAACGGCCCATGAACGGATCCGTTGCGATCTTGAAGGCGAGCGCTGCTGTCGGCTCATCCTCTGAAGGCTTGCGATCCTCTTCTGCTTCAGTGTCCGGATTCGTACCGATGATAGCGGGCGTATCAATCGGAGACGGCAGGAAAGCACAGACGTAGTCAAGCAACGGCTGCACACCTTTGTTCTTGTAAGAAGAACCCAATGTCATCGGCGTGATCTCCATCGCGCAGGTACCCTTGCGGATTGCGGCGATGATCTGCTCCTCGGAAACGTCCTTCCCTTCAAGATAGAGCTCCATCACTTCCTCATCGAAGTCAGCTGCAGCTTCAAGCATTTTGTCGCGCCATTCGTGAGCTTCGTCAACGAGGTCGGCAGGAATATCTTCAACGTCGTATTCTGCCCCCATCGTCTCATCGTGCCACAGGATGGCCTTCATCTTGATCAGGTCAACCACGCCCTTGAAGTTCTCTTCTGCACCGATAGGAATCTGGACAGGCACCGGACGTGCTCCGAGAATATCTTTCATCTGCTGAACGGTCTCGAAGAAGTCTGCGCCCGAACGGTCCATCTTGTTTACATAGCCGATGCGGGGCACACTATATTTGTCTGCCTGGCGCCACACGGTCTCCGACTGGGGCTGTACACCGTCAGCAGCCGAATAGGTTGCAACGGCACCGTCCAGCACACGGAGTGAGCGCTCCACCTCAGCAGTGAAGTCTACGTGTCCCGGAGTATCGATCAGATTGATCTTATAGGTCTCGCCGCCATAGTTCCAGTTACAGGTTGTGGCAGCCGACGTAATGGTGATACCACGCTCCTGCTCCTGGGCCATCCAGTCCATGGTGGCAGCTCCGTCGTGCACCTCGCCGATCTTATGCGTCTTGCCTGTGTAGAACAGGATACGTTCCGAAGTTGTTGTTTTACCGGCATCGATGTGCGCCATGATACCGATGTTACGCGTCAAATGTAAATCGCGATTTGCCATTGTCTTTTTACCTCTTATTTAAATTAGAATCTGAAATGAGCAAATGCACGGTTAGCCTCAGCCATGCGGTGCATGTCCTCCTTACGCTTGAATGCACCACCCTGACTGTTGTAAGCGTCCATGATTTCTGCAGCCAGCTTTTCAGCCATGCTCTTGCCGCCACGCTTGCGCGCGAAAGCGATCATATTCTTCATTGAGATGCTCTCCTTGCGGTCAGGACGGATTTCAGTCGGCACCTGGAAAGTGGCACCACCGATACGGCGGCTCTTCACTTCCACCTGCGGCGTGATGTTGTCCAGCGCCTGCTTCCAGATCTCGAGCGGAGTCTTCTCCTCCTTCGACATCTTGGCCTTTACACTATCAAGAGCATTGTAGAAAATTTCATAGGATGTATTCTTCTTACCGTCATACATCAAATGATTGACAAATTTTGAGACCTTCTGGTCGTTGAAGACGGGATCCGGCAGGATCACGCGCTTCTTTGGTTTTGCTTTTCTCATTTTATTTGAAATTATATTCTGCGGAGGCTGTATCTTTATGTTCTTCAATGCGCTCTCCAGTGCATTTACTCAACCTGATCTACTCTTTCTCCAGCAAAACGTTATAAAAAAATTGCTTAGAAAGCCTTGGGCCATTTGCCTTCTCCGGTTCTTGGCCTTTGGCTTATTTCCGGCTACGGCTTACTTCTTAGCCTTCGGGCGCTTGGCACCGTACTTGGAACGACGCTGGGTGCGATTAGCCACACCGGCCGTATCAAGCGTACCACGCACGATGTGATAACGTACACCGGGGAGGTCCTTCACACGACCGCCACGAACGAGCACGATCGAGTGCTCCTGCAGGTTGTGGCCTTCGCCCGGAATGTAGGAGTTCACCTCATGCTGATTTGTCAAACGCACACGCGCTACCTTGCGCATTGCTGAATTAGGCTTTTTAGGAGTTGTGGTGTAAACACGAACGCAGACGCCACGACGCTGAGGACACTGATCCAAAGCAGGGCTCGCGCTCTTGCTCTCCAAAACTCTTCTGCCCTTTCTTACCAATTGTTGAATTGTAGGCATAATCTTACTTTTTAGATTTATATATATTTATTGTATAATCAACGTAATAATGCATGGATACAACATGCCGTTTCGGGCTGCAAAGGTACAAACTTTCCGGCAAACCACCTAAATATATGAAAGCAAAAAAGACAACGTTCAGATCAAATTAACAATAAATACACACCATTAACATATTTTATACGCCATCTGGATAAGCGTGACTACCCAGCGACAGTCATCATGGGATATGACCGGAAGTGTTAAGCTTTTCAGGAACAAAGTAAAAAACATGTAAACCAATTCAGTGACTACAAGCCAAACTGCGTGAGGTAAAATCAGGCATAGCCACTTGTTTCTGTACGCTGAAAAATGAACATATGTTAGTTGGCCTATGAACATATGTTGGTTGGTCTATGAACATATGTTGGTTGGCCCATGAACATATGTTGGTTGGCCGGTGAAGTTAACCTGGCGACCATGCACATCTGTTGAGAGGTTATTACCGCAGAACAGTTACGAACGATATTGTCACACGGATCGCCAAGCATCCGTGCTGCCGACGGATCGCAGATCAAAGATAAGTGCGAGGTATCTTCCGATCCGGCGAGAGACACCTTAGGCGGTATCGAAGAAAGCTCCCGACCGCCCGACCGCCCACTTTTGTCAGAGTCGACGGCCGTTTCGGGTGAGGCTGACGCCAACTTCGGACGGAACGGACGACAACCTCCATCTGACCGAACGGAGGCTCCGGGCTGCCTACACCTGCGTCCGGTATTCCACGGGGGTGCAGCCCAAGTGCTCCTTCACATATTTTCCGAAGAAGCTGGTATTGGGGAAGCCCAACTTACTGCTGACCTCCTTGATGCTGACCTCGGTATTGCGCAGGTAATAAGTGATATCGGAGAGGGTGTACTCCCTTATCCATTCGTTGGCCGTCTTGCCGGAGTTCTTTTTGCAGATGACCGTGAGATACTTAGACGAGATATAGAGCTTCGAAGCATAATAGTCCACAGTCTGGTGCTTCTGCGGCGTGGTCTGCAGGAGATTGAGAAACTGATTGAAGAGCGAAATGTTCTGGCGCGAGCTCTCTTCCCGCACATCGGTCTGCCGGCTCATGAAGAAGCAGAAGCCGATGAGCACGGTGCTCAGCAGTCCCTTGATCATTTCGCGCTGATAATCCTTAGCGTTCTGGTCTTCTGATTTGCGCAGGCAGACCCGCAGCAGATCATAGACCTTCGCATAGAAATCGATGTCCTCATCATTCATACTGTAGATCCGGATCTTCTTCACGTAAGTCACCTGGTTCCACACGTTGATATACGATCGGAGGAAAAGCTGCAGGGCACGGTTCGTGATGCACAGTGCCTGATACTCGAAGTCGGGCGTCACCATGAGGTTAGTGACTCTCGTCTCGGGCGGGCAGATGAAGATCTCATGGGCCGAGATCTCCAACGGCTCTCCGTCCAACTCCGCATGAAGCTTTCCTTTCAGACAGATCGCGATGATGTTCATATTGGGTTGGACGGCGTCAGGCAAGCCCAAAAGCTTGACATTGTCTATCAACATCAGTTCATCATCCAAGTAATTGGATTCCGGAGCTATGCCGCCCGGCGCCATCGACAGCAGCTTCTCCGTCTCAGTCATTCCTTTTTCGTTTTCCATACCTTATATTATATAGAACCTCATGCCTTCCGCCAAGCCGCCGAATGCTCGTGACCACAGTCAGTATGATCGATTATTCGCTATCTGTATGCAAAGTTAAGCCTTTTATTCTAAATAAAATGTTCTTTACAGGAATAAGGATTGCGTAATCGGGAACATATTCTTCTATAAAACGCCATTGTTCCGTTATAGGACATTAAGATTGTTCCATATATCCGTAATTTTGCACCTAATTAAAAGAAATAAACATTATTCGGCTACAACAGATAGAATATGAATACGAAACAAATCATAATCACCATGGCTTCAGCAGCCTTGTTGATCTCAGGATGCAGTAAAGAGAAACCGCAATCAGACAACATAGTGACCGTCCGGACAGCCACTGCGAGTGCGACGGCCCATACAGGCGAACAGAGCTACGCAGGAACCATCGAGGAGATGAGCGGCACTTCCCTGAGCTTTGCGGGCGCAGGAACCATCCGCCGGCTCGATGTCCGCGAGGGACAGAACATTGCTGCGGGACAGCTGATCGGCATCATCGACGCCCAGACGACCGGCAATGCTGCAGCCATGGCACGCGCCACGACGAACCAGGCACGTGAAGCGCTCAACCAGGCCAATGACGCCCACGCCCGCATGAAACTGCTCCATGACAACGGCTCGCTGCCTGAAATAAAGTGGGTGGAGGTCGAAACGAAGGTCGCACAGGCTAAGCAGATGCTCGCCTCTGCACAGGCGGCGGAGCAGATCGCACGAAAGGGGCTCGCCGACACGCGGCTCACGGCTCCCTTCAGCGGCTATATTGCACGCAAGAATGCCGACATCGGTCAGAACGTATTGCCCGGACAGGAAGTCGTGAAGCTCGTCAAGATCGACCAAGTGAAGGTCCGCATCAGCGTCCCGGAGGATGAGATCGCCGGCCTCCGCATCGGACAGAAGGTCACGTTCCGCGTTTCGTCCCTCGCCGGTGCCACCTTCTTCGGACAGATCAGTGAGAAAAGCGTCTCCGCAGACCCCATCTCACGCTCCTACACGGTCTGGGCCACTGTGGCCAACAGCGGCCATCGCCTCCTGCCGGGTATGATCTGCGATGTCCATACTTCCGTCGGCCGGCAAGACCGGCACTTCGTGCTCCCGGCCAATCTCGTACAGATCGACGTCGACAACAAGCCTTTCGTCTGGATTGTGGAGCAAGGGACGGCCCGCCGACGGAGCATCGTTCTCGGCGACAACATCGGTGAGAACGTCATCGTCAGCAGCGGACTGACTGAAGGAGATGAGGTGATTGTCGCCGGCCAGCAAAAAGTCAGTGACGGGCAGAAGGTAGCTGCCGGCAAGTAACGGACCCTAAACGAAGCAAGCAACATGGAAAAAAAGAAAAGAAGCATCGTAGAAGGAGCCATGCATTACCGCCACATCGTGATCCTCATCACGACGGTCCTGATCGGTTTCGGCATGTTTTCACTCTACAAGATCAATAAGAACGAATTCCCCGATTTCACCGTCCGTCAGGGTGTGGTCGTTGCGGTCTATCCCGGGGCCTCCTCCGGCGACATCGAGGAACAGGTCACCAAACCCCTCGAAAACTATATCTTCACCTACAAGGAAGTCAAGAAGGGAAAGACGAAATCCTACAGTCGCAACGGGCTGAGCATCATTCAGATCGAACTGAACGACGACATTGACGGGGCCGACAAAGAGAACTTCTGGAGCCGTTTCAAGCTCGGCGTACAGCAGTTCAAGACTTCCCTGCCCGCCGGCGTTCTCGCCTTGCAGGTGCAGGACGACTTCGGCGACGCCTCCTCCCTGCTCATCACGATGGAAAGCCGCGACAAGACCTATCGCGAACTCAACGACTACATGGATGAGCTGAAGCAGCGTCTGCGCGACATCGAGAGCATCGGCCGCCTCAACGTCTATGGCATGCAGCAGGAACAGATCAGCATCACCGTCGACACCCGACGTCTCTCGCAGTACGGCATCAGCCAGAATCTCGTATCCGCCGCATTGATGTCCAAGGGCTTCAACACCACTGCCGGCACACAGAAAACCGAATCCTACGAGGCTCCGATCCACGTCGACCGGTCGCTCAACATGGTCAACGACGTCGAACAGATGGTCGTTTACTCCGCTCCTGACGGCACCGTGGTCCGCGTGAAGGACATCGCCACCGTCCGTCGCGAATACCCCAAGCCCTCGAGCATCGTGACCAACAACGGCAAGAAGTGCCTCGTCCTGAGCGTGGAGATCAAGAAGGGACGCAGCATCACCGACATGGGGGCCGACATCAGGCAGGTACTCGAAGCCTTCCAGCCGACCCTACCCGAAGAGGTAAGCATGTTCACCATCACCGACCAGAGTCAGGTGGTCGGCGATTCGGTCATCGAATTTCTTCAGGAACTGCTCATAGCGGTCATCGCCGTCATCATTGTCGTACTCCTGCTCATGCCCATGCGCGTGGCCTTGGTGGCCGCCAGCACCATCCCCATCACCATTTTCATTGCCATGGGTCTCTTCTATGCCTTCGGCATCGAGCTCAACACCGTGACGCTGGCCGCCCTGATCGTGACCTTGGGCATGATCGTCGACAACTCCATTGTCATCATTGACAACTATGTCGAACTGCTTGGCGAGGGTATGGACCGTTGGAAAGCGAGCATCCAGAGTGCCACCCACTTTTTCAAGAGCATCTTTACGGCCACGCTGGCCATCAGCATCACGTTCTTCCCCTTGCTGATCACGATGACCGGCATGTTCCACGACTTCCTCGAATACTTCCCCTGGGGCATCTCGTTGGTGTTGCTCGTGTCGCTCGCCGTGGCCGAATTACTCGTACCGTTCATGCAGTTCCATTTCATCAGAGAACCCATCCGTGAGGAGCGCAACGATGGCGGCAAACCACGTTTTTCCTTCCTCGGACAGATGCAGAAGCAGTATGACCGGGTGATCGATTTCTGTTTCCGCCATCCCTATGGCGTGATCGGGGTCGGCGTGGCGTCCGTCCTCGTCGGTGCGGTCGTGATGAGTCAGCTGCCGCAGAAGATGATGCCGACGGCCGAGCGCAATCAGTTTGCCGTCGAAATCTACCTCCCTACGGGCACCCCTCTTGCGAAGACGGCGGCCTTGGCCGACTCTTTGGAGCACATCCTGCGCAAGGATGACCGCGTCATCTCCATCGCTTCGTTCAAGGGCACGGCTTCGCCGCGCTTCCAGACATCCTACGCACCGCAGTTCGGAGGCACCAACTACGCCCAGTTCATTGTCAACACGAAGAACAACAAGGCCACGCTCGGCGTGCTGGCCGACTATCGCATGCGCTACACAAACGCTTTCCCCGGAGCCTATGTGCGCTTCAAGCAGCTCACCTACAGCGCTGAAGGCAATTCCATAGAAGTGCGCCTGAGCGGCGACGACTGGGCCCGGCTGAAGCAAACAGCCGACAGTGTCATGCGCATCATGCGTGCAGACAAGAACCTGATCCTGACGCGCAGCGATGTGAACGAACCATTACTGACCACCGACATCAAGCTCGACGAGCTCAAAGCCGGCCGCTTGGGCATCAGCAACGCCATCGTCGAACTGAGCATGGCAACGAGATACAACGGCGGCGGCATTCCCGTGACGACGATATGGGATGGAGACTACGCCATCCCCGTGACGCTTCGGAGCGACAAGGCCGACCATGCGATGATCGCAGACATCGCCGATGAGCCAATCCCGGTGGCCGGAGGCGTGCGCACCGTGCCGCTTCGGCAGATCGCCAAGGTCTCTCCCCGGTGGGAGGACGGACAGATCTGCCATCGCAACGGCGTGCGTACGATCACCGTGATGGCCGATGTTGTCGACGGCGTCAACGTCATCTCGGTCACCCGGACGCTCCAGAAAATGATCACGCAGGACAACATGCCTGACGGCATCAAGGTCGAATGGGGAGGCGAAGAGGAACAGGCCAACGAGGCGAACCCGCAGATCATCGGAGGACTGATGATCGCTGTCGTGATCATATTCTTCCTCATGCTGGCCCACTTCAGGCGCATCGGGACGGCCACCCTGCTGCTGGTCTCGCTGACGCTCGTGCTCTTCGGCACCGCCATGGGCGTGCTCATCCCCGGCGGGGCGTTCTCGCTGACTTGCTACCTTGGGGTCATCTCGCTGATGGGAATCCTCGTCCGCAACGCCATCATCATGTATGACTATGCCGAGGAACTGCGCGAAAGCGAGCATCTGACGGCCCACCAAGCCATCTATCTGAGCGCCAAGCGCAGGATGCGCCCCATCTTCCTCACCTCCGCGGCAGCCTCCATGGGTGTCATCCCGATGATTCTCGGCGGTTCGGGGCTGTGGGCGCCGATGGGCAACGTGATCTTCTACGGCACCCTCATCACGATGGTCTTCATCCTGACCGTGCTCCCCATCGCCTACTGGCTGCTCATGAGCGGATCCACGAAGAAGCGTCAGCGGAGTTTGGAATGGGAAAATCAATAATCCCGGATCGGTCATTAGAATCCGAACTGATTTTGTCCGGTGGCAGGACAGATTGCCTGTCGGGGATCCGAAGGCGTAGCGGCCTGCGTCAAGGAAGCCCGGCAGGAAAGATGTCCGGCAAGCGGACGAAAGCAGTCGGAAAGCATGAAATAACAAGAATAAATGTGCCCCAGCGGTCTAATGGCCGATTGGGGATAATACAAAGCAAATGAAAAGAATCTATATTACAATGGCAACCTTGGCGGTAAGCACTGCAGCCATGGCCCAGGAGATCTACTCCGCAGACCAGATAAGACAGCTCTCGGTCGAGCACAACATCCGTATGCGCGCTGCAGACAATACCTATTTACAAGCCAAGGAGCAGCAACGGGAAGCCTTCACCAACTATTTTCCACAGGTGAGTGCCACCGGTATTGGCTTCAGGTCCAACAAGGACATGTTCAAGGCGAAGATCCAGACATCCGACCTGCTGTCCTCCCAGACCATGCAGCTGCTCTCCTCCGTCCTCCCGGCGGAAGCTTTGGGCCAGATTCCGGCAGCCTTCGAGACGGGCATGCTTGACAAGGGGATCGTCGCCGGCGTGACTGCCGTGCAGCCGGTTTTCGCCGGCGGACAGATCATCAACGGCAACAAGCTCGCCAAGGTGGGCGTCGACGTGAGCCGGCTGCAGCAGCTTACCTCACGCAACGAGGTGGTCCTGACGGCCGAGAAATACTATTGGCAGATCATCACCCTCAAGGAAAAGCAGCGCACATTGGACGCTGTCAGCGGCATGCTGGCGTCTATAGAAAAGGATGCCGACGTAGCCGTGAAGGCCGGAGTGGCCATGCGCAATGACCTCCTGCAGGTTCAGCTCAAGCAAAACGAGATTGAGAGCGCACGTATCAAGCTCGACAACGCCCTGCGCCTGTCGAAGATGGTACTGGCGCAGTATATCGGAAAGAACGGACAGGACATCGACGTGAGCGGCAGCGCAGATCCGCAGCAGATGCCGGATTATCCGGCCGGACTGAAGGCAGATCCCGAACAGGCCGTCGCGACGACGCCCGAGTATCAGCTGCTGCAGAAAAACGTGGAAGCCACAGACCTGCAGCGCCGCTTGGAATTGGGCAAGCGGCTGCCCGCTGTGGGCGTCGGAGCCGGCTACACCTACACGGACATGCTCAGCTCGCGCAACAATTTCGGAATGGTGTTTGCCACGGTCAGCATCCCCATCAGCGACTGGTGGGGCGGATCGCACGCCGTCAGGCGCCGCCAAATAGCCGCCCGGAACGCACGCGAACAGTTAGAGGACAACACGCAGTTGCTGAAGATCAACATGCAGAAGAACTGGAACGACGTCGACGATGCCTACAAACAGTTGGCCCTGGCAAAGAAAGGGATTGAGCAAAGTGAGGAGAATCTGCGTCTCAACCGTGACTTCTACCACGCCGGAACGGTCAAAATGAGCGATCTCTTGGATGCCCAGCGGCTGTTCCAGCAGACCCGTGACCAATACGTGGACGCATTCGCCCAGCTTCAGATCAAGATGCTCGAGTACAGGCAGAGCATCGGACAGTGATCTCCACCGTCAGCTCAGGCCTCTCCCCCACCGGGGCCGAAGGGCGCGATGGTGCGCGGTTCCTGGTTCGGAAGTTCGATCTTCCCGAACTCGCGCTCATAGTTGAAGAGGTTCTCCTGCAGCGCCATCAGCAGTCGCTTGGCATGTTCGGGCGCCATGATCACACGGCTGCACACCTCCGGCTTGGGCATTCCGGGCAGGATGCGCGCGAAGTCAAGCACGAAATCGCTGTGCGAATGGGAGATCAACACGAGGTTTGAATAGACGCCGGAGGCTATTTCCGGTTTCAGGTCCAACTGGAACTGGACCGGCTGTTCTTGTTCTTTGTTTTCCATAATCGGTTCGTATGTTTGCTTTGTTTACTGCCTGCAAAAATACGGAAAACATTCCGAACGGACAAATTCCGCGGTCTCAAATCATCGCCGATGCTGCAATCCGCACCGGCGGAAGGGGCAGCCCGACCGTCCGGACCGCCCCTTACCTGCCACTGCGGCCATCTTCGGGCCGCAATGGATGCGTCATTGCTTGGCGGGCAAGACGTTCACCCGCCAGGTGACACCCAAGTCGACCAGCGACTGCTTGTCCTGCAAGACGCCGCAGGGATTGGTGTTCTTGCCGAACGCATAGCTGTAGTTGGCGTGCAACCTCACCTTGTTGTTCTTCAGGGGGAAATATTCCACGCCGCCCCCCAGACGCGTGATCTCCGTGCCGTCATAGAGGGAGAGGTCGGCAGCGGTACCGGTCTGGTTGACGTCATAGCTGGCCTTCGCCCAGACATTGACTTCCCGGACAGGCTGATAGTCTACGCGCGCCGTCACCGAGCAGTCCTGGAAGAGGAACCGCTGACCGCTAGCAGCCCGGTTCATGACATCCACGTCGACGCGCAGATTGTCCGCCAGACAGAAGCGGTTGCCCAAAGAAATATAGTTGATGTACCTGTGCGGCGCATATTCGATCATGTTGACCGACCAGTCGGAGGCGTAGAAGCCATGCTTGCCATACCATATCAGGTTGTACGCATACATATCCCCCCGCCCGTCGGGCTGCTTCGGGCATACGCGCTGAAACGGACTTTCAACGACTTGGAAATAGAACTTGTCTTTCTTGTCGGTCGTTTCGTAGCCCGCCCAGACACCCCAGGAATAGCAGGGGAACGTATAGCAGAACTCAAAGAGCTGGAACACGTCGATCGGGGCGGGATCAAATTCCCATCCTCCGACCAGCACGGCCCACTTGCCGACGGTAAGGCTCCAGTGGCTGTTGGCCTGATAGGTGAGGTACAGCCAATCGGTCGCGTCGAAGAAGGATTTATCCTTGTTGATGCCGCTGAGGCGCTGCCTGTACATGTAAGAGAACTTGGGCGTGAGCTGTCCGTGCATGATGACATTGAGGAGGTTGCCCTTGAAGCCGCTGTTCTCCCGCTGCTTGACTCCGTTGATGGATTCCTGCTGGAAGTCGGCCCGTGCCTCCACCGACACATGGACGGGATTGCCGTCCTGTCCAAAGGCGTTTGATGCGATAAAAAAGAATCCGATCAGGGATTTCCTAACATTGATCATTTCTTTCGTCCGTACTGATTTGCTGTATGTTCTTATTGGCTTGAGACGGGACTTAATCCCGGATCGGTCATTAGCGTCCGAACTGATTTTGTCCGATCGCAGTCGGAAAGCATGAAAGGACAAGAATAAATGTGCTCCAGCGGTCTAATGGCCGATCCGGGTTAATGCGTACCCGAGAGGATCAGTCCCTTCTTGTTCCAGATCCCGTAGACCTCGCTCACCACATCGGAGGTGATGAACGTGACGAGCTTCTTCTTGTTCATGAAGTCGATGAGTGTAGAAAACTCGTCTCTGGTCAGCACACATTCGATCTGCATATGGCGCTCATTCGTATAGCCCCCGATCACCTCGTGCAGGGTGACGCCGCGCTTGAGGGTGTGCATGATGAAGTCCCGGATGATCTCATAGTCCTTCGAGATGACATAGACGCGGGTCTTCGAATTGATATTGCCTAAGAAATAGTTGAGGATCAGCCCGTTGAGCCAGGTGCCGATGAGACCGATGATCACGAGCGAAACGGGATTGATGAGGAAGGCCGTACAGCAGATGGCGCCTCCGGAGACCATGACGGCCGTGCCGAGGTTGATGTGCAGATACTTGTTGATGATCTTGGCCATGATGTCCAGACCGCCCGTCGAGGCGTTGATGCTGAACAGGATGCTCTGCGAAGCACTCAGGATGAGGACAAAGCAGAGCAGGTCAAACCAGGGATTCGCGATGGCCTGACCGGCCACATAGGTCGTGAAGAGCGACTCCTTCATCGGGATGACCTTGCCTAAGAAGTCGATCATCGGGCCGAGAATGAGCGCCGTGTAGACCGTCTTGGCACCAAACTCGTTGCCGATCAGCAGAAACGAGAGAACAAGCAGGATGCCGTTGATGACGAAGATGACCGTTCCCACCGAGACGAATGGCATCAACTTGGCCAGAACCAATGACAATCCGGTGATCGATCCGACGATCAGCTTGCTCGGGATCAGGAAGAAGTAGACGCCCAACGCGGCAACAAACATGCCCGCCGTGAGGATGAAGACTTCTATCCAGAACTTTTTGGTACAGACAATTTGCATGACTTTCTGCAGCGTAAGCGGCATTGGGGATCCAGAAAATTTTTCGGTTTGGGTCTGAGGATTCATAGTTAGATAAATTAAAGTCAATCAGTTGTTTTTCAATCAGGATCACCTCCGGCGCACGTCCTGTATGCGGGCGGAGAGCGGATCATTCGTATTAAATCGCTGCAAATATAGGCTATTTTTTCAAAACAGTAACAAAAATAGTCAAAAATTTCACCACCGATGCATAAATATTTTATAAGTCGCGCTATCACAACTACTTACAAGATTTTACGATTGTAAGCAAAACCGCTTCTCCAATAACAATCTTGTTCTATAAAAGCACCTTAAAACCCCATTTCGTCATACATAACGGCGCTCCGGTTACAATCTACATCCACGATCCGCCGACCGCTTTCCGACTGCCGTCCGACCACTTTCCGTCCACCGTCCGACAGCTCTCCGGCCTCCGTCCGAACACCCTGAAAAAGCCTCATGGATCACCCCCCGAAGGGATACCTATTCTATGCCCGGCGCAAAGCATAGCTCCGGGCCGTCGATATGATAGCTCCGGGCCGCCCATATGATAGCTCTTGGCGGCCGAAAGCATAGCTCTGCGTCAGCCCTTTGTACAGGCCTGATCGCCGGCCCTGTCCATCCGGCCGGAAGACGTGACAAACCATCCTGACATTCAATCACTTGGCACGACATGCGGGCCGTGCATAAGGACAAATGATCCGGCAGGTCTCTGCCGGACGGGGGCGGCAGTCCCGCGGCGGAGGGCTGCCTGCGATCCGGCGCCCGGCTGACGTCCGGAAGCTGCAGAGAGAGGCTGATCCGGCGGAAATCCGGCATTCTACGGATCGGAAATAAGCCCTTCAGGCAGCTCCGTAAGCCCCGGAATTGACCCAAGTCAAGCTGGTTGACCGTTATCAAGAAAACCCATGAAACAGGCGAAATTAAGCGCCCGAGAGTTGGAAGGCATCCAAAATCGCCTTACTTTTGCAGCGTATTACAGGATAACCGGGCACAACACAGCCCTATTATGATGATTATTAAAGAAAGGAAAAGAAAGATGAAAAAGATTGTAGAGAACATGAAGAAAATGATGAAACGCATTGGAAAACAGTATGTAGACATGATGACCGTCTACGGTGAAGCACTGATGAAAGGCGGATCCTACGGATGCGTTTAAGGCCGGTTTACAAAATTGGGTTTATGGAATTAACAGATAAAGTATACATATCGTTTCGGTCGCATGCTGCATCTATCGGCCCCAAAATGTCAAGTCTCATCGGTCGCGCAGCCTGGCTGCACGCCCTCTTCAACTTATGTTTTGAGACACGATATCTTGCAGAATAGGCCTCGGCCTAATTTTCAGACCCGACCTTTAAAAGAATGAGAAAGCAAGAAGCATAGAAATTACTGGATAACAAAGAGGCTGCAGGCAGGAAGAGGTTCCGCTGCGGCCTTTTTCTTTGCCCTTACCCCCGAATCGGCCATCAGAGACCGAACCGATTTTGCTTGATGGCCGGGCAGACCGACTGCCGGGAATCCGAAGGCACAGCGGGCTACGGCAAGGAAAACAGGCAGGGAAGATGGCCGTCAAGCCGACGAAAACGGTCGGGAAGCATCCATCGTCGGGAATCGTTGAGCCGCAGCCGCCCACGCGACGGTTGGCGTTATCATACCGCTGCCCTGCAGAAACGGCCAAGGGGGCGCGCCCTCAATGGTCAGGCGTGCCCCCTTATGCGATATGATCTCACGGAGATGTGTGCGGCCGATCAGTCCATGGTGAACCAGAGGCTGGCTCCTTTGGACAGCGTTCCACCACTGTCATCGTTGTCCCAAATGTTGTCAGAGATCGCTCCGTTGAGGCTTCCGTCACTGATCACATTGCGTGATTCACCGTTTCCGGAAGGATTCGAGGGAGATATCGGGGCAGGAGAGGTTCCACTGCCCGCGAGCAGACAGGCATCTTCGATCAGGCAGAACCGTTCGGTGGCCGGGGCTGTATAATTCTTTCTATTTGTCATTTTTCTGTCTGTTACTTCACAACTAATTTCTTTCCGTTCACAATATAGATACCTGCAGGCAGCCCGCTGACCGTGTCGCCGACATACTGACCATTGAGGCTGTAGACCCGCGCAGCTACTTTGGCTGTCGGCCGGCTCGTCTCATCCAGCTCGGTGATGCCTGTGGTCTCGGCGCCTTCAAATGACATGACATAATTGGATTTGGCTCCATTCTCAAAGTCATCAAGCACCCTGCCGGTCGGGTTGACGGTCAGGAACACGCCGTCGGAGGTCACATTGCGCGACATGCTGCATGTAGCCTTGGCCCCGATGACACAGCTGTAGCTGCGCCAGGGCAACGGGGTCGACTTCATCTGGCGGAAGAACTGGTTACGGTCCTTGCTGGCGCTGTGGCCGAGATAATAATATCCGGAAGCGGCAGGGAGCTCTCCGTCGATGAAAGTGCCGATAAAGGCGTAGTGATAGCCTGTGATCTCAAAGCCTCCGCCATCGTATGCGTTCACGATATAGTCGAGCTTGGGCTTGACGATCAGTACGGTCTCATCGACGTCCGGTACACTTTGGACCATCTCCTCGTGCACGACCTTGACGCGAAGTCCCTGACGGGCCTTCTCAAGTTCTTCGTCCGAGAGCGCCGGTTTGATCAGATAAGGATAGCCGGCCTTGATGACGGCTTCGCCGGAAGCGTAGGTGGAATAGGACGGCGTGAGCGATGAGACATAGTCGTACTTATGATTGTCCATTGTCAGATTCTTGCTCAGGTTGAGCGTGATCATCGGTTCGCTGCGGATGACGGAAGTCAGCGCACGCACGTCCGGATAGAGCTTGTCTCCGGCCTCAAGCTTTGTGACCCTTCCATTTGACTTGTCGACGACGGTGACAGCAGTGGCCGCCGCGGTGCCGAAGAACTCCAAGAGATCTTCCTTGGTCATGTCAAAAGGCACGCAGATGGTGTACCAGTCGTTGTACTTATAGCTGCTCATGTTCCATTGCGGTGCCGGGTCTTCATAATTGGCCCGGGATGCCAACGTGAACTGATGCCAGCCCATATAGCGGGTGTCATAGGTCATGCCGGCCGGACTGCCGTTTGCGGCCCACATCTGATCACCCTGTGCCTGCGTGATGGCGTTCAGGCTTCCCTGCGTGGTGATGGCATTGGTGTAAGGAGCACGGTCCGTGTTCCAGGCATTCCATATATAGCCTGTGTTGGCCTGCTCGAAGGCACGGCCATATTCGCTCTGCGAAGGCCACATGATGACCTTTCCGCTGCCGTCGGTTGTCAGCTTG
Organism: Prevotella sp.; assembly: GCA_022778905.1. Classification (GTDB taxonomy): domain Bacteria; phylum Bacteroidota; class Bacteroidia; order Bacteroidales; family Bacteroidaceae; genus Prevotella. Next base: position 3,576 of record JALFRV010000233.1, on the reverse strand, counting down.
GCGTCGGGTTGGGAATAGACACGGGTCAGATCGGTATAGTTTTTGGCTTCTGCGGAGGAGACATCATCCGGGAAGTGAAGGATCGAGAAGCGGTCATAGTCCTTACGGGTAATGGCGCCGTCGGTGGGCCGATATCCGCCCCAACCATAGAGCATGCCCTGCGTGAAGGCGTCCTTGGCGCAGAGGGGAGCCTGCTTGGCCAGCACGTAGACGTCAGTCGGCGAGTTGGAGACATCGGTTCCCAAGTTGAAAGCCGCCGTCTTGATCTCCTTCAGATTGGCAGAGAGGGTCAGCGTTCGGGGACCGTTGTCGATCAGATTTCCATCCGCATCCGTAGTCGTCATGTGCAGGATCGGCGCATTGAAGAACGCTCCCTCATCGATGGTGGTAAAGTTATAGGGGACGCAAAGTTCCTTCAGGCTTTTGAAATTGCTGAGTGCGCAGCCCGGAATCAAGGTCATTGACGCCGAGACAGGCAGCTTCAGGGTCTGCAACGTTGTTCCGGCGACTAAGCAATAGAAATTCATATCTGTCTGCTTGGCAAACACGGCGTCGGTCAAGTCGAGATATTGGAGATTCGCATTGGCCAATGCAACCTTGTCATGCTTGGTGGTTCCGGTGGCAGTCAGCCTGCCTCCACTCACGCTATAAGAAAGGTGGCCGTCGGCATCCAACGCGTTATAGCCGCTGTAGCCCATCGACAAGTCGTCCGGCATGAGGTTTCCTGACAGCGTTGCCTTTACGATCTTTTCCGACCGGAATTCATATTCACTGATCCTGATGCGGGGATCCTACTCCATGGCAGCGCGAAGGGAGTTGGGCTCCTTCACATAGGCCGTGAGCGCGGTGATCCATTCGCTTTGGTCGGAATTGGTGGCATAGGTACCGGAAAAGGCGGCCTTGAGCGCGGTGCAGCCTTCAAAGGCTGCTGCGTTGAGCAATGTCTTGTCGGTGCCGTCGGGCATGATGAGGTAACTGACAGTGGTGTTGCTCAGGCTGAGGGCGTTCACATCGCCGGCGAAAGCAGCCTTGCTCAAATCGATGGCAGGGGCCGATACGGACGAGAGGGCGGCAAAGTCGGCGGCGCTCATCGGACTGCCGGTGACCCTGAATGTCGAGGCCTTGGCAACTATACTTTTCACGGTGGCATCCTGAAGGGCTGCAGCGAGCTGCCCGAGGTGAACGATGTTCAGCGTGAACACGCCATTCGTCTCGCTGGCCGTGATCGCATTTTCACTTCCGGCAAGATCGGTCTGCGTGCCGTCGGGCACCATGACGACAGCCAGTTTGGGATTGCCCGTGGCCGAGACGGTATTGGCATTCAGCTTCGATCCGTTGAGGGAAAGGAAGGCCAAGGAGCTGTTATCGTTGGCCGTAACCTTGCCGTTGACGATCGTGTTGGTCACAGAGAGGCTCTGCAACTTGCTGGTACCGCTCACGACAAGATCGCCGTTCATCTGCGTATTGGCGTTATTGTTGCCTGCGATCGAAACGGCTGTCAGGTCGGTCAGCGTGCCGGTGATGGTAGGGATGTCGGCTGTGTTGTTAAGTGAAGTCATCTCAATGACCAGCGCAGCGGCATGCTTGACTTCCGGCAATGCGGCGATGGCTGCGGCAGCATCAGTGGCAAAGAGGCCGTTACCGCTGCCCGTATAGGACAAGGTGGTGCCGTCGAACTTCATGACCGACTTGAATTTGTAGACCAGATTGTTCCAATCATTCGTATAGGCGAAACCTAAGAGATCGATGGCTGATGTTTTGGGAAGGATGACAGATAGCTGGCCGGTATTCCCCCAGCTATATCCCGGCACGACGGCCTTCACATCCGCATCCGAAACCGTTGCGTCATAAAGGTTGATCATACCTGAAGAAAGAACGCAGGAACCGACGGCCGATAGATCGGAAGCATTCAACATGCCCGTCACGACGATCCGGTTGCAACTCTGCAATTCTGTGTTTATCGGTTGAGTGCTCCAATTATTGAGCCCACTATACCAAGTTGATAAATCTCCTGCTGCACCCACATGGAGGGTCAATGTCTTCACGCCGTTCACTGTAGACGTGGCATAAGTGGATCCAGAACCGAAACTTCCATTCAAATCTGCGGCCATCACGGCACACGCTGCCCATAAGGACAGCACGAAAACCAATACTTTTCTCATAAACTAATACCTACAATTCCATTTCTTATGGAATAGACTACACTCTTATAAAACTGCCACTTTGGCTATATGCGTCAAATACTTCAAAAAAGCCATGCTCATATCTCGTTCTAACAAATAGGACAAAAATGTGGCGTTATCAGCAATTTTCGGGTGCAAAAATTAACACTAAAAACCTGCCCGGCCAAATCTTTTTAGTTACATTTATTTTATAACCATTTAAAAAACATAAAAACTATTGGAAAATGATTGATTATAAGAAAGATATATAGACCGTCCGGGCCGGATTGCCGAATGGCTGCTCAAAGAATCAGCCGGCAATCCTTCCTTGGTTTGCTTCCATATGGCCTCAAACGACATCGCCAACCTTCCCGGTCCGCTTCAGCACCCCCCAGCTTTGCAATTCGCCCTTGAACGCTTTCCGATAACTCTTGAACAGGACGACGTACATGACCCAGCGATAGCACAAGCGTTGCGGGATGATGAGGAATAACTTGTAGAGCGGCTCGCGCTCTCTGATGTAGGCCATGATGCTGATGCTCGCGTCGACCAACAGGAAAAGACTATAATAGAACAGCACTTTCAGCCCGTTGCCCGTGAACAGACCAAGGATCATCAGCACATCCGCTATCGGCGAGAACGTCGGAATGAGAAACTGAAAGATCAGCATGTTGGGTAAGGCCCACATGCCCAATCCTTTATGACGGGGATTAAAGAGCGCATCGCGGTTTTTCCAGAATGTCTGCATGATCCCGAAGCACCAACGGGTGCGCTGCTTGACAAACTGCCGGAGCTTCTCGGGAGCCTCCGTGAGCGCAACCGCATGATTCTCATTCTCGACCCGATAGCCCGCCCGAAGCAGCCGGATGGTCAGATCACAGTCCTCGGCCAGCGTGTCCGTTTCCAATCCGCCTGCCTTCATGATGGCCTCGCGACGGAATGCGCCAATCGCTCCCGGCACGACCGTGACGGCGTTGATGGCCGCATAGGCCATACGGTCGAAGTTCTGACTGGTGGTGTATTCAATGGCTTGCCAACGCGTGAGGAGGTTACACTCGTTGCCCACCTTCACATTGCCGGCCACAGCACCTACTTTCCTTTCGGAATCGACAAAGAAATGCTTCATCAGGACAGTCACGGCATTCGACCGGAGCTTCGTATCCGCATCTACGCAGACGACATATTCGGCATCCGTCTGCCTGATCCCGAAGTTCAATGCGGACGCTTTGCCTCCGTTGGGTTTAGTCAGGATCGAGATATGCGGATTGTCCCTGAAAGCTTCCTGCATGCGCTGGAAGGTCTGATCGGTGCTTCCGTCGTCGACGAAGACCAAATGAAAGTTGGGATAATCCTGCCGGAGGAGGTTTTCGGTGGATGCGACGGCGTCCACTTCCTCATTGTAGGCGGGAATGAT
>JALFRV010000156.1 GCA_022778905.1 Prevotella sp. | reverse complement strand
ATGGACATGATCTACATGCCCGATGCCCTCAAGGCCACCATGATGCTCATGGAAGCCGATCCCGACAAGCTCATCCACCGCAACAGCTTCAACATCACCTCCATGAGCTTCGGACCGGAGACCATCTTCGAGGAAATCAGAAAGCACAAACCGGCCTTCGAGATGGACTACGAGATCGACCCGCTCAAGCAATGTATCGCCGACAGCTGGCCCGACCGGATGGACGACAGCTGTGCACGCGAAGAGTGGGGATGGACGCCCGACTACGACTTGAGTGCCATGACGGCCGACATGCTGGACAAGTTAGCTGTCAAACTCGGACGATAAAGAGCAGAAAAAAGTGCATAGCCGCAATCGGGCTATGCACTTTTGCCTTTCGGATCCGGCAATGGACCGTCTGCCTATTCACACCGGAACTCCCGGCGGACCACGCCGGAATAAGTGTTGACCGTCAGCTCCAATGTGCACGGACGCTGCACCTTGTCCAACGGGATGCTCACATAACCGCGCACAGAGTAATATTCCGGCACGCCATGCTGGTCGTGGTACATGGTCAGCGATATTCTTCTCCGCCCCTCGGTGTCGGCCACCGCCGAGTCGAGACGGATGCCGAGCGTCTGGTATTGCGTGTCAGCCTGATCACTCCGGCCGGTCTTCACGGCATAGCCCACATTCAGATAGCGGCCGTCCTTGCTCACCCAGGCACTCTCGAAAGTCACGGGATCGGTGCGCAGCGTGTCCGGACGGGAGGTCGCCAGGGGGATGATGACCGGCACCCGGGTGATCACCACCGGTTCAGCCCCACCTTTCACCTTATTATAATATAGCAGTGCGCGATAGACAGAATCGGCCTTTGTCGCCCACGAAGCCTTGCCCTCCGGATTCAGGATCAGCGAGTCGCCGTCGTCAGTGACGGCATAATCGACCGCGCCGGCCATGCTCGTGTGCGCCCGGACAAAGTCGGCGGACAGATAGGAGTATCGTCCGTCGCCCGTGTCATACTGATCCGCCGTACATGCAGCCATGATCAGAAGCAGGCAGAGGAGGATCGGGCTCCGGCTCATAGGGCGCTCAGGGAGTTGATAGCCGGGTTGGCGTACCTTGTGAGGATCCGCTCCCGAAGGAACGGTTCGTCCTTCCCCGGCGTCCGGTCGTGTGCTGCCGGCAATCCATCCGGTTCGAACGGACGGATCGGATCAAAAATCTCAGGAATCTTCATAAGCACGCTGTTTAATAGGTTGATGGTATATGTTTCCGCCTCCTCATAGGAACGGGCAATGCGAAGGACAGGTTCAGAACTGGTTCTCCACGATGTCGGTCAGCACATCCTTGATGTCCAGACCGGCCGCACGGACCTGCTGGGGAATGAAGCTGGTGACTGTCATGCCCGGAGTGGTGTTGATCTCGAGCATGTTAATCTGATCCTGGCCGTCCTTGTCCTTAGAGATGATATAGTCAATGCGTATGATCCCGTTGCAGTGGAGTATGTCATAGATGCGGCTGGTCAATGCCGAGACGCGCTCGGCGGTCTCGGGAGCGATGCGGGCAGGGGTGATCTCCTGGACCTGTCCGTTGTATTTGGCATCGTAATCGAAGAACTCATTGCTCGTCACAACTTCCGTTGCGGGGAAGACGACGCTCTTTTCGCGCGTCTTGTAGACACCCTGCGAGATCTCCACACCATCGAGGAAGCGCTCGATCATCACCTCATTGCTTTCCATGAAAGCCACACGCAGGGCCGGCGAAAGCTGATCGGCGTTCTTCACCTTGCTGACTCCGAAGCTGCTTCCGTCGGCTGCCGGCTTGACGAAACACGGCATGCCGAGCCGGCGTTCGATAGCCTGCTCGTCGTAACTGTCGCCACGTCGGAGCAGCATACTGTCGGCCACGCGGATGCCGAAGCCACGCAGGTAGTTGTTGAGGACATACTTATCGAAGGTCATTGCTTCGACCAGCACGCCGCTCGTGGAGTAAGGGATGCGCAGTAAGTCGAAATATCCCTGCAGCGGACCATTCTCGCCGGGCTGGCCATGGATGGTGATGTAGGCGTAATCGAATATGACGGCCTTGCCGTCCTTGACGAACGAGAAGTCGTTACGGTCGATCCGGGAAGTCTGTCCGTTATCTGTGTGCACCTGCCAGTCCAGTCCTTTGACATCGACGATATAGACATTGTAGCGCTCCTTGTCAAAGAAGCTGTAGAGTCCCTGTGCGGATCGCATGGACACATCATGCTCGGACGAGTCACCACCACACACAATGGCGATATTTCTTTTCAAATCTTTCATCGCTTGAAATGTATTATTTATTCTTCGAATGTATCGTTCGTGGTACCTTTTACATAGGTCTGCCACTTGGACACCAATTGTTTCATATCATCCGGAAGGTCAGACGTGAAGTCCATTTGCCTGCCGGTCACGGGATGGACGAATCCTATGGTCCGCGCATGGAGTGCCTGCCGGGGACAAAGCGTGAGGCAGTTCTGGATGAAGGCCTTGTAGGTGGAGCTCCGGTTGCCACGCAGTATCTCGGTCCCGCCATAGCGCTCGTCGCCGAAGAGGGGATGTCCGATGTGCTTCATGTGGGCACGTATCTGGTGCGTACGGCCCGTCTCGAGAACGCATTCCACCAAGGTGACGTAGCCGAACCGCTCGATCACGCGATAGTGAGTGACGGCGGGCTTGCCCGTCTCGCTGTCTGCGGGGAAGACGGCCATGCGCAGCCGGTCTTTCGGATCGCGCCCGATGTTGCCCTCGATGCGTCCTTCGTCTTCTGTGAAGTTGCCCCATACGACGGCGTTATAGCTGCGATGGGTGGTCTTGTTGAAGAATTGGAGGCCTAATTTGGTCTTTGCTTCGGGCGTCTTGGCTATGACTATCAGTCCGCTCGTGTCCTTGTCGATGCGGTGGACCAGCCCTACCTCCGGGTCATTGGGATCGAATGCGGGCACCTCACGCATGTGCCAGGCGATGGCATTGATCAGTGTGCCGTGGAAATTGCCTGCTCCCGGATGGACGACAAGTCCGGCGGGCTTGTTGATGACCATCAGTTCGGCATCCTCGTAGATGATGTCTATCGGGATGTCTTCAGCTACGATGGTGCTGTCATGACGCGGTGTGTCGAGCATTAAGGTGATGACATCGCCCGGCCGAACTTTGTAATTGCTCTTCACGGGGCGGTCATTGACATGGACGAAGCCTGCATCCGCGGCTTTCTGGATGCGGTTGCGGCTCGAGTGCTGGAGCTTTTCCTGCATGTATTTGTCTATCCGCAGCGGCTCCTGCCCCTTGTCGACCACGAACCGGAAATGCTCATAGAGCTGCTGGTCCTCGTCTTCCAGTCCTTCTATCTCTTCGATGTCTTCTGCCATGCTATTCGGTCTTTTTCTCCTTCACGGGCGCTGCGGGTTTGACGGATGACGGCGGCGCGACCTGCGGAGCAGGCTCTGAGGGCGGCGCCGTGACTTCCTCAAAGTCCTCCATCATATCTGACTGGTCGCCATGTGATTCGGGATAGACGGGATCAACGTAGTTCACGGAATCCGATGCGTCACGCAAGCCGTTTCCGACCTGTATGATCACCTGATCCTCCACGGAGATCCGGTCGCCGGTGACGACGTGTCTGCCGCGCACGAGCACGCCGTACACCCAGTCTTTCTCACCGGTGATGTATTGTGGCTGACCCAACTTGAAGCCCATGGCTGTCAGCTTCGCCATCGCCTCACGCAGCGAACTGTTGTCGATGATGTCAGGCAGGACGAGCGTAGGCGTATGGGGCGAGTTGATCGTGACATAGACGATGCGGCCGGCCTTCACCCTTTCGCCTGCATCGGGCGACTGTGCCAGGATGCAGTCGGGTGGCAGCGACTTGACGTATCCGGTATCTGTGACCTGTATCTGAAGGCCTGCATCGTCGAGGATACGTTCGGCGTCGGCATACGAGCGATGTACGATGTTGGGGATGGGGATGGACTCTCCGTGGTGGGTATATAGATCAAGGCCGTACTTGATGCCTATGCACAACAAGACAACCACGGCAGCCATCGCAGCCAGATTGCCCCAGAGGTATCTGCTCTTGAATTTTCCGGCGAACTCAGAAGATTTCATTCATGATCCGTTTATGCTGCAAAGATAGTACAAAAAGGATGAACGACAAAGAAAAGCGCTGCTTTTCTTCGCCACCGCAGGATCCGGACGCGGGATCCGGAAGGCGCTTCCGGCCTGAGAGGACAAAAAAAACAGAAAGACGCAAGCCGTCAGCTTGGCATCTTTCTGTTTCCTTCTGGTCGTTCCAATCGGATCGCGAGCGAATTACTTACCGTGATTCTCGTCCGAAACGGTTAACTTTTTACGTCCGTGAGCACGGCGGGATGCCAGTACGCGACGGCCGTTCTTTGTCGCCATTCTCTCACGGAAACCATGCTTGTTGACGCGACGGCGATTGTGCGGCTGAAATGTTCTTTTCATTGTTTTATTATATTTTTATGATTTTGATCAATGCTGGAATACTCCCGTTTGGGCTGCAAAATTACGCATAATTTTCGAAATGACAAAGATTTATTCGATTTTTCGCCTTAAAAGAAGCCTTTTTTTATTATTTCTTTGTAACTTTGCACCCGCAAAAGAGATAATAACAAGAAATTACAGATATTTGCAATGATCAATTCACAAGAAATCAAAATCGGTACCTGCATCCGCTTGGATGGAGGCATCTGGAAATGTATCGACTTCCAACACAGGAAGCCCGGAAAGGGAAACACGGTGATGAACACCAAGCTGAAGAATGTGGCAGACGGCCGAGTGCTGGAACGCACCTTCCAGGTTGGGTTCAAGCTCGATGACGTCCGCGTAGAGCACCGCCCCTATCAGTATCTCTATGAAGACAGCACGGGTTGCATCTTCATGAACCAGGAGACTTTCGAGCAGATTCCGATCGCCAAGGATATGATCACCGGAGCGGAATTCATGAAGGAAGGCGACATCGTCGACGTGGTGACTGACACCTCCGACGGCACCATCCTCTCTGCCGAAATGCCGATCAAGACCAACCTGCTCATCACCCATAGCGAGCCGGGCGTGAAGGGCAACACGGCCACCAACGCCACGAAGCCCGCTACGCTCGAGACCGGAGCAGAGGTGCGCGTGCCTCTCTTCATCAACGAGGGCGAGACCATCACCGTTGATACGCGTGACGGAAGCTACGTAGGCCGCGTGAACGCATAACGGAAACGGAAAAAGGTAAAAGGGTAAATGTAAAGCGGGCGGCAGATCTGTCTGTTTTACTTTTTTACCCTTTTACCTTTTTACATTTTGTCGTTCCCGCTCCCTCTCCATGGGTGCAGCCCATCGGCAACGCGCTTCTTGCCTTTTTACGCTTTTACTTTTTCACCTTTCCCCATTAGCTCTGCCTGTCCATGAAATATTCCATCATCGTTCCAGTTTACAACCGCCCCGAAGAGATAGACGAACTCTTGTCGAGCCTCACGGAGCAGTCGTACCGCGATTTTGAAGTGATCGTTGTCGAAGACGGATCACAGCAGCCTTGCCGGACAGTCTGCGACCACTACCGGAACAAACTTGACCTCCACTATTTCATGAAGTCCAACAGCGGTCCGGGGCAAAGCCGCAACTACGGCGCGGAGCGTGCACAGGGCGAATACCTGCTCATCCTCGACAGCGACGTGGTGCTGCCCGAAGGCTATATGGCTGCGATTGACGCCGAACTTCAGCGCGAACCGGCCGACGCATTCGGCGGTCCGGACCGTGCGCACGCTTCCTTCACCGACGTGCAGAAGGCCATCTCCTACTCGATGACATCCTTCTTCACCACCGGAGGCATACGGGGAGGGAAGAAGAAGCTCGACAAGTTCTACCCCCGGTCCTTCAACATGGGCATCCGGCGCGATGTCTACCTGCGTCTCGGCGGATTCTCCCGGATGCGCTTCGGCGAAGACATCGACTTCTCGATCCGCCTCTACCAGGCCGGCTGCCGATGCCGCCTGTTCCCCGAGGCATGGGTTTGGCACAAGCGGCGAACCGACTTCCGCAAGTTCTGGCGGCAGGTCTACAACTCGGGCATCGCCCGCATCAACCTCCACAAGCGCCATCCCGGCAGCCTCAAGGCAGTCCACCTGCTCCCGATGGTGTTCACCGTCGGGGTGGCCCTGCTGCTGACCGGCTTCCTCACGGGCATCGTGCTCTTCTTCCTCCTGCCTGCCGGCATGCAGCAAGCATTGGGCATCGCGGTAAGCATCTTCTCGCTCTGCCCCATCCTCCTCTATGCCGCCATCCTCTTTTTTGACGCAACCATCAAGAACAATAGCGAGAAGATCGGGCTCCTCGCCGTACGTGCCGCCTTCACGCAGCTCATCGGCTACGGCTGCGGATTCATCGAGGCGTGGTGGAAGCGATGCGTGCAGGGCAAGGATGAGTTCGCCGCTTACGAGCACAACTTCTACAAGTGAAAAGCCCGCTTTGTAAGTCTTTGAAAATCAGACGCTTCGTCAGGCCCGCGCAGAGCTATGCTTTCGAGCCTCAAGAGCTATGCTTTCGGCCGCCCATATGATAGCTTTCGGCCGCCGAAAGCATAGCTCTGCGCAGCCCGCATCTATCATCCGTCAAAACCGCATGATTTTTACGCCCCAAACATACACGCTCACCGGAATGCAGGCAGGAGCCTCCTCCGGCCCCTCCGAGGGAAGGGAGGCATGCCCGAATGGACATTTCGGCAATCTGAAATGAGAAATGTTGAGTGCTGAATGATGCGGTATTTATTCATGACACCACCTCAACGAAATGCAGGGGCGGGGCTTGTGCCCGTCCGCAATGAACGGCGTCCCCATTCGATCGTTGCGTCCCTCCCGTCGGAAAAGACAGAGGAGCCCGCAGGAAAAGACAAAAGTGCACGTAGGGGCGGATCTGCGTATCCGCCCGCAATGAGCCGTATGCCATTCCGCAATCTGTCACCCGCAAATGGCACTCATTATTCATGCGATCATCATTCCGATCATATTCAGCTGCGCCGTCAGCGTAATCAGCCGTTAATACCATTCCGCCGCATGGCTTGCACATCGGTTTTGCCCCTTGCGGGCAGATACGCAGATCCGCCCCTACGGCAGCTGGGTGTCCGCAGCATCGGCCCCGCTCCCCTTGGAAAGGGCGCTGGCGGCGCCTGTTCATTCAGGCCCTTGAGCAATAATTTCAGGCGTTTATAACGGGTTTATCAATATTTTGTGCTATATTTGCAGGCGATTACAAACTAACTGATCGAATGAAAACAATCCTGATCCTGCTGCTTATGGCCGCCATGGCTACGCTTCCGGTGCGCGCGGACGAAAAGCCGGCACGCGTGATGCAATACTATCCAGACGGCCGCGACATCGTCTGCATCAACGGCAACAACCGTTACACACGTGCGCTCTATGGCACCCACACACGCTTCCGCCTTGAGACAAGCGACCGGCCCGTGTTTGCAACTTATGACAAGGAGCAGAGTCGCAACATCCGATTATACCTTATTAGTAATGGGAAGTCTCTTCGGCTCGACTCGACCGACTTCTGCGAAGCCCGCTACCGTGGTGGATTGCGTTCGTATGTGGTGCGCGACGCCTCCTGGGGCGGCAGTTCCGAGCTGCGCATCGTCGCCCTGGCATCGCAGTTCGGCGAAGGAGCCGTCTGGCAATTCCTGCTCAAGGGATTCGGCCCAGACGTGCAGCTCGAATGCCGTCTGAGCCCCGTGGTCAAATGGAAGATGGAGCGCGACGGCGACTTAGGCCTCGAACCGCGCAGCAGTTACGAAGCCTTGGACGACCCGAAGCAGGAACGCCGCATCCGCTGGCGGGCCGGCAGCGAGTCGTATCTCGTGTTTGCCAATCCCGATCAGCTCATGAGCCAGGATGCCAAAATGGGCCGCCCTGTGATGGACAAGGAGCTGTCGGCCCTCGAGAGGCTTACTTCGCAGGTCGAATTCACCACCCCCGATCCTTTCATCAACACGCTCGGCGCCAACTTCATGGCAGCTGCCGACGGCCTGTGGGACGGGTCCACGTGGCTCCATGGATGCGTGGGCTGGCGCACCCCGTTAGCTGGATGGCGCGCGGCTTATCTCGCTGACGCCTTCGGCTGGCGCGACCGGGCCGTCTCCCACTTTGATGCCTATGCGGCAAGTCAGGTCACCGACGTGCCCGTCCGCTTCCCGCAGCCGGCCCAGGACACGCTCATGAACTTGGCGCGGGCCGAAAAGAAATGGGGCACATCCATGTACAGCACCGGATACATCTGCCGGTTGCCCCATCGGAATGACGTCATGAACCACTACGACATGAATCTCAACTACGTCGATGAGCTGCTCTGGCACTTCCAGTATGATGCCGACACGGCCTACATGCGGCGCATGTGGCCCCTGCTCAAGCGCCATCTCGAATGGGAGAAACGCAACTGGGATGCCGACGGTGACCACCTCTACGACGGCTACTGCTGCATCTGGGCGAGCGATGCGCTCTACTATAACGGCGGCGGAGCAACCCACAGTTCGGCCTACAACTACCGTGGCAACCGCTTGGCGGCACGCATCGCGGAGCTCATCGGAGAGGATCCCGAACCCTATCGGCGCGAGGCGGAGGCCATACTGCAGGCCATGAACACCCACTTATGGGTCAAGGACGAGGGCCACTGGGCCGAATACAAAGACTATATGGGACTGAAGCGCGTCCATAAGGATGCCGCCCTGTGGAGCATCTACACGCCCATCGACTGCGGCGTGGGCACTCCGGAGCAGGCAGACCTGTCGACACGCTACGTCGACCGATCCATCCCCCACATCCCCGTGCGGCTCGTGATACCCGAAAAGTATCGGCAGGCCACGGCCGGACCGGCCTTCGACATGCTTCGCAAGCCCCTTTACACACTCTCGACGACCGACTGGATGCCCTACGACTGGAGCACGAACAACGTCGCCCACGAAGAAGTGATGAACATGGCACTGGCCTATTTCGAGGCCGGACGCAGCGACTCGGGCTTCAATCTGCTCATGAGCGACCTCTTGGACGGGCAGTTCCTCGGGCAGAGTCCGGGCAACTTCGGGCAGATCAGCTATTATGACAAAGTGCGGAGCGAGGCCTACCGCGACTTCGGAGACAATGTGGGCATATCGGCCAGAGCCGTGGTCAACGGTCTGTTCGGCGTTCTTCCCGAAGCCTTGGAAGGCCGGTGCGTGATCAAGCCGGCGTGGCCCGAAAGCTGGGACAGCGTCACTTTCAAGACCCCATACCTCACCTACCGCTTCCGCCGCGCAGGTCAGCAGGACATCTATGAGATCGAACAGTATTTCGCCCGGCCCCTCCGGATGGTCGTCAGGGCCAAGCAGGGCGAAGGATCGTTCATGGATTTCGAGGGAACGGCAGACGAACGGCAGACGATCATCGTTGACCGGACCAAGCTGAAGCAGGTCGCAGCCCAGCCCATCCTGCGCCAGCCCGAGGACATCAGCAGTCACGCCTACATGGCGAAGATGGGACTTGCGGTCCCCGAAAAGAACGGCCGACGCCGCCAGGTCAGCCTGCGGAAGCTCTTCAACAGCAACGTTGACGACATCTTCCGCAACGAATACCTCTCGCCCCGGCCTCCTTTCACCACGCTGCAGATACCCAAGCAGGGTATCGGACAATGGTGCCATCCCGAGCGGACAGCCACGATCGAGGACGACGGACTGCGTTCGAAGGTGCTGGAAGGACAGTTTGACACCGGCGTAAACGGCATCCGCTTCATCCAGCCGCATGAAGGGCCCAACATCGTCTATACCTCCCTGTGGGACAACTATCCCGACAGCGTCACCGTGCCGTTGCGTGGGCGTGCGGCACATGCGTGGCTCATGCTCGCCGGAAGCACCAACAACATGCAGAGCCGCATTGATAACGGCCTTGTGACCGTGACCTACACGGACGGCACAACAAGCGTGATGCCGCTGAAGAATCCGATCAACTGGTGCCCGATCGAGCAGGATTACTACGTCGATGAGTTCGCCTTCCACACCTCCCCGCTGCGTCCTTATCGCATACACCTCGGTTCTGGCATCGTCTCACGCCGGCTCAGCAGCCAGATCAAGGTCTCGGGCTACCTCCGGACGGCCGCTGACGCCGACGGATCCTTCGGCAATGTGATCCCCGATGGTGCCGCCCAGATGCTCTGCATGCCGCTCGACGCGAATAAGAAACTGAAAAGTCTGACCCTCCGCACACTCTCCAACGACGTCGTGATCGGCCTGATGGGCATCACGTTGGAGGAAGAATGAGAGTTGGGAAAATAGGATTGGTGAGAAAGGAGTACAGAAACCGAATTGTAAGAGTGCAGGAGTAATAGGGAGTTGGCATTGGCTTCGCCCGTCAGGAGTTACAAACAATAGCAACAATCAATTACAGACAATGGCAATGAAACGCTATAAAGCATTTGTCTGTAACTCCTTTTTACTCCTTCAACTTCTGCACACTTACAATTCGGTTTCTGTACTCCTTTCTTCTTCTTTTTCTGCTCCTCACCCGCCTACGGCTTACTCTCGCCCTCGATATACTGCTCCAAGAACATGTGTTCACCGTCATATACGGCGTAGGTAAACTGCCAGATCCAGTCACCGAGGATCATCATGCGGGTCTTGCGGCTAAGCATCAGGTCAAGCTCGATATGCCGGTGGCCGTAGAGGAAGAAGTCGATGTCGTCGTGAGTCTTCAGGTATTCTTTCGTGAAACGCACGAGAAACTCCTTGTCCTCGCCCATATAGGGAGGCTCCTTTTCGCCCTCTCGCTTGAGCCTGCTGTTCTTGGCCCAGGTCAATCCTAACCACATGCCCCATCGGGGATGTATGGCATTGAGGAGTATCTGGCACGTCCGGTTGTGGAACACCTTGCGGAGGAGCTTGAATTGATGGTCTGGATCACCGAGTCCGTCACCATGTGCGAGGTAGAAAACCTTGCCGTAGATCTCGGTGGTGATGGGTTTGCGATGGACGATCATGCCGCATTCCTGCTCTAAATAGCCGTAGGTCCACACGTCATGGTTGCCTGTGAAGAAGTGAACCTCCACACCCCGGTCCGTCAGTTCGGAGATCTTGCCGAGGAAGCGCGTGTATCCCTTGGGGACAACGTATTTGTATTCGTCCCAGAAGTCGAACATGTCGCCCAGCAGGTAGATAGCCGAGGCCTTCTCCTTGATGCTGTCAAGGAAGTTGACTAACCGCCGCTCGTGCGTCCGGCGATGCCGGATGGCCAGCGAACCCAGATGGGCATCGGAGAGGAAATAGACGTTTGGCATCAGGCGAATCCTAATTCTACACGTGCTTCTTCAGACATCATGCTCTGGTCCCAGATCGGTTCGAAGACGAGATTCACGTTGGATGAGGTGACGCCTTCCACGCTTTCGATCTTGGTCCGGACATCTTCGAGGATAAAATCTGCAGCCGGACACGATGGCGAAGTGAATGTCATGTCGACGTCCACGCTGTGGTCAGGCTTCACATCGATCTTGTATATCATGCCGAGATTCCAGATGTCGACCGGGATCTCGGGGTCATAGACGGTCTTGAGCACATCAACAATGCGCTCTTCTATTTTTGTTTTCTCTTCCTGTGTCATCTTTTTTACGTTTCGATTGTGCTGCGAATATAGCCAAATATTTCCAATCCGCCAAGTTTTTGGGATCCGAATTGGAAGCGCGGGATTATTTTTCGCTGCGGCCGAAACAGCTCGACGGTGAGGCCATAGCTGTCTTCCGCCCTGGCCGGAGCCATCATATTGATTGCCTGAAGCCCTCCTCCCGGCTGCCTTGAGCCATCATATTGATTGCCTTGAGCCCTCCTCCCGACAGTCTGAAGCTGTCACCCGGGGCGCCCGGAACTATCCTTTGAGCGAGCCGGATGACAGTTTTGGAGAAGCGGGGGAATAGGTCTGCCAAACGGCTGTAACACGATTGTAATATGTGTTTTATAACTTTGAAACATGGGGGTGGTAACTTTGTGGCGTGAAAGCGTGGGATCTGCGTCTTCCGGAGATATTTTCCGGGTGTAGCACCGGTACTGGGCTGACATCCGCCGGGGCCGCAACGGAGATCCCGAACCCTGCTTGACGGCGCGACTGAATCTTGGTATAAGAATCAATCAAACATAAATTAATCAATGGAAACAATGTATCTTATCATCGTGCTCTTCCTGCTTAGCCTGGCCGTTTTCGACCTGTTTGTGGGCGTGAGTAATGATGCAGTCAACTTTCTGCAGTCGGCCGTGGGTGCCAGGGTGGCCAAGTACCGGACGGTGATCATCATTGCGTCGGCCGGAGTGATCTTCGGTGCGGTCATGTCATCGGGCATGATGGATGTGGCGAGACATGCAATCATGGTGCCGTCGCAGTATTCTTTCAGCGAGGTGATGACGGTCTTCTTGGCAGTGATGGTGACGGATGTCGTCATTCTCGACATGTTCAACACGTTGGGCATGCCCACTTCGACGACCGTCTCGCTTGTCTTCGAACTTCTCGGCGGTACGTTCGCGCTGGCCTGCGTGAAGATGTTCGGCGACCATACGCTCGCTTTCTCCGACCTGCTGAATACGGACAAGGCGCTGAGCGTGATCCTCGCGATCTTCGTCTCGGTAGCTGTCGCGTTTATATTCGGTCTCATCGTGATGTGGATCTCACGTATCGTGTTCACGTTCAACTATGAGAAGCATCTGCGATATTCGGTAGCTATCTTCGGCGGAATTGCCTTCACGACGTTGGCCTACTTCATTTTCCTCCAGGGAATCGGCAAGAGTCCTTACATCCCGGCAGAGGTGTCTGCCTACATCAAGGAGCATACGTCGATACTGCTCCTGTGGACTTTCCTCGTCTCAACGGTCATCATGGAGGTGCTCCATCTGCTTCGGGTCAACGTATTCAGCTTTGTCGTGCTGATGGGAACATTCGCCTTGGCCATGGCCTTTGCCGGTAACGACCTTGTGAACTTCATCGGTGTGCCGCTCGCAGGCCTCGACTCCTACCAGGATTTTGTCGCTCACGCCAACGGAGCCGATCCGCATTCGTTCATGATGACATCGCTCATGGAGAGCGCCAAGACCCCTGTGGTCTACTTGGCCTTGGCCGGAGCGATCATGATAATTGCCATGGCGACGTCGAAGAAAGCGCAGAACGTGATCAAGACCAGTGTTGACCTGAGCCGACAAGATGAAGGCGACGAGATGTTCGGCAGCTCCCGGGCGGCCCGCGCATTGGTCCGGTCAGCCCAGGACATGAACGGGGTTGTGACGGATGTCGCCCCCGACCGTTTCATGAGATGGTTAGACCGCCGCTTCGACAGAAAAGAGGTTGAGATGGACAACAAGGCTGCCTTTGACGTAGTGCGTGCGGCCGTCAACCTCGTGCTTGCTTCGATGCTCATAACCATCGGTACCAACTATCACTTACCGTTGTCTACGACCTACGTGACGTTCATGGTGGCCATGGGATCCAGCCTTGCTGACCGTGCCTGGGGGCGTGAGAGCGCTGTCTTCCGCGTAACGGGCGTGATGTCGGTGATCGGTGGTTGGTTCATCACGGCTGGCGTTGCGTTCATCGCCGCCGCCCTTGTCTGTGTCGTGATGTATTTCGGCGGTATGCCGCTGAAGGTCATTTTCATGGCCTTGGTGGTCTATATGCTCATCCGGTCTCAGCGTCAATACAACAAGAAATCAGAGGAGAGCACCCGCGGCAGCAGCTTCCAGCTGATGATGCGTACGCATGATCCGGATCTCGTATGGGACATGTTGCAGCGCCAGGTGACGCGGACGCAGGCCTATGTGTGCCGTTTTGCCTTGGAAGAGTTCAACCGCATCGTCGACGGATTTGAGAAAGACAGCGTGAAGGAGCTGCGCCGGTGTAACCGAGAACTGAAGGAAGAGACCGACGAACTGAAGAAATACCGCCGGCAGGAGATGCTTGCGTTGAAGCGTTGTCCGCCGGATGTCGCCCTCGAACGCAATACCTGGTTCCACCTCGGGGCCAACAGCAACCAGCAGATCATCTACAGTCTGCGCCGTATGTTGGAGCCCATCAAGGAGCATGTGGAAAATAACTTCAATCCGGTTCCATCAACTTTCATCGAGGAATATACCGACATCCGCCACAAGGTGAATGACATGATGAAGAAATGTGCCGATGTTATCTCGACCGGACATTATGAGACCTACCGGGATATACTGGCTGAGGCCGACCGACTGAAGGATGATCTGTCCGTCGTCCGTAAGCGCCACCTCGACCGGATACAGCGTGCGGACGGCACGGGAGAGTTCCAGGTGTCAGTCGTATACCTCAATCTGCTGCAGGAAAGTCAGCAGTTCCTGAGTGCGATGCGGCATCTGTTGCGTGCCTCGAAGAAGTTTATGGAATAGGCTGCGCTGCGGTTCGGTCAGGCTCTGAGGCTGAAATCGAACCGCAGTCCACCTCCTTCGTTATTTCTGACTGATATTGTACCGCCGTGCTTGAGCACGGCGTTTTTTACGATAGCGAGTCCTAATCCGGTCCCTCCGAGCTTCCGGCTGCGTCCCTTGTCAACTCTGTAGAACCGCTCGAAGAGGCGTGCGAGATGCTCATGTCCCACGCCTACGCCGTTGTCCATGAAGGTGAAGTGCCAGTGGGTCTTGTCTTTGGTGGCGCTGAGTGTGACGGCCGTGCCTTCGCCTGCATAGGCGATGGCGTTGTCGGTGAGGTTTCTGAAGATGCTGTAGATGAGGCTTCTGACGCCTTCCACCTGTATGCCTTCTGGCAGGAGGTTGCGGAAGGTCATGGAATGCTGCTGGAGTTGGAGTGCCGTTTCGGCAAGGATGTCTGTCGTGAGCTTGTTGATGTCGATCATTTCCTTGTCGGCCGGCTCGGGCGCATGATCCATCCGGTTGAGCGTGGAGATGTCGAGGAGCAGGGCGGTGAGCCGCTTTGTCTGGGCGTAACAGTTTTCGAGGAACTGGTGTCTGGTTTCTTCGCTGATCTGGGGGTTGTCAAGTATGGTCTCGATATAGCCTTGTATGGAGGCCACCGGTGTCTTGAGCTCGTGGGAGATGTTCTGTGTGAGCTCCCGCTTGAGCACGTCCTGTTCCTGCCGGGTCGACTGGAGCTGCTTGTAGATCTTGATGATGCGCTCGGCGATCTCGCCGAGTTCGTCATCGGGAAAGACGGCGAGGTCTTCGGTCTCGAGGCTTTCGTTGTGGCTGGCACGTGAGGCGAAGATGCTCAGTTTGTTGATATTCTCGCCCAGTCTGTTTGTAAAGCGGTAGAGAACGATGGTCAGTACGATGATCGCAGCGAGCGCGAACCAGATGTACTGGCGGTCTGTCTGGAGCGACTTTGTCAGGTCACTGTTGTAGGGAAGTGCCGAACGGACGATGATGTGATGGTCCGGGAAGTAGGTGGCTGAATAAAAAAAGTCGGTCTTGAGTGTCTTGCTTCTGCGGTCGACGGTCGATCCGGCGCCTTTCTTCAATGCCTCTCTGACTTCCTTCCGATTGGAATGGTTGGCCAAGGAGGCATAATTCTTGTACTTGTTGTCATAGACCACCGTGCCGTCGGGCCTGATCAGCGTGACGCGCATGTTGTGGGTGGCGTGCCGGCAGACATAGCCTTCGAGCTTCTCTTCATAGAGGCTGTCGGCCGGGAGCAGTTCTGCCAGATAGCTGTTGAAGTCCTGCAGTTTCAGTTCGAGTGTCTCGATCTTGAACTGTTTCTCCCTTGTGCGCTGGAAGAAGATGAATGCTGCGGCGAAGATGAGGAAGATGCCGAGTACGCTTAAATAAAGTTTGTGTCCGAAACTGTTTTTCTTCATAGTCTATGGATGGGGTGTCCGGATGGTCGGGGGGAATGTTGCGTGAGCGTCAGGCGTTGAAGTAGTAGCCGAAACCGATGCGGGTCGCGATGTACTTGGCATAGGGGCCGATCTTCTTTCGCAGGCGGGTGATGTTGACGTCGACCGTATGTTCGAGGACGAAAACGTCGCGCGGCCATACCCGGTCGATGAAGTCCTGGCGTGAGAAGACGCGTCCCCGCTCTTCGAGCATGAGGCGGAGGATCTCGAACTCGGTCTTGGTGAAGGCCACTTCCTCTCCGTCCACGGCGACGGTCTTGCTGTCGAGGTTGATCCGAAGGCCTTCGAAGCCTACGGTGCTTGATCTGGCCGGCGCGCTGTCAGCGGTCCTGTTGAGGACGGCCCTGACACGCATCATGACCTCCCGGATGGAGAATGGCTTGGCGATATAGTCGTCGGCGCCGATGTTGAAGCCCGTGATGGTGTCGTTTTCTGTATCGCGCGCGGTGAGGAAAATGATGGGTATGTCTTTTGTGGCGTCTTTTGCCTTGAGCCTTTTGGCCATGGAAAAGCCCGACATTCCGCCCATCATGACGTCGAGCAGGATGAGATCGGAGGTGGCGACGCCGCGCTCCAAGGCGTCCTCAGCTGATCGGGCGGTCTCGACTTCGTAGCCTTCGGTCTCGAGATTGAACTTGAGTATTTCACAGATATCCGGTTCGTCGTCCACGACGAGGATGCGGTAGTGATGGTCAGCCATTGTCTATGTTTGTTTTAAATCATTGTCTTTTCAGATCCTTCCCTGCTCCCGGTAGCTGTAATAGCTGCCGTCGGTGATGATCAGATGATCGAGGAAGTGGATGCGCATGATGTCGCAGGCCTTGCGCACGCGTTCTGTGAGCTGGTCGTCGTTGCGGCTTGGCGCCGCGTTATTGCTGGGATGGTTGTGGCAGAGCGCGATGACGGTGGCCTCGGCGAGCAGTGCTTCCTTGAGGATGATGCGCAGGTCGACGGCCGTCTCGCTGATTCCTCCGCTGCTGATGCGCATGTCCCGTATGAGACGGTATCTGTTGTTGAGCAGCAGGATCCATGCTTCCTCGATGTTGAGGTCCTGCATCCGCGGGTGCATGTATGCATAGATGGCGGTGGCGGAGCCTAAGTCGGGCTTCTCCTCGGGCGGTGTGGCCTGTCGCCGTTTGCCCAACTCGGAGGCGGCAAGAATGGTGATGGCCTTGGCGGGACCGATGCCTCGGTAGCGCTGCAGCTCTCGGATGCTGCGCTTCCCCAACGTGTTCAGATTGTTATTACAGTCGATGAGGAGGCGCTTCATCAGTTCTACGGCGCTCTCGCCTTCCGCTCCTGATCCGATGAGAATGGCCAGCAGTTCGGCATCGGAGAGAGCCGCAGCTCCCAAACGTTCCATCTTTTCGCGTGGCCTGTCGGCCTCTGACCAGTGGCTGATGGCTCTTTTCGTTGGTTGATCCTTTTCGTTCTGCCCTTTCATCTTGTTCTTTCCGTTAGCCTTTCTGTGGCGTAACGTGTGTCTCCTCCTGCTTTTCGTGCAAAGATAATCAATTCTGCGGAATGTGCGAAACATTTGTCCGCAAATTGCCCGAATACCATAATGGCAGAGCAGCGTAGCCGGCCGCGGGAGCCTCCCCCGACCCCTCCGAGGCGAGGGACGCAACGATCGAATGGGGACGCCGTTCATTGCGGACGGATACGCGGATCCGCCCCTACGGGCACCTTTGTCCTTTCCAATGGGCGGGAAGGCTTCTCCGGCATGCCGTTTCGACCATGCGGGCAGGGGATACAACGTGTGTCTCGTATCCGATTGATAATCAAGTTGTTGGCAGAGCTATGCTTTCGGCCGCCAAGAGCATAGCTTTCGGCCGTCCATATGATAGCTTTCGGCGCCCGAAAGCATAGCTCTGCGGAAGGCGGAGGAATGATATGCAAAACCAATGCCTTTCGTGCGTCATTCCCAATCCATATTTCACCATTTTCAAACCATCATTTATCAGTTGTCAAGAGGTGTGCGATGGCTTTTGAATCATGCCATTGCTCATTCGCCCTTCATGACGTATGAAGTTCGAGGATGTGGGTTACGGCTCATGGGCAGGACCGTCCATCGGGCTTTACATATATATAATAATGTGGAAAGAGGTGGGTCGTTGGCTGTCGATGCGACAATCTGTCGTGCTGTGCTGATGACGTATGGTGCCCGTCGGGCGGTGTGCCGGCGGTTTGGGGCGCAGGCTTCATCCGTGGGAGAGGATGGATTCGAGGAGGGGGAGGGTGGCGTTGAGCACGCGCGTACGGATGAGGATGTTCCAGAAGGGTTCCATTTTCTTCCATCCGCCGGTGTAGAGCAGATGGGCGAGGCGGTGCTCAAGGGTGTCGTCATGGGCGCATGAACGGAAGATGTTTGCCCACCGGTAGAACTCCTCGTAGGCCCATTCGTAGCCTTGCCTGAGCGCTTCGGGGCTGAGGCCGACGGGCTGAAAGACGACTGTCCGGGTGTCATAGCGGCTCCAGTCGCGGCTGACGATGCGCCCGGCGGCATCCATCCGCTCGAAGAGGCGGGTGCCGGGATAGGGCGTGAGGACGTGGAAGGTGGCGGTGGTGATGGCGTGCTCGAGCCCCCAGTCGACTGTCCGGCGGAAGGTGTCGGCATCATCGTGGTCCATGCCGAACACGAAACTGCCGTTGATCATGATGCCGAGTTCGTGCAGCCGATGCACGCAGGCGGCGTAATCGCGTGCCAGATTCTGGTACTTATGTTCGCTGCGGAGGTTCTCCTGCGAGAATGTCTCGAATCCGACGAAGATGCTTCGCAGGCCCGCATCGCGTGCGCGCTCGATCAAGTCGCCCTCCAGGATCGACTTGACGGTGGCTGCTCCCTGGAAGACACGGTTCATGCCGCGCATGCCCTCAAACAGTCCGCGGGCAAAGGACGGATTGCCCAGCAGGTGATCGTCCAAGAAATAGAGGTGCCGCCCGGGCATGTCGTCGATCTCCTTCAATGCGCTGTCGACGCGGGAGGTATAATAGCTCTTCCCGCCTTGATAGAAGGCGTCCTTGTAGCAGAAGTCGCAGTGGTGGGGACAGCCGCGGCTCACGACGAGCGAATTGGGCACGAAGTAGCGGCTCCGCTTGATGAGGTCGCGCCTGACGGGTGGTATGTCGTCAATCTGGCGCTCCTTTGCGGTGTATATGCGTTGCGGGCATCGGGCCCGGAAGTCGGCCAGGAATCGCGGGAAGGCTTCCTCGCCGGGTCCGATGATGACGGTGTCGGCATGGCGGAGCGCCTCCTCGGGCAGTGCGGTGACGTGGAGTCCGCCCATGAGCACGTGGATGCCCTGCCGGCGGTAGTGGTCGGCGATGGCGTAAGCGCGATAGGCATTGGTGATGTAAACCTGCAGACAGATCAGGTCGGGACGGTCATCGAGCTGCAGTCGTTCCACGTGCTGGTCCACGATCTGCACCTCGTCGTCGGGGGAGCAGTAGGCTGCCAGCGTGGCAAGTCCCAAGGGCGGGAAGAGCGCATACTTGATCGGACGGAAAAAGGGGCTGTCTGCTTCTGCCAGAGACGGCAGGATCATCTTGACTTTCATGCGGCTGTGGCGGGTCAGTTGAACGTGAGTTGGAAGGTGGTCGGT
This sequence comes from Prevotella sp., assembly GCA_022778905.1. Classification (GTDB taxonomy): domain Bacteria; phylum Bacteroidota; class Bacteroidia; order Bacteroidales; family Bacteroidaceae; genus Prevotella. Next base: position 19,548 of record JALFRV010000156.1, on the reverse strand, counting down.
GCGGTCCCGGGCGTGGAGACGAGATTGATGGAGCCTCCGGATAGGCGCATGATCTGTCGCGAAATGGAGAGTCCGATGCCGCTTCCGTCCTTCTTGGTGGTGAAGAAGGGCACGAAGATATGCGCGGCGACATCCTCCGGGATCGGCGGACCGTCGTTGGTCACGTCGATGATCACCTGTTCCTGCTCGTTGGCATAGGCATGTATGTCGACATGACCATCGTCGGGGATGGCCTGGCACGCGTTTTTCAGCAGGTTGGTGACCACGCGCGCGATGAGCGCTTCGTCCGCATAGACCAGCAGGTCGGCCGGTTCGACGCGCACGGACGTCGTGGCCGCGGCGGGCATGGTCTGCCTGACGAGCTGCTCCATGCGCTCTATGAACGGCCGGACATAGAAGAGTGCCGGCTGGGGAACGGGCACGGCGGTGAACTTGCGGTAGTTTTCGACGAAGGCGATCAGCTCCTTTCCGGTGTGGCTGATGACCTGCAGGCCTTCGTGCTGCTCTCCTTCGGCATGGCCGAGGAGGGTGTCGCTGAGCGAGATGATCGGCGTCACGCTGTTCATGATCTCATGGGTGAGCACGCGGATGAGCTTCACCCAGCTGTCGATTTCCTGATTGGCGAGCTCGCCCTTGATGTTGCTGAAGCCGAGGATGCGTACCCGGCGGTCCTTGAGGACGGCATGCGACTCTCGGATCGAGAACTCCTTGAGCTGCTCCTTGATCTGGCTGACGTGGCTGACTGCCTCCCGCCCGAGCAGCTTCAGCGCCGAGGAGTTGTGCTGGAGCACGATGCCGCGCTCCTCGTCGACGACGAGTATGCCCGTGTCGACCGAGTTCAGGATCAGCTCGTAGTATTTTTCGCGCTCCTTCTGCTCGTCCCTTGCGTGCTGCAGGATCTCCTTCACGCGGTTGAGGGCGGCGTTGAGGAGGCGGTCATCCTGCAGTCCTTTGTATTCCGGAAAGCGGAAGGAGTAGTCGCCGCTGTCGAGTGCGTCGAAGAGGAAGGCCACTTTCCGGATGTTGCGGTGGTATCTCCGCCAGAGACTGATGTAGAGGATCAGGAGCAGGATGCTGATGAGTGCGAGCGCGATGGTCATGGGCAGGCGTTGTGAGCGGTGAGGTCTGCGGGTGTCAGAGTCCGTAGCGTTTGATCTTGTTGTATAGTGTCTGGCGCGAGATCCCTAAGGTCGACGCCACCTGTGAGAGGTTTCCGTCGCAGTCGCGGATGGTCTTCGCGATGAGCTGCTGCTCCATCTCGTCGAGCGTCTGCACGGCTTCGAGCGGTTTGGGGCGGACCTGCATGTCGCCGTCAATGTCATCGGGTCGGATCGTGAGGCCGTCGCTGAGGATGACGGCTTTCTCCACGGCGTGCTGCAGTTCGCGGATGTTGCCATACCAGGGCATTGCGCCGATCTTCTGTTCGGCGTCCGTCGAGAAGTGCATGTCCGTCTTGTTGTAGATGCCGGCGTATCGGTCGAGGAAGATGCGGGCTAAGCGTATGGCGTCGCCGGGCCGCTCGCGGAGGGCGGGGAGATGCAGGTGGATGGTGTTGATGCGATAGAGCAGGTCCTCGCGGAATGTCCCCTCGCGGACCATCTGCTGCAGGTCGCGGTTGGTGGCGCAGATCAGTCGGACGTCGATCGGAATGGGGCGGGATCCGCCCACGCGCACGATGGTGCGCCGTTGGAGGGCTGTCAGCAGTTTCGCCTGCAGGTTGTAGGAAAGGTTTCCGATCTCGTCGAGGAAGAGCGTGCCGCCCTCTGCAAGCTCGAACTTGCCCGGCTTGTCGGCCTTCGCGTCCGTGAAGGCCCCTTTCATGTGGCCGAACAGCTCGCTCTCGAACAGCGTCTCCGTAATCGCCCCCATGTCTATGGGCATCATCCTTGCCTGCCGTCGGTTGGAGAGGCGATGGATCTCGTTGGCCAGCACTTCCTTTCCGGTGCCGTTTTCGCCTGTGATCAGGATGTTCGCATCCGTGCCGGCCACCTTCTCGACCATCACTTTCAGATCGTCCATCACCGCACTTTCGCCCCAGACCATGTTGCCCTGGTCTTTCGCCGGCGTGCGTTTCGTCACTTTGTGAGAGGCGTTGAGCAGCGTCTCCGTCATCTTCTGGTTGTCGAAGGGCTTGACGATGAAGTCGGCGGCCCCATCCTTGATGCCCGTCACGGCAAGCTCGATGTCGGCGTAGGCGGTGAACAAGACCACCTGTGTCTGTGGCTGTTGCTGCCGGATCTCACGCAGCCAGTAGAGCCCCTCGTTGCCATTGTTGGTGCCGCTTTGGAAGTTCATGTCGAGCAGAACGACGTCGGGCTTGTCCTCCCGCAGCCGGGCGGGGATGTTGTTCGGATTGGCAATGGTGACGATCTTGGCAAAATGCGGTTCCATGAGCATCTTGACGGTGGTCAGGATGTTACGGTTATCGTCGACGACGAGCAGGGTTCCTTGTTTGGTCATGGTTTTTTCTTTGTCTGCAAAAATAATGATTTTCAATTGAATGACCTAACCCTGCCCCTTGTTTTTGCTGAAAATGCGGGAGAGACGAAATGTTTCAGCCTCTGCCTCGAGTGTCCAATATTTAGGCGGGGGTGTCCACTTTTTGGACACTCATGCGAGGGGCCTTTTGTCGTAAGGTGTTGAATGCGTGCAAGTTATGGTTTTGGCACGGGTTTGGCAAGCATCCTGAGTATATGAAACGAACAATCAATCTCATTCTGATTTGCATGGCCGGGGCTTCCCTTTCCGCCCAGACGCGATGGACGATGGAGCAGTGCATGCAGTACGCCGTAGTCCACTCGGCCGACGTCCGGCGTCAGCGGATCGAGTCGCGGCAGGCCAACAGCGACTACCGGACGGCCGTCCTGAACTTCCTCCCCACCGTGGAGGCGCAGGTGAGTGCCCAGTACAACTGGGGCCGAAACATCGATCCGGAGACGAACACGTACAACAACGTGACGACGTTCAATAACTATTATCAGCTCAACGCATCGCTGCCGCTTTTCGACGGGGGCCAGACGATCAACGCGTTCCGTCAGGCGAGGATTGCAAAGGCCAACTCCGCCAACGCCATGCAGAAGGTGCAGGATGACAAGGCCATCGAGGTGATGGGCAAGTATGTCGATGCCGTCTATGCCCAACGCAGCATCTCGCTGGCCGAGCAGAAGCTGGCCGACTCGCGGGCACTGCTCCATAAGACGCAGCGACTGTTCGAACTGGGCGAGAAGAGCCGTCCCGACGTGGCCCAATTGGAGAGCCAGGTGGCCGAGGATGACTACAACCTGCTCCACCAACAGAATCAGGCGCGGCAGGCGTTGCTGGCTCTCAAGTCGGCCATGAACTATCCCTCGGCCGACTCGCTGTGTCTCGACGCGGCTGCATTTGACGCAGTGGAGGCGACGGAAGCGGTCGATGTGGCCGGCAGTATCTATCAGTCGTTCTGCCAACTGTCGCCTGCGGTCAAGGCGGACGAATACAATGAAGCCAACGCCCGGCTCAACTGGCATATCCAGCGGGCCGGTCTGCTGCCGCGACTCTCCGTCGGAGCCGGCGTGGCAACCAATTTCTATAAGAATCTCTCTATGCAGGGCGAGGTGTCGTCATTTGCTTCCCAGTTCAGGAACAACAGGGGTGAATACGTCTACCTTGCCCTTTCCATCCCCGTCTTCACGCCTTCGGCCTATCGGAAGGCACGCCGTGCGAAGGCCGACTATGAGCTGGCGCAGGTCCGTGTGGAAGAGACGCGCCGCCGGTTGCATGACGATATTGCGCAGGCGGTGATGGACCGTGACGGCTATGCGCGCGAGCTGGTGCAGATGGAGCGCAAGACCGAGGCCGACTCGCTGGCCTGGCACCTCAGCCGCCGCAAGTATGAGGAGGGAATGCTCTCGACCTTCGACCTCCACGCTGCTGCCCGCACGCTCCTCGAGAGCCGCATCCGGCTGCTCCAGATGCAGATGTTGCTCGTGTTGAAACAGAAACTTGTGAACTATTATAAAGGTGAACCGCTATGGACATTGAAATAAAACAGAAAAAGTATTGGATACCCCGGAAGTATTGGTTGTGGATCGCAGGCGCCGCCGTCATCATCGCGGCCCTGCTGTGGCTGGCTCTTTCCAATTTCTCGTCGACGCTGAAAGTGGAGCGCAGAGGATTGAGCATCGGCGACGTCAGTCGTGCCCAGTTTGACGATTATGTGTCGGTTGACGGCAGCGTAGTGCCCATCTCCGTGGTCCAGATCAGCCCGGAGGAGGGTGGAGTGGTCATGCAGAAGGTCGTGGAAGAAGGCGCTCACGTGCACAAAGGGGACGTCCTGATCCGCCTGAGCAACAGTAATCTCGACTTAGAGATACTCAATGCCGAAAGCGAACTGGCCGAGAAGCAGAACATGCTGCGCAATACGCAGATCTCCATGGAGCAGGATCAGCTCAACAACCGCAACGAAGCGGCCCAGCTGGAGATGGATGTCCAGGCCAAGAAGCGCAGCTTCGGCCATCAGGAATCGCTGCAGCGCGAGCAGCTCAACAGCCGGGAGGAGTATCTGAAGGCCAAGGAAGACTATGAGCTGGCTGTGAAGAAGAACGTCCTCATACAGCAGCGGCTGAAGAAAGATGCCCAACTGCGGCGCGCGCAGATGGATCAGATGGCCGACAACCTGCAGTCCATGCAGCGCAATGTGATGCTTGTACGCGAGCGGAAAGCCCGCCTCGAGGTGCGCTCGGCGATCGAGGGCGAGGTCGGGCTGTTGGATGTCGAACTCGGACAGAACATCGCGCCCGGACAGAAAATCGGTGTCATCAACGACCTGAGCGACTATAAGGTCCAGGCGCAGGTCGACGAACACTACATCGACCGTGTCCATTCCGGTCTCAGCGCGACGTTTGAGCAGAACGGAAAGAAGTACAGTCTCACCGTCCGCAAGGTCTATCCGGAGGTGCGCGACGGCCGTTTCAAGATCGATTTCGTGTTCCGCGGTGCGCGTCCGCGCAACATCCGGACCGGACAGACCTATTATGTCGATCTGCAATTGGGCGAGGCCAAGCAGGCCGTCATCATCCCCAAGGGCACGTTCTACAGCGTCACGGGCGGTCAATGGATATTCGTTCTCGACAAGAAAGGTGACAAGGCCTATCGCCGCCGCATCCGCATCGGTCGCCAGAACCCGCAGTATTACGAGGTCCTCGAGGGTCTCCAGCCTGGCGAGAAGGTCATCGTGAGCGGTTATGAAAGCTATAAAGACAACGAAATATTGGTATTGCAATGAAACAACTGTTCAACTTAAAGTCTTATTTCACGTTCCTCTCGCGCAACAAGGCCTATGCGGCTATCAACGTGTTCGGCCTCTCGGTCAGCTTCGCCTTTGTCATCCTGATCGCCCTTTACTATCTTCGGGAGACCGGAATCGACAAGGATATCCCCGGCGTTGAACGCCTGTATGTGCTTGGCTGCGATGTTTCGTCCGATCGGATCAGCGGATCTTCGCGCGAGATCATCAAGGTGTTGCAGAAACAGTTGCCGCAGATCGGGGAAGGATGTGCCTTGCATGTCAACCGCGAACAACACGTGACGACCGCCGATGAGGAGAATGTCAAGGTCACGATGCTGTACACCGACTCCACCTTCCATGCCATCTTCGGCCGACAGCTCATCGAAGGCGACGCTTCGACGGCATTGAACAGCCTGACCGACGTGGTCATCTCGCGCCGCTTAGCCCGGCAGTTATTCCATGACGGAGAGGCCATGGGGAAGGTGCTGACGTGTGAAAACAAGAAAGTGTATGTGAAGGGCGTCTTCGACGAAATGCGCGACACGTCGCTCCCCGACTGTGATATCATCGGCCGATACGAGCTCTTGCGCGACCGCATTCCATGGTTTTTCGACATCGGAGGCAATTTCGGCGATCCCGATGTGGTGCTGCGCTTGAAGCCCGGAACGGATATCCGGTCTTTGGAAGCCAATATCAACGGCATCCTGCAGAAGATCTATCACGAAACTTTCCACATGGACTGCACGTTCCGGCTCATTCCTTTCAGCGAGACCTATTTCTCCTCTTACAATTCGAATGTCTGCAAGCGCGGCCGTCCGGGATTGGTTTTTCTCGCCTTTCTGGCAGGCATTGTCATCCTCATATTCTCCGTGATGAACTACATCAATCTCACGGTGGCGCTCTCAGGGAGCCGTTCCAAGGAAATGGCCACACGCAGACTGATGGGCAGCCAGAAGCGTGACATCGTCCTGCGGCTGGTCATCGAGAGCGTCATCCTGTGCTTCTGCTCGGTGCTCATTTCCGTCTTCTTGGCCTGGGCATTCATCCCCTATGCCTGCCGCTTGTTGGATACGGAGATCACGATCGGCTCCTTGGCCGGTCCTGTCAACCTGCTCCTGTTGGTGCTCTTCGTGCTCTTCGTGGGTCTGCTTGCAGGCCTCCTGCCGGCCGCCATACAGTCGCGGGTGAAGCCGATCGATGTCGTCAGGGGCACCTTCCACCATCAGACGAAGATGCGTTTCAGCAAGGTCTTCATCGTGGTGCAGAACATCATCACCATCGTCTTCATCGCCCTGGCCATGATCGGCAGCCGCCAGATCCGCCATCTCGTCACGGCTCCGTTAGGCTACGACACGGAGCACGTCATGGAGATCGATGTGCCGCGCGACGCGCGCAAGGCCAATCTCTTCAAGCAGACATTGCTCCAGCTCACCCCCGTCAGGCAAGTGTCGCTCTGTCTGTGCTCCCCGCTGCGCGGCGGATTCAACCAGATGGCCTACATCGGCCAGAAAGCGGTGCGCTGTCAGCGGTTCTATGCCGACAAGGATTACCTCTCCTTGTTGGGCATCAACGTGCGGAAGCAGTTCTCGCAGGGCGACTCTGTCGAAGTCTACGTTTCCCCCAACTTCTTCTCCACCATGCAGCTGCAGCCCGGAGTGCGCTCCTTCCGCTACAACGAGAACTATGACCTGACGCCCATCAGCGGCGTTGTGGATGACTTCCACCTCTACACCATCGACATGGAAAGCGGTGCCCCGCAGGTCACCGTGGTCTATCAGTTAGACCAACTGTTTTCCAATGACATGATCGGAAGCGTGCTCATCAGGGTCGAGGGCGATGAGGAGGAAGCCTACAGGCAGGTACAGGACGCCTACAGAAAGGTCTATCAGGAGGACCTGACACAGGAGTCGCCCTACCTGACGCAGCAGATCGCAGCGGTGTATAAGGAAAAGACGCGCATCATCCGCATCCTCACCATCTTCTCCTTCGTCGCCGTCCTCATCTCGATGCTGGGCCTTGTGGCCATGTCCACCTACTTCATCCAGCAGCGCCGGCGCGAGATCGCCATCCGCAAGGTGTTCGGTTCGACCGGCGATCAGGTCCGGAGGCGCCTCGTCCGTTCGTTCCTTGCCTATGTGGCCGTCGCCTTTGTCATCAGCTTACCTGTCATCTGGTACTTGGTGAACCGGTGGATCACGGCTTACGCTTACCGCATCTCATGGTGGCCGTGGGTCCTTGTGGCGGGTGCCTTGGTGCTGCTTTTCTCGTTCGGCGCGGTAGCCGTGCAGAGCTGGGTGGCCTCGAATGAGAATCCCGTGCGCAACATCAGGCAGGAGTGAGGCAACCGGCCGGGCAGCCGGGAAAATGTCTCCGGCCGGCCGGAACCGATCATGAATAACGACAAAAAACATACAGATATGAAGCAACAGTTTGATTTCAGGGCTTACTTTACATTCCTCTCGCGCAACCGGGCCTATACGGCGATCAACGTGTTCGGGCTCTCGGTCTCGCTGATGTTCGTGCTGCTGATCGGCGTCTACATCTGGCAGGAGCGTGCGGTCGACCGTCATTACCGTCATGCAGACCGCATTGAGGCCTTGGGGGTGCAGTTTGAGGGAGAGGCGCCCGTAGAAGGAATCCATCACATTGTGCAAACCTACCTGCGCCAGAGATATCCCGAGATAGAGAACTCATGCGGTCTCTGCTTCGACCGGGTGCGCGTCCATCACGGCACGGAGTTCCTGAAATGCGATCTCATGCTGGCCGACTCCACTTTCTTCGACATGTTCGAGACACCGTTTGTAGAGGGCGATCCGGCCACCTGTCTTGACGATCGGGGCGGCATCGTGCTGTCTGAGAGTTTGGCGCGTCAGCTCTTTGGCGGGCGCAAAGCGTTGGGACAGACCGTGGTCTGCCGTGACACGCTGCGCTTCCGTGTCACTGCCGTGGTGGCTGACTTCGACAACAGCATCTTCAAGCGGCCCGACGCGATCGTCAATTTCTACAACGAGCGTTACGGAAACTATGCCAACACGGATGAGGGATTCCGTCACGGGAGCATCAACTTCACCGGTTCGAGCGTCTTCCTGCTCCTGCGCGAGGGCCACACCTTCAAGGGACGGGAGAAGGAGCTCACCGCTTTCTTCCATTCGTTCTGGGACTCTTTCAACAACAAGGAATGGCCCTGCCAGGCCAGTGTCACCCCGCTGAGCCGTCTGTATCTGAGCCGCGTGCCGTCGACTCAGGGCAACACGCGCCGTGGAGATGCCCTCTTGGTCAACATACTGGGGGCCGTCGCGCTTGTCATCCTGCTCTTTGCGGTGATCAACTACATCAATCTCACCGTGGCACTCTCATCCCGCCGGGCCCGCGAAATGGCCACCCGGCGCCTCTTCGGTGCACAGCGGTGGACCGTCCGTGTGCGGCTGATGCTCGAGAGTGTGGTGCTCTGCCTGCTCTCCTTCATCCTAAGCTGCGGCATGACTGCTGCTCTGGCACCCGCATTCGGCACGATGCTCGGCACGAAGATTGATCTTCAGGTGCTGCTGCGCCCGTCGACGGCCTTCGCGTTGGTGGCAGGCATCGTGCTCATAGGCCTCCTCTCGGGCGCCATCCCGGCCGTGATCATCTCCCGGGCCAAGCCGGTCGAGGTGGTGCGGGGCACATTCGCACGCATCACGAAGATGCGGCTGAGCAAGGTTTTCATCATCCTGCAGAACGTGATCACCATCACCATGCTCGCCTGTGCCTGCATCATGCTCCATCAGACCCGCCACTTGGTGCATGCGCCGATGGGGTTCACCACCGACCGGCTGCTCTCTATCAGTCCCGACGGATCAAGTGACAGTGCCACGATGGCTGCTTTCGCCCAGCAGGTCAGCCGGCTGCCTTTTGTCCGGAACATGACTTTTGCCATGGGAACACCGGCGGATGGCGGCAACAACAACACCTTCTTCTTCGGCGGGAAGGGGATCAGCTTCCAGATATTCTGCGCGGATGAGCAGTTCTTCGATATCTTCGGGCTGCGCCTCAAGAATGGGGGGAAGGCGGAAGCCGGCAAGTTTTATCTCAACGCACAGGCGCTCCGCGACATCAGGATGAGCCCTCACTCGAAGACACCGCGCACTTTTTTCACCGACTTCGAGTTCTATGGCGTGCCTAATACGGCCCAGTATGGCGGCGAGTTTGCCGATTTCCACATCTGCAACATCGAGAACGAAGCCCATCCGATGATCATCTACATCAGCCGGATGCCGAAATACGTCTGGACGATCACGCTCCGCATGGAAGGCGACCTTGTCGAGGGCTACAATGAGGTGGCGCGTGTCTACCGCCGGGTGTTCCGCTCCGCGATGACCGAACGGGATGCCAGCTATGTCGACCAGCAAGTTCAGGAGGCCTTTGCTGACCAGCTGCGCACGTCGCACATCGTCTCGATGTTTGCCTTCATGGCCATCCTCATCTCGATGCTCGGTTTAGTGGCCATGTCAACCTATTTCATCCAGCAGCGCCGACGCGAGATCGCCATCCGCAAGGTGTTCGGTTCGACGGTCAATCAGGTCCGCAGTCGGCTCATCCGGTCGTTCCTCTCCTATGTCGGCATTGCGTTTGTCATCGCCGCGCCCGTCGTGTACCATTTCATGGCGGACTGGATCTCGCAGTTCGGTTATCGCATTCTGTGGTGGCCGTGGATCCCTGCCGCCGGAGTCCTTGTGCTGCTCTTCTCGTTCGGCGCGGTAGCCGTGCAGAGCTGGGTGGCCTCGAATGAGAATCCCGTGCGCAACATCAGGCAGGAGTGAGGCAACCGTCTGCCGGGCGGGAAGCGGTCGTTCGGGCGGCGTGCAGCTATCCCGCACATCGCGTGCAGCCATCCCGCACATCGCGTGCAGCTATCCTGCACATCGCGTGCAGCTATGCTGCCCCGCAACCCCAAACAGTAACAAAGAAGCAAAAAACATATCACAATGAGAACAACTTTCCATCAATCGGACTCCGGGACTGCGTCTGCATCTTCGCGACGCAGGACCTTCGGACTGACTGCCAACCGCTCGCTCGGGCTCGCCGTGCGCAATCTCTTCCGCCGGGGGCAGCACAATGCGGTGAAGATACTCTGTCTGGCGCTCGGCCTGAGCGTGAGTGCGGTCATCATTGCCGAAATCTATTATGAACAGACCTTCGACCAGTGTTACCCCGACTACGGGCGTATCTGCCGCGTGACCGAGGGCTTCAAGATGAAGGCACAGGAATTCACCGAGGGCAGCCGCACGTCAGGCGGCGTGGCGCCGTTGATGAAACGCACCATCCCGCAGGTGGAATTGGCCACGCGCATCAATCCGATCATGGTTGACGGAGAGGTGGAGACCGATGACCGTACACGTGTCCGCGCCGACATCTACTTGGCTGACAGCTGCTTCTTCCGCCTATTTCCGGCCCGCATCCTTGCGGGCAACGCCGACAAGGCGCTCACGGAACCGTTCTGCTGCGCCGTCAATCGCACCACGGCCGAACGCTTGGGCGGCAACGTCATCGGGCGTCGCATCGAGTCGGACGAGATGCCCGGACTGAAGATGACCGTCATGGCCGTCTACGAGGACTATCCCCACAACTCGACCTTCCATGACTTTGACGTCATCGGATCGCTCAGCACGCAGCGGAATTTCAGCTATGACGGGCAGGATAACCTCGTGGGCAACGACCGCTATTACAGTTTCGTGCGCCTCCGCGAGGGCACGGACCCGGAGGCGATGGCGCCGTCGATCAGGCGCATGATGCAGACCCACTACCCCGTGAACGAGCTCAGGCAGGCCGGCGTGGAGCTGACTTACAAGCTCACGCCCATATCGCGCTATTTCACGGGCATGGATCAGATCCGTCAGATGGCGTGGATCCTGTCGCTCTTGGCATTCGTCATGCTGTCGGCCTCGGTGCTCAACTACGTGCTGATCGTGGTGGGCAACTTGGTCACCCGGGCCCGCGAGATGGCCGTGAGGAAGTGTTACGGAGCCGGACCGGCGGCCGTTTACGCCATCACCTTCGGCGAGGCGCTGCTCCATCTCGTGCTGGCGCTCCTCTTGGGCGGCCTGCTTCTCTGGGCCTGTCACGGCACCGTCGAACAGCTGCTGTCGGCTCCGCTCTCGGTGCTGGTCTTCAATCGGGGTGCATGGATATTGGCCGTCATCATCCTGACGGTGCTCTTCGTGGGCGGCATTGTGCCCGGATGGCTCTACAACCGCATGCCGGTGGCCATCGCCTTTCAGGGCTATGTGGAAGCCCGCCGCCGCTGGAAAGCGGCGCTGCTGGCGCTTGAGTTTGCGATGGTCAGCTTCTTTCTCGGTCTGCTGTGGATCATCAGCATGCAATATCAGCACACGATCGGCTACGACTTAGGCTATCAGTGCCGCGGCATAGCGGTCGTCGATGTCACCGCGCTGACGCCCAATGAGCGGCAGACGGCGGCCGACGAGGTGGCCCGGATGGGCGGTGTCAGACGGGTGTCGGCCTGCAACAGCATTCCGTTCTACGGCGCCAGCGGCAACAACGTGACGGTGCCGGGCGAGAATGAACAGCTCTTCAACATCTCCGACTTCTACACCGTGGCCGACCACTACTTCGATATGATGCGGATTCCGGTCATTGCCGGACGTGTCTTTGCGCACAACAGCGACAGCCTGCAGCAGGTGATGGTCAGCGAAAGCTTTGCTTCCATGATGAAGCGACTGCGCGGATGGAACGACGTCGTGGGCCGGAAGGTGATCATCAGCGAGCACAGCGGACCCGAAAACAAAGACTTGCTGACCATCGTAGGCGTCTATCGCGACATCCATATCGGCGGTGCGGAGAACAATGCGTATAATCGTCCGTCGGTCATGTTCTACGGGCGCGTGTCGCACGGGGCAAACAAGAACCTGCTGATCCAGCTGACCGACTTCAGCGCCGGCCGCCAGGCCGAGATCCAGACGCGGCTCCAGCGCTTCTTCCCCGACAAGACCGTCGTCGTCAAAAGTATGGAGAATGAAAAGAATCTGCAATATCAGAGCATGCTGCATTTCCGCGACGGCGTGACCGCAGAGAGTCTGATCATCCTCTTCATCGCCCTGATGGGATTAGTGGGCTACGTGAGCGACGAGGTCAACCGCCGTCATCGCGAGATCGCTATCCGCAAGGTCAACGGGGCGCGGATGGCGGATGTGATGCGCATCTTTCTGACGGGCATCCTCCGGACGGCTGTTCCGGCAGTGCTGGTGGGGGCTTTCGGCGCCTATTGGGTGGCCGGCTATTGGCTCCAGCTCTATGAGAACCGGATCACGTTGACGGTGTGGCCGTTCGCCGTGACGGTCGTCCTCGTGCTCCTCATTGTGGTGCTCCTCGTGGCGGCCAACTGCATGCGGGTGGCCCGAAGCAATCCGGTGGATTATCTGAAGACGGAATAGGACAGCCCCACGTCGGCGCCCCGTCAAGCCCACCGCCAAGCCTTTCAGACCTCATCCCGGCTCTCCGCCAAGCCCGCCCCGGCCTTCTCCGAAGGGGGAGGAGGGACTAAAGGGGGACGATTGATGGGGGGAGGATTTAAGACAGATGAAAAAAAAGATTCACAAACATAATAATAACCATTAGCAAGCCTGTGACATCCCCCTGTGACTGACAGGTACTCCCTTCCGCAAGGAGGGGTCGGGGGAGAAAGAAATGATCAAAGTAGAAAATCTGAGCAAGTCGTTCCGCACGGAAGAAGTGGAGACCATTGCACTGAACAAAGTGAGTTTTGAAGTAGAAGACAAGGAGTTCGTGGCCATCATGGGACCGTCAGGATGCGGCAAGTCTACCCTGTTGAACATCCTCGGACTGCTTGACAATCCCACGTCAGGCGCCTATTGGCTCGACGGAGCAAAGGTCGACGAGCTCAAGGAGAAAGACCGCACGGACGTGCGGAAGGGAAAGATCGGCTTCGTATTCCAGAGTTTCAACCTCATCGACGAGCTGAACGTGGAGGAAAACATCGAACTGCCGCTGACTTACCTCAACATACCGAAGGCCGAACGCAAGCAGAAGGTGCGCGACATCATGAAGCGCATGGGCATTACGCACCGTGCCAAGCACTTCCCCCACCAGCTCTCGGGCGGACAGCAGCAGCGTGTGGCCATCGCGCGGGCCGTGGTCTTCGGGCCGAAACTGATCCTCGCCGACGAGCCGACGGGTAATCTCGACTCCAAGAACGGCGCCGAGGTGATGAGATTGTTGACCGAACTGAACCAGGAAGGGACCACCATCGTCATGGTAACCCACAATGAGCACGACGCTTCGCTGGCTCATCGCGTGATCAGACTGTTCGACGGCGAGATCGTCGGATAGGCTCCGCCACAGGCCGCCACGGCATCAGATGACCGTGCTCAACGTCTGCAGGTCTTCGTCCGTGGTGGCCCAGCTCGTGACAAACCGGCATTCGGTGGCGTCACTGCCATAGGGTGCCCAGTGGGTGAACAGCACCTGCTGCTCCAGTTCCTTCACCTTGTCGTTGGGAATGATGACAAACTGCTGGTTGGTAGGAGAGTCGATCGAAAACCGGTAGCCGCGTTCGGCGAAGAGACGTTTCATCTTCGCAGCCATCTCGATGGCGTGGCGGGCGATGCGGAAGTAGAGCCCGTCGGTGAAAAGGGCGTCAAACTGGAGTCCGATGAGGCGTCCCTTGGCCATCAGGGCACCGTGTTGCTTGATGATGGAGAAGAAGTGGGCCGGCATGTCGGCTGCCCTTGGGAAGACCACGGCCTCACCACAGAGCGCGCCGACCTTGGTCCCTCCGATATAGAAAGCTTCGCAGTGGGCAGACAGGAAGGGCAGGTCGACATCGCTGCCGATGGCCTCCAAGCCGTAGCCGAGACGCGCGCCGTCGATGAAGAGCTTCAGTCCGTAGCGCAGGCACACGGCGTGGATGCGGTCGATCTCGTCCGCGCTGTAGAGGGTGCCGTATTCGGTGGGGAACGTGATGTAGACCAGTCCGGGCTGCGCAAGATGCTCCGTGCTCTCGTCATGGACAAACCAGTCCATGTAATGCTGCAGCTCCGCCGCGTCCATCTTGCCGTCGTGCGAGGGCAAGGCGATCACCTTGTGCCCCGTGAACTCGATGGCGCCGGCCTCATGGACGTTGATATGACCCGTCTCAGCGGTGATCACGGCCTGGTAAGGGGCTGCCATGCCGTCGATGACCGTCATGTTCGTCTGCGTGCCACCACTGAGGAAGAAGATCTGGGCGCCAGGTGTCTGACAGGCTTCGCGGATCTTCTGGCGCGCCGCGTCACTCCACTCGTCGAAGCCGTAGGTAAGACTCTGGCGGTCGTTGGTCTCGATCAGGCGTTCCAAAACTTTCGGATGGGCGCCGTTGTTATAGTCACATTCAAAGGAAATCATGTCTTTTGCCGTTTTGATACGCTGCAAAAGTAATAAAAAAAGGATAAAGCAGGGCATCCGATACCTGATTTATCCATCAGTGATAACAATTATTATCACCGCGGCCGCCATGTTTCTGTGCCGCTGACAGTGCATGCTTCCGTCTCGGATCGAGCATACATTTACCGCGGATCGCTCTTTTTTCAACCGCAGATGACGCTCATGACGCAGCTCCGTTGGCCATGATTTGAACGTGCGTTTGGTTCATGGCTGTCTGCGTCATGAGCGTCATCAGCGGTGGCGCGGCGCCTTATGGACGGACTACAGCTGCCGGATCCAGTCGGCGATGTCCTTCATCACCTCGGGCGACATGGTCTCCTCGATCTGGTAATACTCGTTGGCGCCGCCCGTTGTGCAGTGCTGAAACAGGTGGTTCAGGCCCGGATACTCGCGGATGAGGTTCTTCCGGTTGGCGTCTTTCAGCAGTTCCCGGATCGCCGTCAGATTGGTCCCGGGCAGCACCTGATGGTCTTTGCTGCCGTTGATGGCCATTACCGGGATCTTCACTTGGCGGATATAGGATGCCGGGTCGCAGTCGATGAAATAGTTCATCCATGGGTCTTGCGGCAGGGCAGCTAACTCGCGGCGCAGGTTGACGACCGTCTGCTTGGGCTGTTGGCCGTATATCTGCAGGTTGGCATTGGCCTGTTCGGCAATCAGCGTGTCGCCCTTGATGCCCGGTCCGGCCATGCTGACGATGAAATCCGCCGCTTTCCGGGCGCCGATCATGAATGCGATGAGGCCGCCCTCGCTGTGTCCGAGCAGTCCGATGGGGCCGAACCGGCCGCTCTTCTTCAGCCAGTCGAGGCCGCATTTCGCGTCTTCGGCGAAGTCTGCCGACGTGGCTCCCTTGAACTGACCGGTCGAACGGCCTGTACCGCGGTCGTCATAGCGCAGCGAAGCGATGCCGTTTCGGGCGAAGTAATCGGCGAGGACGAGGAACGGTTTGTGATCGAAGACGCCCTCGTTGCGGGTCTGCGCGCCGCTTCCCGTCACCATCAGCACCACGGGCACGCGCCGTCCGGGCTTGTAACCGACGGGATAGGTGAGCGTCCCGGACAGCGTGGCGCCGGCCTGCGGATTGCTGAACGACACCTCTTCCGACTGGTAGGGGAACGGCGCCTTGGGCTCCTGAGGCCGGTTGGGGGCTGCCGTCTGACCTGGTTTCAGTTCCAATGGCAGCGTGACCGGACCCTGCCGGAACGTGCCTTTGATCGCATCGCCGTCGCGCCGGCCGGCATACGACAGGCCGATCTGCGGCACCTCAAGGTTGAGGGAGTCGGCTGAGAGATGGGTCAAGGTCACGGGAATGCCCTGCGCGCCCTGCTGGGGCACGTCCATCGTGCATTGTGCCTTGCCCTCGGAGTCGGTGGAGAGGTTGAAGACGACACTCAACTGCTGCCCTCCGACATCCAATTTGCCATGCCAGGAGCCTGTGATCGACTGTGCCTGAACTATCCATGCGATGGTCCATAGCATCATGGTTAGCCCGATTTTTTTCATGTCTGTATATGATTAAGATGTGTTTCGTTGTTCGCTCCGCCTTTAGACGGAGGCGGGGGAGATCGTCCGTCACAGGCTCTCCAACACCCTTTTCAGCACCACCTCGGCACTGATCTCACGGTTGGCAGCCTCGGGGATGACGAGCGAATGCGGTCCCTCGATCACGTCGTCGGTGACGATGAGGCCGCGTCGGACGGGCAGACAGTGCATGAAATAGCCGTCGTTGGTCCAGCTCATGTGCTCCGCGTCGATGGTCCAGCTCATGTCCCGCGAAAGGATTTTGCCGTAGTCGGCCGGCTGTGTCACGCCCGGGCAGCTCCAGTTTTTGGCATATACGAAGTCCGCTCCTTCCAAGGCCTTGCGCTGATCGTATTCTACGCGTGCGCCGCCGGCAAACTGCGGGTCGAGCTCATAGCCCTCGGGGTGCGTGATGATGAAGTCTACGTCGGCTGCGTTCATCCACTGCGCGAACGAGTCAGGCACCGCCTGGGGCAGCGCCCTGCAGTGTGGGGCCCAGGTCAAGACCACACGAGGACGCTTGCTTTTGGCATGTTCCGTGATCGTGATGAGGTCGGCAAAGGCCTGCAGAGGGTGCACCGTGGCGGTCTCCATGGCGATGACGGGACGGCCGGAGTGGCGCACAAACTGATTGACAATGGTCTCGGCGTAGTCGAACTCACGGTCTGTCAGGCCGGCAAAGGAGCGCACGGCGATCACGTCACAGTAGCTCCCCATGACGGGGATGGCCTCCAAGAGATGCTCACTCTTGTCTCCGTCCATGATCACCCCACGCTCGGTCTCAAGTTTCCAGGCACCTGCGTTGACGTCTAAGACGATCACATTCATGCCTAAATTGGTGGCGGCCTTCTGCGTGCTGAGACGTGTGCGCAGACTGTTGTTGAAGAATATCATGAGCAGCGTCTTGTTCTTGCCCAATGACTGATAGGCATAGCGGTTGGCTTTCACCTCCTCTGCCTCGGCCAGCGCCTTGTTCAGGTCGCCGATGTCTTGTACGTTGAAAAATGTATTCATAATCTGTTGGTTGTTTTTTTCAGGAGTTCAGGAGTTTTATTTCAGGAGTTCGGGAGTTACGGGAGCTTTCACTTGCTTCGCTCGTTCAGGCGTTCGGACAATCGTTCGCTATATCTTATGTGTTACATTTGTCCGAACTCCCGTAACTTCTTTAACTCCCGAACTCCTCAAAATGCGCTCTCTCCCGCCTCAACTCCTTTCTCTGATCTGTCCTTCCCCTTCAATCAGCCACTTGTAAGTGGTGATTTCCTCGAGTGCCATTGGGCCTCGTGCGCCGAGCTTCTGTGTGCTGATGCCGATCTCCGCACCCATTCCGAACTGAGCTCCATCGGTGAATGAGGTCGGCGCATTCCAGTAAACGCAGGCCGCATCGACCATCTTTTGGAACAGCTGGGCCGTGTGGCGGTCATCCGTGATGATGGCTTCGCTGTGGCCGGAGTCGTAGCGGGCGATGTGGTCAATGGCTTCCATGCAGCTGCCGACGGTCTTGACGGCCAGTTTATAGTCCATGAATTCCGTGCCGAAAGTATCGCTGTCGGCAGGTTGGAGCAACGCTTCGGGATACTTGCCCGACAGGGCTGACCATGCCGGTTGATCCGCATAGATCGTCACGTGGTATGCTTCCAACGGTTGGCAGACACGGTAGAGATCGGGCAGACGGTCCTGATGGACGATCAGGCAGTCAAGTGCGTTGCACACACTCACGCGCCGTGTCTTGCCGTTACAGATGATCTGCGGCGCGATCTTCATGTCTGCGGCTTTGTCCAAGTAGGTACTCACGACGCCCGCACCGGTTTCTATGACCGGCACACGTGCCGTATCGCGGACGAAGGTGATCAGTCTTTTGCTGCCGCGCGGTATCACTAAATCGACATAACCGACCGCCTGGAGCAGCGCAGACGTTGCTTCACGGGTGGCAGGGAGCAGGGTCACGGCGTCCTCGGGCAGTCCGAAGCGGCGCAGGACTTCCCGGATCAGCGAGACGGACGTGCGGTTTGTCGTGTCCGCATCTTTGCCGCCTTTCAGGATGCAGGCGTTTCCGCTCTTCAGACAGAGGGAAAAAACATCGAACGTCACATTCGGACGCGCCTCATAGACGATGCCGATGACGCCGAAAGGTACCGACACCCGGCACAGCCGAAGCCCGTTGCGGAGCGTCCGTTCCTGCTGTATCTTCCCGAGCGGGGAGGGCAGTGTGGCCACGTGACGCATGTCGTCGGCGATGCTCTTCAGTCGTTCGGCGTTCAGGCAGAGCCTGTCGTAGAGCGGATTTGATGCTTCCATCCGCGCCAGATCCTGCCTGTTGGCATCGAGGATCCGGTCAGCGTTCTGCCTGATGGCATCCGCCACAGCCTCCAGAACCTTGTCACAGGTCTCCCTGTCCATGAAAGCGAGCTGTCGGGAAGCCGCCTTCGCCGCCTTGAAAGTCTGTTCCAATTCCATTTATTCCATGTATAAGTAATCGTAATGGATGAGCGGTTTCACGTCGTGGGCGCCGATCTGCCGGCGCGCCTCGTCAGCGGAATAGGCACTGCGGCCCACCCCTATGACCTGCCCTTGGTTGCCTAAGATGCTGATGATGTCGTTTTCCTCGAAGTCACCTTCGATCTCCGTCACACCCACCAACAGCAGGCTTGTGGCCCGTTTGCCGCGTAACGCTTCCTCGGCCTTGTCGTTGATGCGCACCAAACCCTTCGCGAAGCTCTCGCTATGGGCTATCCATTTCTTCACGGGAGAGGTCGGATTGGGGTTCGGGAGAAACGCGGTATGGGTCGTTTCCTGCGGCTTCGAGAACAGGTCGGGCAGTATGCCCGGCTTCTTGCCGTTGGCAATGATCACGCGAATGCCTTCCTCCGCCACCTTCCGGGCTATGTTGGTCTTGGTGATCATGCCTCCTCTGCCGAATCCGCTCTTGACGTCCTGGACATACGCACTCAAGTCGACATCGTAGCTGACCGTCGGTATGACGTGCGTGTGAGGATCGTCCGGGTGACCGTTGAAGATGCCGTCGACATTGCTGAGGATCACCAGTGTGTCGGCATCCATCATCGATGCCACTAATCCGGCAAGCTCATCGTTGTCGGTGAACATCAGTTCGGTGACCGAGATGGTGTCGTTCTCGTTGACGATCGGGACGACACCCGCGGCGAGCATCGCCTCCATGCAGTTGCGCTGGTTGAGGTACTGGCGCCGCGTGGAGAGGCTCTCCTTGGTGGTGAGCACCTGCCCGCAGACGATGCCGTATTCGTTGAAGAGATCGTAGTAGCGGTTCAGCAGCTTCACCTGCCCGACGGCCGAGAAGAGCTGGC
>JALFRV010000164.1 GCA_022778905.1 Prevotella sp. | reverse complement strand
TTGAGTTGTAGCCTTTCTTCTTCAGCACGCCGATGACCTGGAACGGAATGGATCCGAAACGCACGACTTTTCCGATGGGATCGCTGCCATCCGGGAACAGATAGTCGATGACTGTCTGTCCGAGGATGCACACCTTGGCGCTCGCCTTGATATCCTTGTCTGTGAACATTTCCCCATCGCTGACCGTGAGCTGTCGGATGTCAAGGTATTCGCCGTTCACGCCATAGATGCTCGACTGGGTGTTGTTGTTGCCGTAGATCCACTGTCCGCTGCTGCTGACGACGGGACTCACGCCTTTCACATAATGGCAGTTGTCCTTGATCGACTGGTAGTCGGTCAGCTTGAGTGTCTGCATGGCCGATGGATCCTGTCTGACACCGCCCCGCATGTCGGCTCCCGGATGAATCATGATCATGTTTGATCCCATCTCGGCGATATTGGCCTGTATGCTCCTCTTTGATCCCTGGCCGATGGCAAGCATCGTGATCACAGATGCCACACCGATGATGATGCCCAAGGCCGTCAGGAATGAGCGCATCTTGTTGGCTGCTATTGCTCTTAGCGCAATCTTGAAAAGGTTCGTATAGTTCATTATTCATCACTGTTTTGAGGAAGGGAAGCAAGCCCCTCGGCTGCACTTCTGACCTCATGATTGTACTCATCACTGATCACGCGCCCGTCACGCAGCTGGATGTTCCGACTGGAATAGTGGGCGATGTCAGGATTGTGTGTGACAAAGATAATGGTTCTGCCTTCAGCATGAAGTTTCTGAAACAGCACCAAGATCTCAAAGCTCGTGCGTGTGTCGAGATTTCCAGTGGCTTCGTCGGCGAGGATCACTGCCGGATTGTTGACCAATGCCCGGGCGATGGCCACGCGTTGCATCTGGCCTCCGGACATCTGGTTTGACTTATGGTAGAGCCGGTCCCCGAGCCCTACAGCCTGCAAGGCTTCGACCGCCCGGTTGAACCGCTCTTTCGACGATACTCCCGAGTTGTACATCAGTGGAAGCTCGACATTCTCTACGCTTGTCGTCTTCGGCAGCAGGTTGTAACTCTGGAAGATGAATCCGATCTTCCGGTTTCTGAGTACGGCGCGTTGTGCCCTCGACATTTGTCTCACCGAGATGCCATCGAGATAATATTCTCCTGTGGTCGGCGTATCAAGGCAGCCCAACTGATTGAGCAGGGTCGACTTTCCCGATCCGGACTTCCCCATGATGGTGACAAATTCGCCCTCATAGATCTTGAAGGATACGCCCCGCAGGGCATGGACGGTCTCATCGCCCACTAAGAAGTCCCTTTTGACGTCTTGCAGTTCAATGACTACGTTTTTTTCTTGATCCATCTTGATTTCATCAATAAGGGTTTACTTCTTCTTGTTTTTTCCCGGAGGCCCCGGGGCGAACGGACTGCTCTCGCCGGAGCCGGCATTGGCTGCTTGGTCCGCATTCGGATCGGAGACCTTCACACCGACAACCACTTCCGTTCCGGCGGCTATTCCACTCACGATCTGGGTGTTGGTGCCGTCCGTCATGCCGATCTTGACCGGATGGGCCTTGATCTGATTGCCTTCCACAGTCCACACTTTGTTCTGTCCGTTGCTGTCCGTGATCTTCTTATTGCCCACGGTTTCCTTTTCCGGCGTATAGCGGAGTGCCTTGGTAGGCACGCTCAGGACGTCGTTGACTTCCTGTGTGTAGATTGTCACATTGGCAGTCAGACCGGGCTTGAGTTTCAGGTCCTTGTTCGGTGCACTGATCACGACCTCATAGGTCACCACATTATTGGTGGTCGTTGCTTCCTGACGCACCTGCTTCACCGTGCCTTCGAATGTGTCGTTGGGGTAGGTGTCGACGGTGAAAGTGACGCGCTCCCCATCTTTTACCTCGCCGATGTCGGCTTCGTCCACGTTAGCGACGACCTGCATGTTGGTCAGGTCTTGGGCGATCGTAAACAGCTCGGGCGTGCTGAAGCTTGCCGCTACGGTCTGTCCTTCTTCCACAGACTTGGACAGGACCACGCCGTCTATCGGCGACGTAATGGTGGCATAGCCCAGGTTGGTCTGTGCCCGCTGCACCTCTTCCTTTGCGGATGCGACCTGCTCCTTGGCCTGGCGGTAGGTCAGCAGGGCGTTTTCGTAGTCGTTGGCACTGACCAATCCCTTCTGGTAGAGGGTCTGATAGCGCTTGTAGTTCGCCGTCTGGTAGTTGAGATTGCTCTGTACGCTCTGCAGGTTTGCCTTGGCTGTGTTCAACTGACTGATCAGATTGGTCTTGTCCAATTCTGCAATGACCTGTCCTTTCTTCACCTTTGTGTTGTAGTCGACGTATAGTTTGCTGACAATACCACTCACCTGGGTACCCACGGTCACTGATGTGACGGGCTCGATGGTACCCGTCGCCGTGATGCTGTTCTGGATGTTGGCAGGCGCCACTTTGGCTGTTTCAAATCCGACTTCTTCCTTTTTCTCATTGCCGGAGAGCAGCCAGATCATGCCGGCAGCGATCAACAGTGCTGCCACGATCCACCAAATTTTACTGATTTGTTTCATCTCTCTCTATTCTTTAACATCGTTTTTTACCTTGAATTTATTTGATCCGAATGGAGCTAATACACGCTATGTGAGTATATAACGATCCCTTCAGGCGTGGGGATGGCATTGCGCGGGTCTGCGCAGCTGTCATACGCCCGGCCAAGAGACACGTACGGTGTGAATGCCGTTGTAACCTGCTGTCGTTGAGTCCGTTATCCTTTTTCTATTCGATATGTCCCGTCTGGTAGAATTTCAGCAAGTCTATGTTGAGGATGGTCAGGTACTTACTCTGCAGCTCATTTTGCTGGGCGGTCAGCAAGTTGTCCTTTCCGGTCATCAGTTCGACGATGTTCTTGAGTCCTAAGCGGAATTGCTCGCTCAGCAGTTCGTAGCTTGTCTTGGCGCTTTCGGTGCTGACTTTGGCAGCCTTGAACTGGCTCTGGTTGGTGTTTGCCTGCAGCCAGTAGTTCTCGATAGTAGAGTATAGGGTCGTCTGCTTGTCTTTCAGGTCAAGCATGTAGTTTTGTTTCTGGATCTCGGCTTTGTTGATCGCCGTTTTCGATTGCCTCTGATCGAAGAGCGGGATGCTGACCGTGAATCCTCCACCGACGTTCAGATTGTTTTTCAGCTGTGTGCCCCACGCATTGCTGTTCATCGATGTGGTGTTGGTCGAGAGGCCTGCGCTGACTCCGACTGTCGGCATCCGTTGGCCCTTGGCGATCTTGATGCTGAGGTCACTTCCCGTGATGCCGAGTTGCGCATTCTTGATCTCCGGCCGCGTGTCGAGTGCTGCCGCGTAGACGGCGTTCAGCGCAGGAATGTCCTGCAGGGCAAGCTCGTCGGTCATGGAAGGAATCTCTACGTCAAACTCTTCACTGTCAGTGATTTGCAGCAGTTGCTTCAACTGTCGCTTATAGTTCTTCAGATTGCTTTCCGCCTGTACGATGTTGTACTCGTCCTGTGCCCGTTGGGCCGTCAGCTGGGCGAGGTCGGCCTTGCTCATCTTGCCCACTTCGAGCATGGCCTTGCCCCGTTCCTCATTCTTCTGGCTGGTGACACGACTCTCCTGGTTGACCTTTACGGCTTCTGCCGAATAGAGGATCTGAACATAGAGTTGGGTGATCTGTTCCTGAATGCTGTTGGCGGAGACCGCAGAGTCTAATGCTGCCTGCTGCTCGGTCACCTGGTTCAGTTTGACCTGATTGCGGTTCTGGTTGCCGTTCCAGACGGTCCAGTTCGCGTTCAATCCATACGATCCGTTGTAGTAAACTTTGTCCACGCTTGTCTGGACCTTGCTTCCGGCAACGATATAGCTGCCCTGTTCGGGCCAGGGATTGTAGGATCCGTTCTGCGATGTTGACAGTGAGAGTGAAGGAAGCAATGCGGCCTGACTTTGCTTCACCTCCTCCATGGCGCTCAATTTCTGCAGCCTTGTCTTCTGCAACGAGATGTTGTTCTGCAACGCATACTCAATACAATCTTTCAGTGACCATTGTTTAGCTTCAACGGAAAGGGGAAGTGCCAGCAAAAAAGATCCCACTACGGCTGTCATTAAAACTCTCTTCATATTTTCATTTTATATTTCCGACAAAACGAAAGAATCTGTCGGCAACTTGTTATTTATTGATGCTCATTTGCTATATTGACTGCAAAAGGCGTCCGAAAGTTTAATACCCTCCTGATGTATTAACATTAGTTAGGTTGTATCCGAATCCAATGTTAACTTATGTTGTGGTGGGATCTCCCGGCTGATCAGTCTGCCAGTGTCTGCAGCCGGGCGATATATTTGCCCAAGATGTCAAACTCGATATTGACGGTGGTGCCGACCTGGATCGCATTGAAGTTGGTGTTCTCGCGCGTGTAGGGGATGATGGCCACCTTGAAAGTGTTCTCCGTCGGAGCGATCACGGTCAGCGAGACTCCGTTGACGGTCACCGAGCCTTTGTCAACGGTGAAATAGCCGCGCCGCGCCATTGCCTTGTCGGCCTTGTATTCGAAGGTGAAGTAGGAAGAGCCGTCGGCATCTTCGATGGCCACACATTGTGCGGTCTCATCGACATGACCCTGTACGATGTGCCCGTCGAGGCGTCCATTCATCAGCATAGACCGTTCCACGTTCACCCGGTCGCCTGGTTTCAGGCGTTTTAAGTTTGACCGATCGAGCGTCTCTTTCATCGCCGTGACGGTGTAGGTGTCGCCTTCGAGACTGACAACCGTCAGACATACGCCGTTGTGGGAGATGCTCTGGTCGATCTTCAGTTCGTTGACGAACGAGCAGGTCAACGTGAAATCCATATTCTCTTCATACTTTCTGATTGCTACAACGGTAGCCATTTCTTCTACAATGCCGGAAAACATAATACTTATTCTTTAAATGTTGAAAAAAGGCAGGAATAAATCCTGCCTTGTAAAAAAGGGTTGCACGACGATGTGATGAAAACTCCGAGTTAAATAATATTTGAGAGCCCAACTGCTTTTGTAATCCACCGGCATTGCTGTTTAGGTCTTTCGACTTTATGTGGCCCGCCATCAGCGAGAGAGGTCTTCTCGGTTTTTCAATTTTATTTGATGAGTATCCCTATCGAATCGATACAACCCCAAAACCGTCTCCTTTGTTTGATGCAAAGATACAACTTACTTTTCAATCTTCCAAACGAATTCATATCTTTTTAATCTTTTTCCATTTGGTTTCTTCTGTGAAGATTTCTTCCCGCGAGATGACCGGCCTGGCTGCCGTCCGCGTCTATGGCCGGGCGGTGACGGAAAGCAGCTCACGGGCTGTCATGCCGAGCCTTCATTCGGTCATTCTTCGCCCGTTTCGCCCTTCTTCATTTCCGAAAGCAGGTAGTAAGCGGCTGACAGCGACACGCTGCTGATCGGCTGCTGAGGTTCCTTCAGCCTGATTGCCGTCATGCCGTTTTCTTCTTTTCCCCTGACGATCTCAATGGGCTCGAACTGCCAGCGAGCTGCTTTCCTTTCCGCTGCGAACACATATGATTTGCCGTCCTCGTCGACAATGGCCTCCGAAGGCAACGCTTTCAGGCGGACAGCGGTTGAGGCGATCTGCCCCTGAACATACATCCCGGCGATCAGTCCGTCATGACTGCCCCCGATGTTGACTCTTACGTGAACCGCCTGGGCATCCTGCGCAAACACCTTACCGATCGAATAGACCTGCCCGGTGTAGGTAGAGCCTGTTCCTGCCTGCAGTTTCAGGACGACCTTTTGCCCGATGCGCACCTTGGCGATGTCACGCTGGAAGACCAAAAGGTCAGCATAGATGTTGTTCGTATTCACGATGTGCATCATCGGCATGTCTGGTCCGACATACTGTCCGGTCTCCGCATCAATCCGTTCGACGGTTCCCTCGATGGGGCTCCTCACGGCTATCGTGGCGACGGGCTTGCCGTTTCTCACGGCCGAGGGGCTGATCCCTGACTGGCGCAACTGCATGGCCAGCATGCCGGCTTCGCCTTCGGCCGTGCGGAGATCTGCCGCGGTGCGGTCGTAGTCCTTTCCTGTCCCGACCCGCTCGTTCATCATCATGCTCTGCCTTTGGAATTCCTTGCGCAGGTATTGCAGTCGGTGGACAGCCGTGAGATAGCGTGACTGAAGGTCGACATAGTCGGGATGGGAGAGCCAGGCCACCACTTCGCCCCGTCTGACCGTCTGGCCTTCCCGGACGAGCATGCGCTGCACGTTTCCCCCGGCTTTCGGCGTCACCAAGGCTTCGCTCTGTGGTGTCGTGGCCAGAACGCCGTTGGCTCCGACCGATCCTGTAAATTCATGGTCGGCGGGGTGCCCGACCGTGATTCCGAGTTCCTTCACCTGGTCGTCCGACAGGGTGACAGCGGTCAGGTCCTGACCTTCGGATGCCTGTTCCGCGGCTTCTTCCTGTCTGTCCGCGTCCTTTCTTCCGCATGAGGCAAAGATCGCTACGGCGATCAGTCCATAATATATATAATGTGTCATCTTACTTAAATGTTTGGGTATAGAATGTTAATCTGCGTGTTCATCATCTCTTCGTAGGCAGTCCAATAGTCTAATTCCGTCTGCACCGCATCGGCCATGGTCTGGATGAATCCTACGTAATCGGTCGCGCCGAGCCGGTAGGCAGCCTCGGCGCCCCGACGTTGTTCACGGGCCGTCGGCAGGCCTATGTCGCGATAGAACTGCAGTTTCCGTTGCCATTTTTCATGCTCTGCCTGTAGCCGTTGCAGTTCTGTGCGTGTCTTTGACCGTTGCAGGTCCAGCCGTGTCTGTGCGATGTCCCGGTCGATGGCGATGGCTTTTTCCCTGGCGCGGTAGGCTTTCTGAAAGATCGGAAGGCTCATCCCTACATTCAGCACCCAGTATCCGCGCCGGCTGCCCAACATCTGCGAACCTCCTTCGACATAGAAGGAGGGGAGCGTCTTCGTGCGTTCCAATCGGAGGTCTGCATCGGCTGATTTCACCTGTTCGGCATAGTAGGCGACTGCCGGATTGGTCCCTGCGCTGTCAGCGATCGCCTTCTGCATATACGTATCCGGCGCATCGGCCGGTTCGAAAGTCCCCGTGCCAAGCCATTGTGACAGCTGCAAGACGGCGATGCGATGGTCATCGGCCGCCTGTCGCTTGTCTTCGGCTGTCTGGGAGGCCTTCTTGCGTGCCGTGAGATACTCCAAGTGTGAAGTTTCACGGCTGTCATATTTCACCTTGGCGGCATGCTCGAAGTGCTGATAGATCGAGTCGATCGAAGTGTAGACCTCCAACTTCCGCCCGGCGATGTAAGCCATGAGATATGCCTGGCTCACTGCTTTGCGGAGTTGGAATGTCGCTAATCGGGCGGCCGCACGTGCCGTCCGGACCGACTGCTCGCGACTTTTGTTTCGCACATGGTTGCCAAGCAGATTGAGGTTTTGCCGCACGGACAGCACCGTGACCGTGGCAGTGTTGCCCCGTCCGAATTCTTCCGCGCCGGTGGCAAACTCCGTCAGACCGGCTTCGTTGCCCCCTTTGCGGATGGCTTCCTCACGCTCAATGCCCAACTGCGCTTCCTTCATCGTCGGATAAAACTGCTCTGCCATCGCGATGGCCTGCTCGAGACTGACCTTCTGTTGGGCAGTGCTGCGTTGCGGAAGGAGTGACAGGACTGCTGCGGACACCAACATTGCCATCCATACAGGCAGCTTGAGATGCGGGCGTGGGCTATGCGGCCGGTGCAGGCGTTCCTCCCATGCATAGAGCACGGGCACAATGACGAGTGTGAGCAAGGTGGCTGTCAGCAATCCGCCGATCACGACCGTGGCTAACGGACGTTGCACCTCTGCGCCCGCCGAACCGGAAACTGACATCGGAAGGAAGCCGAGCATGGCGGCAGTGGCCGTGAGGAGGATGGGCCGCAGACGCTCGCGGGTACCGGTGAAGATTCTTCTGTTGATATCTGACATACCTTCTTGTTTTAAAGCATTGAAACGATTGATAAGCACCAGGCCGTTGAGGACTGCCACGCCGAACAAGACGATGAAGCCGACAGCGGCCGATATGGAGAACGGCATGCCGCGCAGCCAGAGGGCGAGAATGCCTCCGATTGTGGCGAGCGGCACGGCCATGAAGATCATCAGGCTCTGCTTGAATGACTTGAGCGCAAAATGGAGCAGCACAAAGATCAGCAGCATGGCCATCGGAAGCACCACCGCCATGCGCGACTTGGCCTCCTGCAGGTTCTGGAATTCGCCTCCGTAGTCGAGGTGATAGCCAGCCGGCAGGGACAACTTGCTGCCTAACTGCTTCTGAATGTCCGCAACCACCGACTCGACGTCGCGTCCGCGGACGTTGATGCCGACATAGATGTGGCGGGAAGTCCGGTCGCGGGAGATCTGCATAGGCCCCGACTGATAGCGTATGTCGGCCACTTCGCCAAGCGGGATCTGTGCTCCTCCGGGCGTGTCGACATAGAGGTTGCGGAGGTCTTCGATATCCTGACGGAACACACTGCTTAGCCGGATCACCAGATCGAAGCGCCTCTCGCCCTCGAAGACCGTACCTGCCGTGCCGCCGGCAAAGGCCGCACTTACATACTGATTGAGCTTTTCGATCTGCAGTCCGTACTGCGCCAAACGCTGGCGGTCATAGCTGATGGTGATCTGGGGCAGACCTGCGGCCCGTTCGAGGGTGACGTCATTGGCTCCCGGAACGCGGCTGATGATGTGGACCATCTGCTCTCCGAGCTCATTGAGCCTGTCAAGATCTTCGCCGTAAAGCTTCACGGCGACATCCTCCCTCACGCCGGTCAGCAATTCGTTGAACCGGAGAGCGACCGGCTGGGAAAAGGAGAAGTTGAGCCCCGGGAGCGTTTCCAGTTTCTCCTTCATCTTCTCGATGAGTTCCTCCTTGGTCTTGGCCGATTTCCATTTGCTTTTATCCTTCTCTAAGATGATGAAGCTATCGGTGTAGTCAAATCCCATCGGGTCTGTCGGAATGTCCGCCACGCCGATGCGGGCG
Source organism: Prevotella sp. (assembly GCA_022778905.1). Taxonomy (GTDB): domain Bacteria; phylum Bacteroidota; class Bacteroidia; order Bacteroidales; family Bacteroidaceae; genus Prevotella. Next base: position 5,876 of record JALFRV010000164.1, on the reverse strand, counting down.
CAGACCGTCCGGATCTCCGGAAAATGTCTGAGCAGCAGCTGCTCGATCTCCTTCTCGCGCTGAATGGTCTCCGAGAGTGAGCTGCCCGGGCGCAGGAACGCCTGCATGGCGATGTCTCCCTCGTCTAATTCGGGGATGAACTCGCCGCCCATCCGGTTGAAGATGAACAGGGAGGTGATGAAGAGACCCACGGCTGCCAGCATCGTCTCCGCCTTGTGGCGTAATGCCTTGCAGAGCAGGGGATGGTAAGCGTGGCTGACACAGCTGACCATCCGATTGCTGAACCTTGACAGGCGGTGCTCGCAACGGGCTGTCAGGCCCGAGACGTTGGCCGGAGATCGGAGCATCACGGACGAAATCATCGGGATGTAAGTCAGGCAAAGGAGCAGGGCGCCGAACACGGCAAAGGAGAACGTATAGGCCATCGGGGCGAACATCTTGCCGCTGATGCCCGTCAGAAAGAAGATGGGCGTGAAGACGATCAGGATGATCAGCTGCCCGAAAAAGGCCGAGTGCATCATCGTCGAAGCGGCGGCATAGCTGATCTTGTCCATATCCGCGCCGGTCAGGGCCGTCTGCTTTTGCCGGACGTGTTTGCCCGTCTCGGAGACGACACCCTCCACAATGATGACCGCACCGTCCACGATGATGCCGAAGTCGATGGCCCCCAAGCTCATCAGGTTGGCCCATACGCCGAAGACGCGCATGAGGATAAAGGCGACCAGCAGCGACAGGGGAATCACCGAAGCGGTGATGAGGCCGCCCCGCAGATTGCCCAGCAGGAGGACGAGCACGAAAATGACGATCAGCGCCCCTTCCGTTAAGTTGCGGGCGATGGTGCCCGTCGTGCGCCCGATCAGATCGGAACGGTCGAGGAAGGGCCTGATCTCAAGACCGGGAGGCAGCGACTGTCCGACGCTCTTCATGCGCTCCTTGACGGCTGCGACCACTTTGCCGGAGTTGGCTCCTTTCTGCATCAGGATCATGCCTCCGACCGCCTCGTGCCCATCCTGCGTGAAGGCGCCGTATCTGACCTGAGAGCCAAAGCCCACCTCGTCGGCAACATCGCGGATGAGAACGGGCACGCCGTCGACCGTCTTGACCACAATATGGCGGATGTCGTCCAACGACTTCACGATCCCTTCGCCCCGAATGAAGTTGGCCATGTGATTCTTTTCGATATAGGCACCGCCCGTGTTCACATTGTTCTTGCTCAAAGCCTCGAACACTTCGCTGATGCTGACCTTCATCGCGCGGAGCCTGTCCGGATTCAAGGACACCTCATATTGCTTGATGCTGCCGCCGAATGAGTTGACCTCCACGACACCGGGGATCATCGACAGCTGCCGCTTGACAATCCAATCCTGGATGGTCCGCAGCTGTTGAGGCGTGTATTCCGACGTGTCGGCAGGCACTAAGGTGTATTGATAGATCTCGCCCAGTCCGGTCGAAATGGGCCCCATCTCGGGCGTGCCGAATCCTTCGGGGATCTTCTCCCTCACTTCTTCCAGTTTCTCCTGGACCAATTGGCGGGGCAGGTAGGTCCCCATGTCTTCCTCGAAGACGATCGTGACAACCGACAGACCGAACCGGGAGACCGAACGGATATCCTCGACGCCGGGCAGATTGGACATCACCAACTCGACGGGATAGGTGACAAACTGCTCGATATCCACCGTCGAAAGGTTGTTGGAAACGGTGATGACCTGTACCTGATTGTTTGTGATGTCGGGCGTGGAGTCCACGTTGATGGTGAACAGCGAATAGAGCCCGCCCGCCAAAATGCCGATCAGCATGAGGACAACAATCAATTTATGCTTGATTGAAAAATAAATTATTCTGTTGATCATATATACTATGAATGACTGAAGTCTCGCAAGCTCCACTTCCTTAAGGAGCTCAAGGAGTTACATGGAGTTGAAGGAGTTACATGGAGTTGAAGGAGTTCAAGACATATGTCCATAGGTTGTATTTCAGATGTTTTAGGAGTAAAAGGATTGTCTTGTAACTCTTCCGACTCCTTCAACTCCATGTAACTCCTTGAAACTACTTGTCTCCATGAACTTGCGAAAGCTAAGTGAATGATATGCCACATCTGCGAATGTCCGGCAGACGGACATTCGAAAAAGTGCAAAAAGAGTATATAATCAAGCAAAAGGCGGTGCCCGGAAGCCCCCGACGGAGATCATGGCCGCGATCGGAATGCCGATGGCGGTGCGGGGGCGGAGGCTGCTGGCCGGAAGCCGATGGTCAGCGCCGCTGGCCGAAACCACTGCTGCTCCCGTAGGAAGCAGCAAGGGGGCCGTGGCGTGACGGGCTTTCTGCTGATTGGTCTTGGCAACCAACGAAAGTTTGAAGTGCTCGATGAAGCAGTGGTCGCCCCGTGAGTCCTGGCCGGAAGAGGGTTGGGAAGGGAGCGGATCGGTGACGCGGGGATCAGTCACGCAGTCATCCACCATGAAGCACACTTCTTCCAAATGGTGATGATGCATCAAAACGGTAGAAGACAACACCATGAGCGTTGCTACCCAGAGACTGAACAGATACACCTTTTCTTTCATCGCCTGCAAAGATACGATTATTTATTTGCAACCGAGTTGCAAATTGATGCCCGCTGCAGGGTTGCCGCATGCATGGCGGTCCCTGTGCTAAGCATACGTACGGGCGGCTGGCATGAGCTGCCGCATCGGTATCTTGCTCCCCCTTCGGTTGGGAGCGATGCTCCGGGTGTCCGGTTGCAGAACGATTGTATAAATATTCAGTATGACCCTGAAAAGGCGGATTCAATCCACGGTCCGCAGGTCCCCCAAACCTATGCTTTTGGTCCCTTTGATCGGGAGCAGTCATCCGGTTTCGGCAAAGCTATCCTCCGGGCCGCCGAAAAGATAGCTTTGGGCGCTCCATATGATACCTTTCGGCGGCCCGGAGGACAGCTTTGTGGGATGGGTATGTATATGGCTGATAGTTAGTGAGTTATAAGTTTTGTTTCTTGAAAGGTGAAGAAAAAATAGGAAAATGGTGAGATTGATGAATAAATTTGTAACTTTGTAGACAACTAATCGTAATCATATCATTCCGCCTGTTGCCATGTCACACAAGACAACCATCAAAGATATTGCCCGGGAATTAGGGATCTCGATCGCCACCGTTTCAAGGGCCTTGACCGGAAGCCATGAGGTCAAATCCGAAACAAGGGAGTCAGTCATGCAGAAAGCCAATGAATTGCGCTACCGCCCCAATCTGCTGGCCCGCAATCTGCAGCTGAGAAGGAACAACATGATTGGCGTGGTGGTGCCGGAGTTCATCACTTTCTACTTTCCAGAGATCATCATAGCCGTTCAGGAAATAGCAAGCCGCAATGGTTTTCAGGTACTGATCTGTCAGTCGGGGGAATCCTCGACGATTGAGAAGAAGAATATAGAGATGTTGGAGGACAGTGGGGTAGAGGGGCTGATCGTTTCGGTCGCAAAGGACGCAAGAAACATCGATCTCTTTGAGCGGCTGATCAGAGAGCGCATGCCTCTCGTTTTCGTCAACCGTGTGCTGCCGGAATTGGATGTCAGCCGGGTGATCATGGATGACCGCAAATGGGCATTCAAGAGCGTTGAACATCTCATCAAATGCGGCTACAGACACATTGCCCATCTTGCCGGCAATGAGCATCTGTCAGTCACCAAGGAGCGTTTGCAAGGCTATTTTGATGCGCTGAATGCTTATCACATCCCCATACAGGAGAATCTCATCATGTATGTGGGTATCCAGCAGGACCGGGCTAAGATCGGGGTAGACTATCTCTTGAGCCTCAAGACCCGGCCTGATGCCATCTTTGCGGTCAATGATCCCATTGCCGTCGGCAGTATCATAGAACTGAGGAAGCATGGTTTTCGTGTTCCGGAGGATTTCGCCGTTGCAGGGTTCACGGAGTCGCCGACAGGCCAGATCATGCAGGTGACAAGCGTGAAGCAGCCGACTGCCGAGATCGGAAGAATCGCCGCCGAAATGCTTTTGGCAAAGATCCGTGATTATGATACGCCCAATGAGACGATTATCCTTGATGGCAAGCTGAACATCCGTCAGTCTTCACTCCCCGTTCATAAGCGAAGGCAGTAGCGGATACTTTCCGTCCCGTTCTCGCCGTTGTCGGGAAACGCCCTTTCAGGGCAGTTCTTTCACATGTCGGAGTTGCTGAAACCGTCTCGGGGCAGGAACTGTTGAGGTCCCAAGGTGTCACGGCATTGCCCTCACCGGGACATCCCCCCTCTCCGGCCTGCGTGTCAACGGCAAATGATGATGGCGCAGCCGTATGAGCATGGTCCTGAGTTGGAGAGCAACGATCGTAAAAGATAGCCCTTTTTTTCTTTTTACGCTCAGATATTTGGATATATCAATAAGAATGCCTATATTTGCATAGGAGACATTACCTCTTTATATATATCGACTATCAATTTAATCCTGTTATGCAAAGATACTGATAACCATTGAGAGGCTGTCCTTTTAAGGTGTAATCGGGAGGGGAATACTATTTATCGATATGAAATTGATCTATTTGAACAGACATGCCAGCTGTCCACATTATATAGGAAGCAGCCCGGTCGGATTTGGTGAACTGGAAGCCGACAACGGTGAAGAACTGCAGTGTGCCTCCTCATTTGGTATGGTGGTCATGCTGTTGGAGGGCGAGGCCATGGTTGTAGGTAAGGACGGCCCGTTGCTCAGGGTGTCGTCCCACCAAATGTTTACTCTTCCCCCGCACCATAAGTTTACCATCCACGTCTTGCAGAAATCCAGGGCCATACGGCTGAATATTATCGGCAACAAACTCGACTTCTGCCATCGTGTGGTTTCTGAGGAACAGATACGTCAGACCGACAGCTCGCTTTATGCCCTGCCCATGCTGCCCGTGGTGCATACCTTCGCCGACCAGATGGGTACCTATATCCATGACAAACTGCTCTGCTGCGAGATCCACCAGCTCAAGCAGCGAGAGTTGTCGGCGTTGTTGCAGGCATACTATCGCCCTATGGTGCTTCAGCGCTTCCTGGCACCGTTGTATGCCAACGACAGTTCGTTTATAGAGAAGGTGATGGAACTCTCTACGAATTTTCTTACTGTCGACCAGATGGCAGAGCAGCTCAATATGAGCCGTTCGACTTTCGTACGTAACTTTTCCAATAATTTCAACGAGTCACCCCTGCAATGGCTCACCCGTATCCGTACCAAGGCTTAGTTCGATGCATTGCATTACACGAATCTCTCGCTGGAGGAAGTGGCCAAGAAGTTGAAGTTCTCATCACAGCAGAGCATGAACTCTTACTGTCACAAAAACATCGGAGCCACGCCCATGCAGGTGAGGGAAGGCGAGGTGACCACACCCAAAATTGTAGACCAGGACCAGCATGCAGGATAACACCCCAGGATGTGAGGCTGGATTTTTCTACTGCGCCGATTTTGCTTTGTGTAAGAATGCCCCTCATCCGGCAGGCGGTAGGTTGCGGTGTGCCCTGTCAAATGGTGGTACGGCGGTATGGGCAGCCAACACAAAAGCGGAGCGAAGCCGCAGTTGCGGGGAATGCAGTCACAAAAGATTGTTGAGATGCGGGCGAATAGAGGATAACCAACATGCCCAGTTTGATGTCGTGTCCGATAGGGCATAGCCAATTGATATTGACCGGTATCATTAAAAGAATGGGTGGTTTTAATAAAAAGATGAACGGTTTTGATAAAGAAGTATAAATTGTAATGATGTAACTTTGCACCGAAAACAGGATAAGCTACATTTCTTTGACAGGTTGTGTTGGAACCGTGCAGCTGATTAGCTGATGAAAGGCACCTGACGTAGAATTGTCGGGGTGCATGATTACATCGGAGATTTTTTA
>JALFRV010000150.1 GCA_022778905.1 Prevotella sp. | reverse complement strand
TGGCATACGGCTCATTGCGGGCGGATACGCGGATCCGCCCCTACGGGCACCTTTGTCTTTTCCTACGGGCACCTTTGTCCTTTCCAATGGGTACCTTTGTCTTTTCCAATGGGCGGGAAGGCTTCTCCGGCCTGCCGTTTCGACCATGCGGGAAGGGGATACAATACGTTCCTCGTATCCGACTGATAATCAAGGCGTTGGCAAAGCTATGTTTTCGGGCGCCAAGAGCATAGCTTTCGGCCGTCCATATGATAGCTTTCGGCGCCCGAAAGCATAGCTCTGCGGAAGGCGGAGGAATGATATGCGAAAAGGGGACTATAACGCAACGGATTTCCGAGCATAAAAAACGGCCTGCGCCATCATCGCTCCCCCGACGGGAAATGATGACGGCGCAGGCTTGAGAATCGGTCGGCAGACCGGCTGTCAGCGCTGGATGCGACCGCTGCCGTCGCCCTGCATGTTGGCCAGAATCTCGTCCTCACTGACCAAGTTCTGGTCGCCGGCGATCGTATTCTTCAGCGCTGCGGCTGAGACAGAGAAGTCGAGACAGCGCTGGTCGTCGTCGGGCCACTTCAGACGGGCATGGATGAAACCTGCCACCCATGCGTCGCCGACACCCATCTGATCGACGATGGGATGCACGTCGTAGATCCTACTGGTGTAGATTTGCCCCTCGGCCCACATCACGCCGGCAACTACGTGGTGCTGGGACGACAGCTGGTTGCGGTGTCCGATGACCATGCGGCGGCAACGGGGGAACTGCCTGTGGAGCCCGTCGAAGTAACGCGCGTAGGCGTCGAGGTCAAAACGGTAGCTCCCGTCGAGTGCCGTGAAGGGAATGGGAGGCTGCCCGCTGGCCACGAACCACTCGTTCTGGTCGCCGAAGATGAAGCCGCTGTACTGCATGAGTGCATGGAGCGAGCGGTGTGCATCGGCTCCGGGATAGCGCCAGAGGTTGCGTCGGTAGTTGATGTCGCAGGTCAGTTCGATGCCCATCCGGTCGGCCAAGCACACGGCGTCCATCGTTGTCTCGAGCGCATCCCGGCTGGCCGCGCAGGTGATGCCGGAACAGTGGAACAGGCGGGCCTGCCGGAAGACGGGCTCCCAGTCGATGTCTCCGTGGTGCAGGGTGAAGAAGGCACTGTCGTTGCGGTCATAGACGACGTTGGAATTGCGCATGGCCGCGGCCGCCTCAAAATAGTAGGAGCCTAAGCGCTCGCCGCCTCTGACGATGTGGCTCGTGTCGAGCCCGAACTCCCGCAGGTGCATCAGCGCCGCGTTGCCCAATGTGTTGTCGGGCAGGCGCGTGACATATTCGACCTCGTTGCCTAACAAGGCGAGGCTGATGGCCACGTTGGCCTCCGACCCGCCGTAATGCCCCTGGAACCCGTGACCCTGAAAGAGGCGCTGACTCCCACCCTTGCTCAGACGCAAGAGGATTTCTCCAAAGGTGACTATCTTTTTCATCTTCAAACAGAAAAAGCCTTCCCCTGCCAGAGCAGGCCTGTCATGGCGCACTCTCGCTTGAGAAGGCTTGGTTAGACTGATATCTTGTCCCGCCGTCGCACGCCGTGTGCGTGCATCCGGCAGACGATTATTTTCGGGCTTCGGAAACGAGCTGTACGGTGTCGCGGGCGATGACGATCTCCTCGTCGGTCGGTATCATCACGACCTTCACTTTCGAGTCGTCGGCCGAAAGGATCTGCTCCACGCCGCGGCAATGGTTGCGCTCCCGGTCCATCTTCACGCCGAGATACTCCATGCCGGAGCATGCCTCCCAGCGCGTGCTTTCCTGATTCTCACCCACGCCGGCTGTCCAGACGATGATGTCGACACCGTTCATGGCTGCCGCATAGGCACCGATATACTTCTTGATGCGGTAGTTGTACATGTCCAAGGCCAACCGGGCGCGTTCGTCGCCGGCCTCGAGTGCACTCTCCACTTCGCGCATGTCCGAGCTCAGGCCCGTGATGCCAAGCACGCCGCACTCCTTGTTCAGCCAGTCGGCCATCTGCTGGGGCTCCATGTGGAGCTTCTCCATGAGATAGGTAACTGCCGACGGATCAATGTCGCCGGAGCGTGAACCCATCATCAGTCCGGCCAATGGGGTAAGTCCCATGGAGGTGTCTATGACCTTGCCATACTGCACGGCGGCCACGCTGGCACCGTTTCCGATGTGGCAGGTGATGATCTTCATCTTGTTGATGTCGACCCCGAGAAACTCGCAGACCCGCTGGGAGACGTAGCGATGGCTCGTCCCATGGAATCCGTAACGGCGCACGTGATACTTCTTGTAGAGGTCGTAGGGGATGGCATAGAGATAGGCATGAGCCGGCATCGTGCTGTGGAAGGCATTGTCGAACACCGTCACCTGGGGCGTGTGAGGCATCAGCGCATCTACGGCACGGATGCCGCGCAGGTGGCCCGCATTGTGGACGGGAGCGAGATCGATCAGACTTTCAATGCCCGCTTCAACCTCCGGCGTGACGATGCAGCTCTTTTCGAAGATGTCACCGCCCTGCACAATGCGGTGCCCGACGGCGTCGATCTCGTCCAAGCTCTGCAATGCGCCGATCTCGGGATCCAGCAACACCTTGAACACAAGCGCCACACCCTCCTTGTGGGTGGGCAGATCGGCCATGATCTTGCGTTTCTCTCCGTTGTCGAGATTCACCTTGATGAAGGCCTCATCGAGCCCTATGCGCTCCACGCCTCCTTGTGCCAGCACCTGCTCATCAGCCATGTCATAGAGCTTATACTTGATGGAGCTGCTGCCACAGTTCAATACTAAAACTTTCATATTTCTGTTTTGGGATTATCGAATGTTGAATGATGAATGACCGGATGACGGATATGGCATGTCCGGCAGCGGATGGTTGCGGTGCCAGATGGCAACGCGACATTGCCCGTCGCCGTGTCATCCCACCTTTTCACTCATTCTTCACTTATCTTTATTCACTTCTCATTGTTTTTTAGCTGCCTGTGCCTGACAAGCCGTAATGGCCACCATGTAGTAGATGTCCTCAACGGAGCAGCCGCGACTCAGGTCGTTCACCGGACGTGCAATGCCCTGGAGGATCGGGCCGATGGCCGTTGCGCCGCCGAGACGCTGCACAAGCTTGTAGCCGATGTTGCCCACTTCGAGGTTCGGGGCGATCAATACGTTGGCATGACCGGCAATGTCACTGCCCGGCGCTTTGGTCGAAGCCACGGAGGGAACGAGCGCTGCGTCGGCCTGCATTTCACCGTCCACCTTCAGGTCGGGATAGTTAGCCTTGGCCAATCGGGTGGCTTCGATCACCTTGTCGATGATGTTCACGCTCTTCCCGGTTGCCTTGTCGATGGCGTCCTTGGCTGATCCCTTGGTCGAATAGCTCAACATCGCTACGCGCGGATCCTTGATACCGGCGACCGACTTGGCCGTCTGGGCTGTGGTGTAGGCGATCTGCGAGAGTTGCTCCGCCGTGGGATTGGGGGTCACGGCCACGTCTCCGAATACGACTAAGCCGTCGTCACCATACTGCTTCTGCTCCGTAAAGAGAAGCATGGCACCGCTTACGCAGGTGATGCCCGGTGAGCATTTGATGATCTGAAGGGCCGGACGGAGCGTGTCGCCAGTCGTACTGAGCGCACCGGAGATCTGCCCGTCGGCACCTCCGGTCTTGATGATCATGCACCCGAGATAAAGATTGTTCTTCGTGACAAGTTCACGAGCCTGCCCGATGGTCATGCCCTTGTTCTTACGGAGTTCAGTCAAGAGGGCGGCATATTCTTCTGACTGCGGGCAGTTTTGCGGGTCCACGATGGTCGCCTTGTCAATGTTCGTCAGTCCCCATTCGTCTGCCTGACGCTTGATCTGAGCGGGATCGCCGATCAGGACCAAGTCTGCCAGATCATCAGCCAACACACGATCGGCTGCCTTCAATGTACGCTCCTCCTCCGCTTCGGGAAGAACGATGCGCTGCTTGTCAGCTTTCGCATGCGCCACTAATTGCTGTAATAAATCCATAGTTTGTTATTTTGTACTTGAATAAAATGAAAATCGAGCTATTTCCGGAAAGGTTGGTTGTGTGTATTTAAACAGTGTGCAAAATTAAGAAAATTAATCGACAAAGCCGGTGATTATCAGATAAAAATTCATAAATTTGCATCTATAATCTCATTATATACAGTTTATGATTCTTTTCAAGAACCTGACGGCCGACGACAAGGAACTGATCCAGCAATTTACCCTGCCGGGAGAGCGTCAGAATTGTGACCTCAGCTTCGCCAATCTCATCAGTTGGCAGTTCCTGTACGGCACCCATTTCGCCGTCATCGGCGACTACCTCGTCTTCCGTTTCTATGCAGGACACCATTTAGCCTATATGACACCCATAAGGAGACCGCAGGTTCAGTCGCGCGAAGACTGCACTTCGGATTGCGAAGACGGTTCATTCGCATCGACCATTCGTATCCTCCAGGAGGACAGTATCGCCATGGGGCACCCCTTCCTGATGCTTGGCGTGTGCACGGATATGGTGGATCGCATCGAGAAAGCATTCCCCGGCAGGTTCCGCATACAGCCTGACCGAGACTATGCCGACTACGTTTACGGCCGCGAAAAGCTCGTCACGCTCGCCGGAAAGAAACTGCAGGGCAAGCGAAACCATGTCAACAAGTTCCGGAAACTCTATCCCGACTACAGCTATGAGCCGCTGACGACTGACATGATTGCCGAATGTCTCAGGCTCGAAGAAAGCTGGCGCGGACAGCAGGAACCCGATGCGCAGATGACGGCCGAACTCCGTTCGATGACCAGAGCCTTCAACCGGTGGGATCAGTTGGGGCTGATCGGAGGGACAATATGGGTCGACGGGAAGATCATCGCATTCACCTTCGGCTGTCCGATCAACCATTCGACTTTCGATGTATGCGTCGAAAAGGCCGATACGGCATACGAGGGCGCCTTCAACATCATCAATCAGGAATTCGTGCGCCACCTCCCCGAACAGTATGTCTACATCAACCGCGAGGAAGACTTGGGCGACGAAGGGCTCCGGTTTGCCAAACTTTCTTACCGTCCCGACATCCTCCTTGAGAAATGCGTGGTCACGGAGCGCAGGCCGTTGGCCGACTTTGCCAGTCCGGCACAGGTCCTCTCCGAGACCCGGCAGCTGTGGGAGGACACCTTTCACGATGCGCCCGCCTTCACGGACCTGTATTTCTCGCGCGTCTACCGGCACGAATACAACGTCACATGCCAGATCGGCGGACACGTCATAGCGGCCCTCCAGACCCTCCCCTACACGCTCCGCTGCCATCAGGACATGATCAGCGCCGCCTACGTAAGTGGCGTCAGCGTGCGCCGGGAGGCCAAACGGCAGCACATCGGGACCAATCTCATGCGGCAGGCACACTTCTCCATGTACGCCAAAGATATCGTCCTGGCCACCCTCATCCCAGCCGAGGACTGGCTGTACGACTGGTATGGATCGCTCGGATATGCGCGCCGGATCACCTGCGTGCCGCCTCCGGACGGCATAGAGAGCATGGATTTCGCCGCCTTCGACCGGTGGCAGGGCAGCCGGACGTGCATGCTGCTCCACGACGAGGAATGCTTCGATGTCGCCAAGACAGACATCCGTCTTGCCGGAACCGACTATCATCCCGCCACGGAGCCCATCGACGGCATGATCAGAGTGATCAACGCACACAAGGCCCTGCAGGCTTTCGCCGGCCGGAACGGGTCGCTCAGCTGCACCATCCGCGTGGAGGGCGACGAGGATATACCGATGAACAATGCCTACTACCGCATCTCCGGTGGCAGCGTAACGCTATCCGACGAGCCCGATCCGGACGCAATGCGGATGACAATCCGGCAGTTAGCCGAATACATATTCAAAGAAGAGAAAGCGGAGATGACGCTGATGCTCAATTAAGCATCACCCTCTACGGCCATCTCACGTGTGAGGATGCTCTCCAGTTCTTCTGCTGAGAGACGCAGCCTGAACTCACCTCTGACAGCCACCGATATGCTTCCGGTTTCCTCCGAGACCACGATGGCGATGGCGTCCGAGCTCTGTGAGACGCCCATAGCTGCCCTATGGCGCAGCCCAAGTTCCTTTGGAATGTCCAGATCATGTGACACCGGAAGGATGCAGCCGGCAGCTTTGATCCGCCTGCGGGATATGACCATCGCTCCGTCATGCAGGGGCGAGTTCTTGAAGAAGATGTTCTCGATCAGCCGTTGGTTGATGTTCGCGTCGATCATATCACCCGTATTGATGATGTCATTCAATGGCATTCCGCGCTCGATAACGATCAAGGCGCCCACCTTCCCCTTAGACATGCTCATGCAGGAGAGTACGATCGGAATGATCGTATCCTTGTCCTCCTCGGTGCCCTTGGGTGCGGAGGAGAAGAAACGGACCACCGTCTTGAAGCGCTGATGGGCCCCGAGCGTGTAGAGGAACTGCCGGATCTCCTCCTGGAAGAGTACGATGATGGCCAGCACGCCGACACTCACCAACTTGTCCAAGATCGATCCGAGCAGCTTCATCTCCAACACTTGACTCACGAAAAGCCACACGAGGATGAACACGAGGATACCGATGAAGATGTTGATGCTGCGCGATGCCTTCATCACCCGGTAGATGTAGTAGAGCATCAGGGCGACTAAGAAAATGTCGATGAAGTCTTTTATGCCAAAATCGAAGAACATACGGTATCAGATGAAAGGTGACAACTGGCTTGTGATGGTGACGGCTTCTACGGCTGCCCTGACGTCATGGACCCGCAGGATGGATGCCCCACGGAGCAGGGCGACCGTGTTCAGCACCGTCGTACCATTGAGGGCTTCGTCGGGCGTGACATGCAAGATCTGGTGGATCATGCGCTTCCGGGAGATGCCTACAAGTATCGGCAGCTCCAGGACCTGCAGTCTGTCCATCCCGGCGAGCAGCTGATAGTTTTCCTCCATCGTCTTCCCGAACCCGAATCCCGGGTCCAGGATGATGTCATTCAGCCCAAGTTCACGGAGCTGTTGTGTCTTCCGGACGAAGCTGATGATCATGTCGTGCATGTTCGGCTGCAATGACATCAGGATGTAAGGCACCTGCGCCTCTGCGACAAACCTGAACATCCCGGGGTCTTCGCCTTCGCTGACATCGTTGATGATGTCGGCTCCAAACTCCCCGACAGCCATCCGGGCCACGTCCGTGCGGAAAGTGTCGATGGAAAGGATGGCTTCTGGATGGCGCGCACGGATGATCCGGAGGGCATTGCGCATCCGGCTCATCTCTTCATCTGCAGCGACCGGCTCGCCCCCGGGGCGCGTGGAGCAGGCCCCCACGTCGATGATGGCACCGCCTTCGGCTATGATCTGATCGGCCCTTCGGGCGATCTCGTCTTCGCTCTGCACACGACTGCCCGCATAGAAAGAATCGGGCGTGACATTGAGAATGCCCATCACGACCGGCGGCTGCATGCGGATCAGCTGCCCTCTGATATTCAGTGTATAGTCTATCATAGTGGTGCAAAAATACAAAAAAATATCCATTCGGTCCGCTCTGGTAATCAATCTTTTGCTATCTTTGCAAAAATTATACGAACAAAATGGGTATTTCTGAACTCTACAATCTTTATCTCCAGCACCCTGTCATCACGACCGACAGCCGCGAATGCCCCGAAGGGAGCATCTTCTTTGCCCTGAAGGGCGACTCGTTTGACGGCAACGCTTTTGCCGGAGCGGCCTTGGATAAAGGTTGTTCCTATGCCGTGATCGACGAAAAGGAATATGCCCGCGAAGGCGATCCCCGCTTCATCCTCACCGGGAATGTGCTGACGACTTTCAAGGAACTGGCCCGCGAGCATCGCAGACACTATGACATCCCGGTCATCGGCATCACCGGGACCAACGGGAAGACCACGACCAAGGAGCTCGTCTCGGCCGTCCTGAGCGAGCGTTATCACGTGATGCACACGGAAGGAAACTTCAACAACGACGTCGGAGTGCCCAAGACGCTCTTACGGATGGATCATTCGCACGACGTGGCGGTCATTGAGATGGGCGCAAGTCATCCCGGCGACATCCGCAAACTTGTGGAGTATGCCGAGCCTACCTGTGGTCTGATCACCAATGTCGGGCGTGCTCACCTGCAGGGATTCGGCTCCTTCGAGGGCGTGATGCAGACCAAGGGCGAGCTGTATGATTATCTCAAGACCCACGAAGCGCCCGTCTTCCTCAACGGAAGCAATCCTTACCTGACGGCGATGGCGCGGGACCGTGACCTGCAGCGCATCATCAGCTACGGGCAGACCGGTGATGTCAACTTCTCGGGTGAGGTCATCGGCAACGACCCATACGTGCGGTTCCGCTGGCACGAGCTGAATGGCGAATGGAGGGAGGTGCAGACCCGGCTCGTCGGAGCCTACAACATCGACAACCTCATGGCCGCTGTGGCTGTCGGGAAGCACTTCCTCCTCAGCGACGAAGAGATCCGCCATGCCTTGGAGAACTATACGCCGAGCAACAGTCGGTCACAGCTTGTGGAGACCGGAAAAAACAAACTGATCGTGGACACCTATAATGCCAATCCGACAAGCATGGCTGCCGCGCTCGACAATTTCACCGGCATGCAGGCCGACATGCCCAAGATGGCAATTCTGGGCGACATGCGCGAACTCGGCGAACAGAGCGCGGAGGAGCACCAGAAGATTGTCGACGGGCTGAGAGACATCCCGGAAGTGTGGCTCGTAGGGGAGGAATTCGGGCGCACCCGATGTGGTTTCCGCAAGTTCCAGGATGTCAGCGCCGTCAAGGAAGCCATCCGCAGCGAGCGCCCCGAAGGCCGTTACATCCTCATCAAGGGCAGCAACGGCGTCCGTCTCTTTGAGCTTCCCGAACTGCTCTGACGCCTGTCGGGCACCTTGGCTTAGGTCCGTTTCTGCCCCATCGTGAAGGAGAACGCCCGCAACACCTGCCTCCTGACGCTTAACCTAACGATCTCTTCCTGCCATGCTGCTGAAAGAATTGTTCTACTTTCGTAAGTCCGACCGCTCCGTGCTGATCGTTCTCGGCATGGCAGCATTGGTTGCCATCCTGCTCATCTTAGGTTTCGGGGGCGGGATGAACACCACGACGCTGACCCCGGAAGACAACATCCGACAGCCCGAAACGCCTTTCCGACAGCGCGGCTACAGCGCACAGGAACCGTATGGACTGCCGTCTGCCCAGCAGGCCGAGCGCTTCCCTTTCGATCCGAACACGGCCGACAGCACCCAACTGCTCCGACTCGGACTGCGCCCATGGCAGGTCCGCAATATATATAAGTATCGCGCGCGGGGCGGTGTTTACCGTCAGCCGTCCGACTTTGCACGCCTTTACGGCCTGACGCGCAAGCAATACCGTGAATTGGAACCGCTGATCCGCATCGGCGACGATTATCTGCCGGCGGCCTCATTGGTGTCCGAACGAACGGCCACCGTGCGTGACACGCTGCGCTATACGGCCAAAATCGGCCCGACGGAGCATGTGGATCTGAACCTTGCCGACACCATGCTGCTGAAGCGCGTGCCCGGAATCGGCAGCTATTTTGCACGTTCCATCATCCGCTATCGCGACCGTTTGGGCGGATTCAACAGCGTAGAACAACTGCGGGAGATCGAAGATTTCCCCATCGCGGCACTGCCCTACTTCACCCTCAGCAATGTCCAACTTCGCAAACTCGACCTCAACCGCCTCACGCTCAATCAGCTGAGACAGCATCCGTACATTAATTTCTACATGGCGCGCGACATCATTGACTATCGCAGGTTGAAGGGGCCGCTGCGCAGTCTCAACGACCTGCGCCTGTTACGCGACTTCCCTCCCGACGTGATCCGACGGTTGGAGCCCTACGTGACTTTTTCTGAGTGAAAAGTGGAATAAAAAAGTGGGATTTACACAAGTGCGGTGTGTGGTACCTCTTGGAGTTGAACCAAGGACACATGGATTTTCAGTCCATTGCTCTACCACCTGAGCTAAGGTACCAATCAGAATGCTGCATTCTGTCGGGAATATCGATGCCGAAAGGCCGTTTCCGTCGAATTGCGGGTGCAAAGATAAGATTTTTGACCCATGTATGCAAACTTTTCACGATAAAAATTTACGCAATTCAATTTTTTGATGTATCTTTGCACTCGCAATCGGGATGTAGCGCAGTTGGTAGCGTACTACGTTCGGGACGTAGGGGTCGGGCGTTCGAGTCGCCTCATCCCGACTGACGGCAGTGGAAAAGTCATTTTTCCGCTGCCTTTTTTGTCATGAATGGTGATACTGCAACGCCATGCCGCGGGAGCCTCCCCCCATTCCTCCATGGGGAGGGACGCAACGATCGAATGGGGACGCCGTTCATTGCGGACGGCCACAAGGCCCGCCCCTGCATTCTATTGAGGCGGTATCATGAATAGATACTGCAACATTCTGCACTCAACATTTCTCATTTCACATTGTCAAGAACTCCTCCCGTTATTCCCCCAGCTACCGTTGGGGCAGATCTGCGTATCCGCCCGCAAGGGGCAAAACCGATGTGCAAGCCATGCGGCGGAATGGCATTGACGGCTGATTACGCTGACGGCGCAGCTGGAAATCGTCATGGTGATGATTGCACCAATGATATATATTTATGGCATACGGCTCATTGCGGGCGGATACGCGGATCCGCCCCTACGGGCACCTTTGTCCTTTCCTACGGGCACCTTTGTCCTTTCCAATGGGCGGGAAGACTTCTCCGGCATGCCGTTTCGACCATGCGGGCAGGGAACACAATACGTGTCTCGTATCCGCCTGATAGTCAAGGCGTTGGCAGAGCTATGCTTTCGGGCGCCAAGAGCATAGCTTTCGGCCGTCCATATGATAGCTTTCGGCGCCCGAAAGCATAGCTCTGCAGAAGACGGAGGAATGATATGGGGATGAAGGATGGGAGGAGGAGAGTTGAGACAGGGGGAATGCTTGCGGCACGATCATATCAGACCGAGCTGATGGAGGAAGACGATGACGATGCAGGAGGGGCTGACAAAGCGGACCAGAAACAGCCACACGCGATAGAGGCCTGTGCTCACGGCAGTGCCGTTGGTGAACTCGTCGCGGACGATATGCTGAGGCACGTACCATCCCACGAACAGGCAGGTGGCGAAAGAACCTGCCGGCAGAAGGATCTGGGCCGTGAGAAAGTCGCAGAAGTCCATCACCGAGCGGCCGAAAAGCTGCAGTCCGCCGACGGCCCCCATGGACAATGCGCACACCACGCCGATGACGATGCACGCGCAGGTCTCTATCCAGGCGCCCCGACTGCGGGTCAGCCGAAGCTCCTCGGTGAAGAAGGCGGTGCCGATCTCGTGCATGGAGATCGTCGAAGTGAGGGCCGCCAACGCGAGCAGCGCATAAAACAGCACGCTCACCACATAGCTTGCGCCGGGCACGGAGGCAAAGGCTTGCTGGAAGACATTGGGCAGGGTGATGAAGATGAGCGACGGTCCGCTGTCGGGATTGACGCCCACCGAGAATGCAGCAGGAAAGATCATCAGTCCGGCCAGCACGGCTATCAGCGTGTCAATGGCTGCGATCTGCCCGGCCGAAGCAAGCAGCCGGGTCTGGCGGGAGAAGTAGGAAGCATAGGTGCAGAGGCACGCCGTGCCCAACGAAAGGGAGAAGAAGGCCTGGCCGAGGGCTTCGAGCAGCACGCTGTTGTCCACCTTCGAGAAGTCGGGGCGAAAGAGGAACTCGACGCCGCGGCCTGCTCCGGGCAGCGTGCAGGCGGCCACCACGATGACTGCCAGCAGCACGAAGAGCGTGGGCATGAACAGGTTGGAAGCCCGTTCGATACCGCCCCGGATGCCCCGGACGACCACCATGTGCGTCAGGAGGATGAAGACGACGGTCCAGAACACCGGCATCAGCGCACCCGTGGAAAAGGTCTCGAAATAGGTCCGCACGAATTCGGCGTTGCCATGGAGCTGTCCGGTCAGCGAAACGTATAGATATTGAAGGCACCAACCAGCCACGACGGAATAGAATCCGAAGATGATCATGGACGTGAAGACCCCAAGATAACCCACGATCTGCCACGGACGTCCGCCCGCAAGACGCTTGTAGGCCCTTGCGGCGTTGGCTCCGGAGTGGCGTCCGACGATGAATTCGGCCACCATTCCAGGTATTCCCAGCAGCAGCACGCATCCGATATAGATCAGGATGAACGCGGCACCGCCGTTCTGGCCCGTCATATAGGGGAAGCGCCAGATATTGCCCAAGCCTACGGCTGATCCGGCCGTGGCCAAGATGACGCCGATCCTTGTTCCGAAATGCCCTCTTTCAGTCATCTTTCCGTCAGTTGATTGAATGTACGCATGTCATATCCGCCGGTCTCAGATGACCCCGAACTGATGCAGGAAGATGGCCGCAATGCAGACCGGACACACAAAGCGGATGGCAAAGAGATAGACGCCGTAGAAGGCGGCCGACACCGTCCCGCCGTTCGTAAATTCGTCCTTGATGAGCTTCTTCGGCACATACCAGCCCATGAAAAGACACGTCAGGAAGCCGCCCACAGGCAGCATGATCTGACCGGTGACGAAATCAAACAGGTCGAAAAGCGATTTTCCGCCGAGCTGCAGACTGTCCATCGGACCGAGTGACAACGAACAGAAAGCACCGATCACACAGGTGGAGACCGTCACGAGCAATGCTCCGCGACGACGCGAGACGTGCAATTCTTCATGAAAGAACGCCGTGCTCACCTCGTGGAGCGATATCAGCGAGGTCAGGGCAGCCAAGGACAGCAGCGCGTAGAACATCAGCGCCACGAGCCATCCGACAATTGGCATCGACGAGAAAGCATGGTTGAATACATTGGGGAGGGTGATGAAGATGAGCGAAGGACCGCTGTCGGGATTGATGCCCACCGAGAATGCCGCC
>JALFRV010000030.1 GCA_022778905.1 Prevotella sp. | reverse complement strand
AGGAGATTTTCAATAGATGCTTCATGACATTAGTTTAATGTTTTCGACACAAAATTAGCACTTAAAGTAAAAAGGTGGGTTACACATGCTTATTCTTAAATACGCCAGATAGCCTTTTTGAATACGTCAAAAATACGTCACAACGGCCTTTTCTCCTCATTTTCAGGATATTCAGACAACGTCAACGCGGTTTTCCATGCAATTGTCCTCCGTGCTGACCCATCTGCACCCAAAGTTACAGTTTCAGCCTGAGGATTCGCCTCACCCTCCATCAAGCCCCCTTCGGGAGGAGCAGATGGGGCAAGGCTTTATTCCCCCACCCCGTTCTCATTGAATGCCTTCACATAGAAGTAACAGGTTGCGTTTCGGCTGTACCAGTTTGCATCCAAGTACGGATCAAATGTCATGGTCGAATGGGTCAGTCGTTTCGGGTCTGTCCCCCAACTGACAATATAGCCTGTAGCATTCTGCAGCGGAGCCCATGTGAGCTTGCAGCTGCGCCCATCCCTTTGGTTTCTGCTGATCCGGACATCCCTGACGCGCGAAGGCAACGGTCCGTTGCCCGTTCCGAAAATGCGGAAATCATACAGCGAGAAATTTCCGTTCAAGTCGCATTGATTGACAATCCGCACATATCTTGCATGCACCGGTCTGTCAAGAAGGTGCAGCCGATGCGGCAAGTCTTCCTCGTTGCGCGACTGGTCGACAATTGTGGTCCATCGTTCCGTGTCATCCGATACTTCAATGCGATACCGGTACGGCTGCGGCTGTGCAGGGGCCTTCACGGTGAAATGATCATCGGCAAAGTTGGTCTGTATGGCTTTGATTTCCATCTTTGATCCCAAGTCTGTCCGGAGCCATTCTCCCTGATGTCCCGTTGATGCGCTCCACCATGTTTCGACCCTCTCGTCGTTGGCTAAGGAGCAGCCGTGCTCGGGCAAGGCAGAGGATGCCTGTATCGCTTTCCCATAAGAAAGCAGATTGTAACCGTCCGGCATGGCCGTCTTGCTGAAATCAGTCTGCCGGTCAGGGATCACGAAAGGATAGTCTGTAAAGACTGTATGGGCAACCGGACCGTGCTCAGTGAGCGTCACGGGAAACAGCCCGAGCCTCCGCTCAAACCAGTGACGCTGGCTGATTTTCATGGATGCAACATGCCAATAATTACCATACCGATCCTTGAAGGTATCACCATGGCCGGCTCCGGCTATGAAGCCACCCGGCTTTATGGAGAACGGATTGTCCTCGATATAGGTGAATGGACCGAGCGGGCTGTCGCCCACATAGCAACCGTCCGCATAGATCCGGAACTGCGTCCCCGGCGCGGCGTATTGGAGATAATAGCGCCCTTCGTACTTGAACATGGCCGGCCCTTCATTCCATCCGTCCTTATCGGCCTCATTATTTTCGCCCGGATTCTCCCATCCGTAATCCTTGGCGTGGTGGCGGATGAGGACTACCGGCTTTCCTTTTGGCGCAAATCCGTCTTCCGGATCTACCTCGACACCCATGATGGGATCCACGTCCGAGCACCCCCAGTAATAATAGACCTTTCCGTCATCATCCTGAAAGAGATAGGGATCATGCTCGGGAATTTGGAACTTTGACGGTATTTCGGTCCAGGAATCCTGATCCGGATGTGCATTCTTGAATATCCGGTTCCGGTCCGAGGCCGTGTAATAGAGCGTGCCCTTATAAGCAAGCACGGCGGGCGCATAATCATTGATCGTGGCAATGGACCGGCAGGGGATATACGTCCATTTGGCAAGGTCGGCAGATTTCCAGTATCCGCTCGATTTGGAAACAAAGAGATAGTAGCTGTCGTTGAAAAGGATGCACGTGGGATCTGCGGCTTCCCTCCGCGAAGGGCTGTCGGGCTGGAACTGGTAATTCAACTCGATCGGGTTGGCAACGATTCTTTTGCGTGGTTGCTTCTGCCCGAAGACGTCCGGGCAGGCAACAGCCAGCATGACCAAAACAGAAAACGTTCTATTCATAGCAAGTGTTTTTAAGTGTACATGATTATCCATGCAAAAATAACCGATTAAGTATTCGATGGACGTTTATGCACTACGTTAAAAATACGCATACCCTGCAGTTTAATTTTTATTAAGAAATATCCCCGTCCATAATGCCTTTTCGTGCGTGCCGCACAGATCCGAGGCACGAACTCCGCGCACGGCAGACGAATTCTTGACGTATTTTTCATTATTGCCAAGCGTATTTTTGAAGTAACGCATTCTTACGCATTATCAATCATAATACCTATTTTTGCAGGCATAAATGCAACGAAACATAACAA
The DNA here is from genome assembly GCA_022778905.1 of Prevotella sp. GTDB lineage: Bacteria > Bacteroidota > Bacteroidia > Bacteroidales > Bacteroidaceae > Prevotella. The sequence continues at coordinate 23,715 of JALFRV010000030.1, read as the reverse complement.
ATGCGTTGCCATGCAAAGTTCATGGTCCAACAGAGAGCACGGCATCAGGAGATATCATTGGCAGGAGGGTGACACAAAAAATAAAACCCGAAATTTACAACCCCATCAACACAACATCAGACGACGACTACATATCCATAAAATATCGGTTTCCCGCATGAATGCCGAAGAAATACGACCAGCTCACGATTGGCAAATCTGCCACAACGGCCGGAGAGTCAAAAGCTTCCCATTAAGTGTGTACGCAGAGTCTCACACAGGGATCGACTTGGCACAGGGCGGAAGAGCTCACGAAGACAATGCGGTCCAGAAGTTGCAGCAGCATGTCTCTACAGACGCAGGCTACAGGAGGTCTCTGACTGACACAGAAGTCTGAAGAACACGAATACGGCAAGGCAATAGCAGCCGAACCGTGGTTTCAGCCTGAAAGTGTGTGGGAATGAATGAAGCTTGCCTTTCCTGACATCTGCTTTGGAAAGGATGCAGGATAACAGTGGCTCCCGGCCTCTCGACATGAGAACGCCGGGAGTTTCCATTGCCAGCAGGATGTGCCTGAAGACAGGCTTCGCACCCCACTGCAGACAGACTGAAAAACCGGAGGTTTGCAAGGCGCCGGCAAGAGCTATGCTCCGGGCGCTCGAAAGCTATGCTCCGGGCGGCCCGGAGCTATCCTTTTCGAGCCCGAAAGGATAGCTCTGCGCAGCCCTTGTTCATGCTGCCTGAAAACGACAGGGCAGAAGGACAAAAAACACTGAAGCCCGACGTGACGGACAAGGCATCCGTCGAGGAAGCGGTGCGGACCGTGATCAGCAGACGATCCGCCCGCGACCGGCGGCCGCATTGCCGGCCGTGTCCGCTCGCCCGACAAATCCTGTCCCGCAGGGAAGAAATTCCGTGCGGGACAGATTGTTTATGATATTATTTGTATCTTTGCCTCCGGAACGAGTCCCTCCTTCCTCTCCTCCCCGCTCCTGCCCCGACACGGACCGCTGGAGAAGACCTGCCGGCAAACCTGAAAGTGAGGTCATAGACTATCAACATGAAAAATAAATCAAAAATCCGTGCAGTCTTTTGGCTCCATACGACTCCTTTGTATCAAAAAGGGGAAAATTACCCGTCCGTTGGAAACAAAATGATCAATATCGATGCTTGCAGAAAGGGGGATCGGGAAGCCCTCGGAGAACTCTATACGGCATATTCGCCAAAGCTCTTGCGAATATGCCGGCACTACGTGAAAGACGAATGTGCTGCCGAAGATATCATCCATGACGCTTTCGTCATCATCTTTGTCGCGGTCAGGAACCTCAAGGACGACACGCGGTTGGAAGGCTGGATGATCACGATCGTGAGAAATCTGTCGCTCAAGTATCTGCAAAGCAGGGACAAAGCCGAGATACCACTCTCGGCCTTGGACATCGACTTTCCCGAAGAGACAGCGCAACAACGGCCGGGCATCGACTTGGATCAGCTGCTGGCAGCCATCGAGTCTCTGCCGGCGGGAAACCGCGAGGTGTTCAAGCTCGCGGTACTGGACGGACTGTCGCATCAGGAAATCGGGGATCTGCTGGGGATCGCGCCGCACAGCTCCTCGTCCCAGCTGTCAAGGGCAAAGAAGATGCTTCGGACGATGATCGGGCGCAGCTGGCCCTTGTTGCTGCTGCCGCTCCTCATTCCGGTCTATATTTATGTCATGACCAAAGACCGGTCTGCGAGGCTGGCGGAACAAAGACCGGCCGTGCAGAAAACACGCAAGGCGCAACAGCGGAAGAGACAGAAAGGCGCACCGGAGCCGGCTGGCAGAACAACAACCGGAACAGGCAGGCCGGACAATCTGTACCGTCCGCAACAACGGTTGGCCATCACAGCCGGACCGCCAGCAGAAGACAGCAGATCCGAGTTGCCCTCTCCTGTCACGGCAGAGCAGCTGCCAACGACGCTCAAAGCAGACTCCCTGATGAGACGCTGGACCTCGGACAGCAGCAGAAGAGACACGCTGTGGCGCCTGCCGGCGATACCCCATGAGCGCATGATGGCCTGGAACGAAGGCACCAACCGCCACGCCAGCCGGAAGAAGCACTACCCATGGACATTCAATTTCGGCTATTCTTCCAACGCGGGAGCAGCCGGCGCACTGTCAAACTTAGACTATCTCTCGGTCGTCGACTACGCGAACGGCGGGGTGAGAGCCAAGATCCATACGATCGCCGAGTTTACAGACTACCTCGATCGCAATGCTTCACTGATGGACTCCGTCGAGCAGGCTAAGCTGCGAGAGATCGTAAACGGATCGGACATAACAAGCAGTGTCGGCTTGAAAGAGCGGAAACACCACTTCCGCCCCATCACTTTCGGCCTCGCGATCAGCAGGCAGCTCGGTCCCCGATGGACCTTCGGAACAGGATTGACCTATACCCGACTGAAGTCGGAGTTTGTGAGTGATTTCGCCAACAATACACTCAAGCAGACCCAGAAGATTGATTACGTCGGCCTGCCGCTGCGACTGACCTATCACATATGGAACAAGGGCAGCCTCAACGCCTACACGACAGGAGGCCTGAACTTTGAATGGCCGGTGCGCAGCAGGCTCGACAAGGAATACATCGTGACAGCAGACTCAGCCTTCACGATCAAAGGCGACCTCAAGGCCCGCTGTCAGTGGTCGGTCAACTGGGGTGTCGGAATCCAGTATAAACTGTTCAAACCGTTCAGCCTATACATCGAGCCGAGCCTCTACTACTACTTCGGCAACGGCAGTGGGATCGAAACCTACCGCACCGAGCATCCGTTCACCATCACCGTACCCTTCGGACTGCGGATCACCTGGTAGACATCCACCAGCCCGAGAGCCGGCAATCAGCAAGGCGAAAGACGCGCACCGCAGGCTGAATGCCGGCTCTCGGGCGACCTTTCAACATTCCGTTTCCACACATTCTGCGATCGAAGAAGCAGTCTTTTCGCCTTATCCGTATCATCCTATACAAAGAACCTGACCACGGGAGCAGGTTCCATCGAACACGGACCATTGATACGAAGATGCAAAAAAGACACGCAGACAGAGCGCGGTATTTCGAGGAATCGGCCGCGACATCCAAGGAATCCTACATGCCCTACACAGAACTATACAGAGAAAAGGCAAGTGCAGGCAGCGTCATGGAAATAGGATGCGGCGAAGGCGGCAATCTGATGCCGTTTGCGCAACAAGGCTGGCAGGTGACCGGAATCGACATCTGTGAAGACCGGATCAGGCAGGCGAAACATTATTTCCGGCAACACGGAGCGGCGGGAGACTTTATCTGCGGCGACTTCCTCACCTGTCCGCCACCCCGGGAAGAGACAGAACGATATGACCTCATCCTGCTCCATGATGTCATAGAGCATATCCATGACAAGGAGACATTCATCCGTCAGTCGCTCCGTTTCCTGAAATCAGAAGGCATCCTGTTTGTGGCCTTTCCGGCCTGGCAGATGCCTTTCGGCGGCCATCAGCAGATAGCCCGGCATCCGGTATGGTCGAAAATCCCATTCTATCACCTTCTTCCGACCGCCGTATATCGATTCATCCTGAGACACTTGGCCCATGAGGACAGCCGCACGGTCAGCGAACTGACGGACATCAAGCAATGCCGCACATCCATCGAACGGTTTGAATCCATCGTCCGCAGTCAGCATCTCCACGTGCTGAACAGGCAGCTATGGTTCATCAATCCACATTACCGGCAGAAGTTCAGGCTAAAACCGATAAGGCTGCATCCGCTGATCGCCAAGCTCCCTTACGTGAGAAACTACTGCTCGACCTCCTGTTTCTATCTGCTGCAGCAGACGAAAGGTAAAAACGAATGAAAAATGCGGCGGGCAGGAAGCAATATTCGGCAAACCGGACCGTTTAACTATCAGACAATCAACCCGATACACAAAGCCAAGCTCATACAGGCACGACCAAAGACCGAGCGGAACTTTTAAGCAATTAACCATCAAACGCATCAACCATGAACCATTCTCCAGTCACTCCATCCAAGGCCATCATCCGTTCCTTGCTTTGCATCTTCCTCCTTCTCTCCACAAACTGTTCGGACAACGATCATGACGAAAACGGCCAGGGCATACAGCAAGAAGAACTCGGACTGACCGCAGACAACTTCCCCGTCATCGACGGATCGGACTCCACCACGCCCCTGCGCACCATCCTGATGTGCCGGCTGATGGGCTATGAGTACACCTGGGAGCGTCGCCCATTTACACAGGATCCCAATGAGGATATCAAAGTCGTGCGACCACTGTGGAATGATGCGCTGGACGCAACAAGATTCCTGCTGATCCAGAAACTGCAGGAAAACAACACGCACGGCTCATTTCTCAATCTCATAGACAATAAAGCAGAACTGATCCTGACGGCCCGCAGCAGCTCAAGAGATGAGAAAAAGTATGCCGGACAGAAAGGAGTGACGCTCATAGAGAAGCCCATTGCGCGAGACGCCTTTATCTTCATGGTCAACCCTAAGAACAAAGTGAGATCGCTCACAGTGGCTCAAGTGCAGAAGATCTATACCGGAGAGATCACCAACTGGAAAGAAGTCGGCGGAGCAGATGCTCCCATCAAGCCCTACGTAAGAAACGCCAACTCCGGCAGTCAGGAGAAGTTTGAGACCGTAGTGATGGCCGGACTCAAGATCAAAAACTTCCCGGAGATGCAGGTGGGAAGAGTAATGCTGTCCCCATACGAGCAGTTGAAAAACGATGCAGACGGCATAGGATTCACACCTTATTACTATTATAGCGTCATTGTTGACAATGGAACGACCCGCGCGCTTGCCTTGAACGGCATCGAACCCGACAAAGCGCACATTCAGGACAACAGCTATCCCTATGTGACCGACGTCTACGCCGCCGTAAGAGCGGACGTCGACCGTCAGTCAAAAGCCTGGCTCCTATTTGGCTTCATCACATCCATGCAAGGCCAAAAGATTATTGCCGAAAGCGGATACGTGCCTTTACCATAGCACGGACGCCGTCTTCTGACAATGCGCACCGGCAACAAGGGCTCCTACATTTGTACGCCCAAGCATCCAACAAGCTATAATGATCAGGAAATCAAGCAGTCAATACCAACGACAAAGAATGTATCCTGCAGTCAACAACCTGTCATTTTCTTAATTCAGGCATTGAGGCGACACCATCCGCAGGTAGCATCTCCATTCCCGGATACATAAAAGGGAGCCTGTCATCAGACAGACCCCCTAACTGCGAATATGAAACCTGAAACAACAATTAATTTCCGGACTGGTTGCTGGAATGCCCCACACAATCAAGCGTCTTGATCTTACTCAGACAGTATTTGTCATAAACGCCATGCGCACCGTCCGCATGTGCCTTGACGCCTACACGAAGCCAGAAACGCTGCGTGAAATCAATGGGCGCTTTTGTGATCAGCTCAATGACATTCCCCTCATCGAAAGTGGACACGGTATACTCGTTATTGGTATACCGAGCATCGGAACCAGTCCCGACCTTCTCAGACTTGGAAATGAAAAGCTGGGCCTTCTCAGGTCGGGCAGGCGTGTAGCTTGCATCAGGCGTCGGGTTGGCCTTGAAGGTAAATGCAGCATGTACAAAGCCTTCGTCGTCCTGCCAAGGTTCGTCAACCCATTCGATCTCAAAATATGGAGTGACCTCAAAGACAACCTTCGTTCTACTGCCACTCTTCAATCCAACGATCTGCTTGCTCTCTTTGCCTTCATAGCAGCAACTTTCCCAAGGATACATCTCATAGGTGCCAGCAAACAACTTGGTGTTAAGGAAGGTCCCGTCCTGCTTCATATTCAAGCCTTGGGGAGAGACCACAACGGTTGAGTCACCATGTGCATAACTGGTTTCTACAATGCGAAGGGAGAAGTTGCCTCCCCCTTGAGAGAGCTGCATCGTATCACCAGTGATCTTATTCAAGATGACTCCTTCTACGCCTGCATCGGGCCCATCATAATTATCCCTCTCGCAAGAGCCCAATCCTATTGCGGCAAGAAGAATCAGCAATATATTCAATAACTTTTTCATAATCGATCGATTTTATAAATTAATACCTTGCGTTCTGCTCGAGCAAGTAGTTGATCTTGCGCTCGCCCTCCGGAATTCTTTCATAATAATACTTCGAATCAAATGTATGAGTACCGCCGTAGCTGTCACATACGCGTGAGTCAAAGATATATTTGCCATGCGGAATGCCTGTATCTGGATCTTTGACAGCTGTGCTCAAGAAGAGATAAGAGGCTAACATACGCCAGCGGAAATCACGCATCTGCTGATCTGCAGTGAACCAACGCTTGATATCCCAGAACAGTTTGTGCTCAATAGCCAACTCCTTATAACGCTCCACACGGATCAGCTGCAAGCCTTTTGTCGGTGCAAAGATCCAGGAATAACGTCCTAAGCCGATCCCGTTGACGGGTGCTTCCATGTCGGCCAACTGACTTGGGCTGGCCAACAGGTTAGCTCCAGCGCGGTCGCGAACCTTATTCATGCACACAAAAGCATCCTGATAGAGGTCGGAGGCATTGCTTGCCCCATTCTGAGCCAGCTCAACAGCAGCTTCGGCACGATTCAAGAGCACTTCCGCATAGCGGATATCGACCCAAGGCTGGGTGCTACGATGTAAGGCTGTTTCGCCCGTCGGCAAATTGCGGACGAGATGCTTTACACCGTAAATTCCAGTATTACAAGTGTTCTCAGCAGAAGTCGACGGACCATCAAAACCACAGATGGCGATGCCAGTCTCCTGATAAGTCTGACCGTCACGGGGACGACGAGTAGCCCGTACTGCTACGACCTTGTTTCCAACCTTGAATGCATTCACGCCGTTGTTCCAATTGTAGGTTGTCTTGCCATCGTCTTTGGTCGTCTTCTTGATCTTGTCAGCCGGCGTGCAATCAACAAGCAAACCAGTTCGCATATCCAGTTCGTACTTCACTTTGTATGTCTCCCCCGGAATCATGATGCTGGCCTTCAAACGGGGCTCCGCATTGTCATAGATCCCATGGACGCTGTTGTAAACGACATAATCTCCATTGGCATCGGTGGTCTTAAGGAATCCTGTTGTCGGATCAATTGGCAGTCCATCAAACAATTCAACCCAATCGAGCGGCACGAAGTAACGACCACCATAGCTGGATACCATCCGGGAAGGAGCCATACATTGGTCCCAACTGTGCACATAGTTATTGATATCATACTCGCGGATAAGAATTGACTCCGTATTGGATGCGGCTTTGTCAAACACATCGTAGCAGGCCTGGCGCTTATCGGATCCAGTCACAAGAGCATAGCTGCCACCATCTACAAACTTGGCAGCATCATAGGCCTGCTGGAAATAATTATTGGCAAGGTTTTCGGGCAAGCCACACAGCTGTGTCCCAGTAGTAGCTGAAGTGTAATTGAAGTTTTGGCCGTATCGAGCGACAGAACCAGCATACAGCGCAACGCGCGACTTAATGGCGGCAGCAACCCATTTGTTTGCACGTCCATTGATCTTTTCACCACTCATATTCTGCATGGCGTAATCGAGGTCTCTCAGAATGAAGTCCACACATTCCTGATGACTGCTGCGGGCAATGGTCAACGTGTCGTTAAGATTTTGTGCCTTTTCCAATAAAGGTACACCACCATAGCGCTTGACCAAAGCAAAATATGTATAAGCTCGAACAAATCTGGCTTCCCCAATCCAAGCTTTCACATCGGCCGGATTGAGAGTAGATTCATAGTTGGGCAGATCATTGATGAGCACATTGCACTGACGAATGTTTTTATAAGCATCACCCCAATAGCCTTTGTCACCATAGACCATGCTGTTGCCACATTCATTATTGGCAAACTCGCCTGTGCTTCCCAAGGTAGTTTTCACACAGTACCAATTGAAGAATCCACCTCGGCCTCCGTCGTCACCCATATTGAAGTCCTCCATTGGCAGATGACTATAGAGTGCAGACATATACGCAGTGATACCTCCTTCATTATAAATGTCAGAGCCACTCAGAATATTCTTTGGTGGAATATTAAGATCCTGACAAGCTGTGAATGCTGCACCAAAGAATGTACAGAATACTATATTTCTTAGTAATTTCATAATATTTCCTCCTCCGATTTAGAATGTTACGTTAACACCAAAGTTATAAGTCTTATTCAGTGGATACATATATCCATACAGTTCAGCTGGTCGCTCCGGATCAACTCCGTCAACACCGGTGAACGTCAACAAGTTATAAGCATTGAAATAAATTCTGAAGCGCTGAACGCCAAGGGGAGAAAGCCAGCTCTTAGGCAAAGAATATCCGACTTCAAGACTCTTTAAGCGAACATAATCACCTTTCTGAATCATAAACTCAGAATCGATATTAGCAGTACCCTTTCCTCCTCCGAAAGCATGTGAACCTGATATCCACTGTATGTTTGGATCATTTGGATTGGCCTTTGGATCTGCCGGGCGCCAACGATCCATAAACATTTCAAGGGCGTTTCCATCCCATAACAGGGGTGCACTCAGCTGTTCTCCATAACCGACATAGGCCATTCCTGCACCTTGCCACAACATATTCAGATCTATCCCTTTCCACGCTGCAGTGAACGTCAGACCGTAGTTTAACAATGGATAGTTGCGATGATCCTGGAAGTTTCCGCCAGGATTCGTGGTTGTTGCAATGGGGTGATAATCATTTCCATCAATGACTCCATCCTCATTCCAGTCAAGATACTTGTAATCACCGGGGTAAGTCACATCTCCCGAATACATGGAATGAATGATCTGGTCCCAATTTTCCCAACGTCCATCAGCGCCGAGTCCCCACCATATATCCTTGTAACGATTGAGTGACCTGTTACGCCAATAATCATATGAGTTGCCGGCCGGATTGGCTTCATAGTAACGGTTCATTCCACGGGTGAGTGCAACCTGCCCTGTGATACTATAACTGAAATCCCCGATTCTATTCTTATGCCTCAATTCCAATTCTATACCTTTGGTCCGGTCACTATTAAGATTCTCCTGGGGCATGCTCGAACCGAAAGTTCCAGGAACGGTGCTCATACGATTGGCCAACAATCCGTCCCGGTCGCGCTGGAAAAGTTCGAACGTGAATCCGAACAGCTCATTCCACAAGTCTACATCAAGTCCCAAGTTGATCGTCTTCACTGTAAACCAAGTCAAATTCTCATTCGGGACTGCACGGAAGCCCAACGCGTTGGTATAAGCTCCACCAAACATATAGCCGGTTGGATAATTACTGTACATCCCACCGGAAGTATTCGGGTAGTCGTATCCTGATACAAACTGATAAGACGAGGAACCATCATCTCCCATCTTTCCCCATGATCCACGCAACTTGACATTATCAATGAACTTAAGTCTTGAATTATTCTTAATGAAAGGTTCTTCTGAGATACGCCATCCAGCAGATACACCGGGAAAGAATCCCCATTGATGTCCCGGAGCAAACTTTGAGGAGCCATCATAACGGAAAGAGAATTCCAGCATATACCGACCCGCATAGTCGTAATTCAAACGTCCCACGAAACCCTGATTGGCATTCTCATAAATGCCACCGGCATTAGAAGAACCCACCTGATCTTCGGAGTCACCGGCAAACAGGTAAGGAAGGGGAATGCTGAAATTGCGGGATGCATAAAGGTTGTTGCCTTCAGAATGGCTTTCCTCAAACAGGAGAAGGCCAGTGACATGGTGACGAGCGAACGTGTTGTCATAATTGATTGAGGCATTCCAAAGTGTTGTATAACTTTCACCGGAATACTCATTCAGATTGGTAGGACCATTACGCAATGCGCCATTGTAAGTATTGGCTGCTTCATTATAATCATAATAAGAATAGGCCTTGCGCCAATTCTCATTCCTGGTGTCCCGAGTATCATAGCTGAACATGGCCTTCAAAGACAAGCCTTTTACATACGGGACTTGATATTCTGCATCAAATGTCGTGTTGATTGACTTTACGCGATTCTTGATCCAACCAGTTGCATTCATATCAATCAGTGGCAACGGATTGTCATCAGCGCTCTCCGGATTCTGATAATATGGTGCTGTATTATTGGCATAAACAGGATCACTCGGTACGGATCGCCACAAATTCTTGAAGACCTGCCAAGGTCCGGAATTATTGGAACGCTGACGGTCTTTCAGTGCTGCCAACCGGAGCCCGACCTTGAGATTTCTGGTTACCTGCACGTTCACATTCGAACGGACATTGAACCGATAGTAGTTGAGAGCATCCATCTGGAAAAAACCACCTTGATCCTGGTAACCAAAATTCAAGAAATAGTCTACGCGATCGCTCGATCCGCTGACATTCACATTATGAGATGCCTGGGGTGCGCTGTTTTTCATGATGGCATCATACCAATCCGTGGAAACTTTGGTACCATTGATATAAGGCTCCATCAGCTCATCGGCATACTTTTGGGTCGGATTGACCAAGTCGCGCATGGACACTTCGTTAGACAGTATGTAACGATCCAAGGCTCCGACTGGTTTCAGGATATCGGCCGGATGCTGGAAACCCATATACATATTATACTCGATCTTTGGTTTACCTTTGCCCTTCTTGGTCGTGATGAGGACGACTCCGTTGGCGGCCCGTACACCGTAAATGGCAGCAGAACCGTCCTTCAGTACGGAGATGGACTCAATTTCATTGGGGTCCATACGTTCCATATCACCGCGAGGTACTCCGTCAATCACGATCAACGGCGAACCAAATCCACGAATATCAAACTGATTAGAGAATTCTCCCGGCTGTGATGTCTTCTGAATGACACGCACACCAGGTATCTTTCCTGTCAGCATATTCTGGACATTCTGGTTCTTTGTTGCAACTATTTCCTCTGAATTAACCATTGACACAGCGCCTGTCAACGTCGCTTTCTTCTGTGTTCCGTAACCCACGACCACTACTTCGTTGACCAGTTTGGCATCCTCCTGCAAGGAGATCATGAGATTGTCACGGGCATTGACGACCTGATTCATAAATCCCACATAGGATATGGTCAGCTTATCTTTGGCTCCAGCCTCCACACTGAACTTTCCATTCAGGTCTGTGACAGTCCCCCGGGAGGTTCCATTCACCCTGACACTGGCTCCTATGACCGGTTCGCCAGTGGCATCTACAACTGTACCATGTACAGTCCTAACCTGTGCCGATATTGGAAGAAAGACCAACAGACACATCAATAGCATTAGATAATGTTTCATGTTACTACCTTTTATTAAGTTTAGAATATATGTGTTTTTTACTTATTTGCTTGCCACAATCGTAAACTTGTTGATATCTATGTTTCCGCTGACCACGCTCAATACTGTCCGATGCCATCCCTTGACTTGCATTGTCACCGTCGCCGCATCTGCTGTCTTCCAGCCTCCGCCTGTAGCAGGAAGCGTTGTCACGGGCCCCTCTTTTCCGTCAATATCAATTCTGACTTTCACTTCTTCGTTCGATGAATATCGCAATCTGATAACTGAGGATCCATTCCTATATGGAAGTTCAACCCATTCCAAGGATTCTCCGGCAGCCGTATTCGTAACACACCATCCCGGATAGCCATCATTACATGTCTTTATGTCTATATCTCCGCTCCGGTATTGGTTTCCGCCATTGCCCGGAGTGTTGTCGACGAACTTGTCACAAGTCTCTGCCTCGACGTTCATTTCCAATGGATAAGCCCTGCTGCTGCTGTATTTTCGCAAAAGATTCAGCCGCTGGTTGGGAAACGAATAATACTTCGTGTCCTTGCTTCTGAAAAAGGCCGCATTCTCAACCATATCGGTAAAGCCTTCCAAAAGAACCAGCGTAGCATGGAATTTCACGAAATAATCAAGTGCCTTTGTCAGTCGTTTCCCTTCTCCGGCATCAAAAAGCATTCTGCTCCCAGAACGGTCATTGCACAGGAAGCCTGGACAGGCAACCCCGACATTATGCCCCTTGAAGTTAGCCAAAGTGTAAGAACTTCTATTCGTTGCTGCCTCTGAAGCAGTGAACCAGTTGTTGAAAGCATCCGCGCTGTTTGCCGATTGCGGATCACGATCACGGAATGCGCCGTCCACGCAGATGAACACTTCCTCCCCAAAGGTGGATTTAAAATCTGCATGGAGCTTGTCAAGGATGGCCTTCAACCTGCCGTTGCAGTCGGGTTTCTTGTTTCCCAAGGCACGGTATTCCACATTCAGAAAGCCGTTTGGACTCCAGATGTAGAGCACCGGTTTCCCTTTATAGCGGAACAGGTATTGATTGTTGTCACTATTTGGACCATAGAAATTCGCAAAAGCCAGCTTGATGTTATAATCCCATATATATTTATAAATGTCATTCAAATCGTCAATGGGATACACCTGATCCTTGTCGGTCAGCGACTTGTTCCTGAGATCATTATCGCTGAGTACCGGCACATAAGCGCCATACTTATCCAGATTGCGGGCTGCGGCCCAGGATGCGGGCGCATCATCGAAGATGGCAACCTTCAGATCAGAGCCCCGACGTTTGATGGCCGCAATAAGATCCTTTATTCTGTTTGGGTCACCATGGTCCGTATACTTCTTGGGATCCGGGAGGCAACCCCGGCAGTTTGGACAGATGTAATCCATTCCGCTGTACTCAAACTCTTCGACGATATCGTCCCACCATTGGCTGTCGGTCATCTTGAAGTCATATACTTCAAATAATGGTAAGTTATAATAGGTCGTAGAAGAGTTACCACCAGCATGGGAAGTATTTCCATTGCGCACCCCAGCTTCAAAGCCGGTCAACGATCCCATCTGGAAAGAATGGGCTGGAATGGTGTCATCTGCCAATGCCGGAGTCGGATCCTCCGGCTTTCCCGGCTGATCCGGCGCAGACGGGCTACTTTCCGCCACGCTTTCACCACCGGAACATCCGACGAGAAACAGAAAGGCAAGAGATGCGGCAACCTTCCAAAAGAAATTGTTCATGATATTATGCTTAAAATTCATTTGCAAAGATAAATTTATATGTCAACAAAGTATAATAAACGAATACATAGAAAATACGTCATCATACAAAACCAAATACTTCAAAAATACGTCATCGCACTTTCACGCTTCATTTGTTCACGCAAGGCCCTCTGATTCAGGGGCTTTCACAGAGCTATCCTTTCGGCGGCCCGGAGCTATCCTTTCGGGCGCCCATATGTATCCTTTCGGGCTCGAAGAAGATACCTCTGTCCCAGCTGCATGACCGTTCTCTCTCTGCCCGAAGAAAAGCATGCCTTTTCATCATTTGAACGTTGGGCCAGCCGCATGCCTGCAGAGGTCCTTCTCCATACACGAAATCTATCCATGCCAACAAATCCGGACCACTGGCCTACATTATTTATATATGACCTTTTTGCCTTTATGGATATACACTCCGTGAGCGGGTGACAGCACCCGGACACCCTTGAGGTCGAAATAGACATTATCCGTCTGATCTTGGGATGTCAATTCAGCAATTCCGGTAGACTCACCGGTTTTGATGAATTCAAAACGATCGACATTCAGATCAGTCACAACACGGAAGGTCATCACATGAACGCCGGCAGGCAAATCCACGTTATCCACAGCGTAGGCTTTATAGGCCTGCCAGTCGCCAGTCGGGGCAGACATCACGCCCGAAGGCTGCTGACCATTATCAAAATCGATCCTGAACTGGCCGCTCGAGGGGGAAGCAACGTAGCTATTCACCCGGAATTTGCCACCCGGACTATTCACGGTATAATTGATCCAGTCACCGGAATTGGTGTTACTGATATGAACAACACCGTCCGCACTGCTCAATGCCACTCCTTTGTCACTGCGATAGCTCTTGGCGTTACCAAGATCACCGCGTTTGAAACTGTAGGATCCCTCATCAAAATCTTCCGCTTCAACGACTCCGGGAATGGTGTTCACACTCTTTGTGATCAGCACATAATCCAGATCAATGTCGCCCACCATGCTCCTCCAGGAAAGGAAATGCTCACCCGCTGTCAACTCTACATTCTTGACCTCCGTGTCTCCCCAGGTATTACTGCCTGAAGCCACTGCGATCTCGTTGGCCTTGACCCAGGATCCATCCACGCCCACGCGGAACTTGCTGTCGGTACGATTGTTCTGGCGCATATGGCAAATGATCGAATATCTTCCGTTTTCCGTAACGTTGAAACTATACCGAGCCCATTCCTTACGCTTCATATTGGCCAGATAGGTCCGGCCAGCGGAAGTCCGGACATCAATCTGCGTCTCCTGCATATTGCCCAAACTGAAGTCTGCCGTGCCAGGCCGCTTGTACCAGGCCGTATGGCTTCCGCCTTCATTGAAGTCCTCAGCCTCTATCTTCAGCGTGCCGGACAGCGACGCATCCCGTACGCATCCCGCCTTTTGACTTCCCCAATTATGCACGATTTCAATTGATCCATCAGCAGCGAACGTCACCGGATCAAAACAGACGGAGCGCAAGGCGCCGGCACCGGAATAGTTGGCAGTGTGATAGAACTGGTACCACATTCCCTTGAAATTGACGATTGAGCCATGCGCCGTATCCTCTCCATGGGAGTGCATGTAGACCCCTTTGTAGGTCCAAGGGCCCAATGGGCTGTTTGAAATGGCATAGACCAGCTCATTGCCGCCTAAGTCCGTACTTTTGTTATTAGAGAATGTCAGATAGTACAGGCCGTCTTTCTTAAAGGCGAACGGTGCCTCATGTACGTCAACAAGCCCTGTCTGCTTGGTCATCTGACCGTCCAGCTTCGTCCAATCCGACTTCAGCAACCTGCCGGCCCATATGCCGCCCTGGCCACTTGTATAGATGTAAGGCTGTCCGTCGTTGTCTAAAAACACGCATGGGTCAATAGTCGACGGGATCCCGTCGATAACTCCTTTTACCTTGAAATTGGATGCCGGATCCGCACTTGCAGCCACAAAAATACGCCATATGTCTTCAGGATCGCCTTCCGACTTTGACTGAATCTTGTGAGGGAAGAAGAAATAGTACAGGTGATCAATAGGATTATAATTACAATCCGGCGCCCACATGAAGCCCCTTGTTCCGATCCCCAATTGAGCCTTCACATCATCCGCATTGAGAATTTCACCATGGTCTGTCCAGGTTTTCATATCTTTGGTAGAGAAAACGTGATATCTGTCCATCCGGTCACAGCCTTGCGTCGGCTCAATATCGTGAGAAGGATACAGATACAGAACATCTTCGCCATTGACATTCCATACATGTGCGGATGGATCTGCCGTATAGAGCGTGCCCGTAAACTTCGTATTGGACATCTGGGAGGGCAACCCCACAAAAAGTGGATTGTGATCATAGGTTTGCGTGATAGGGTATTTATAATTGAACTCGCCATCAATTCCCCCCGCTGTGTAATCCCCTGTACGGACAAAGATGAATTTATCCACGTTCATTCCGCCATAGGTATACCAGGTGAAAAGGCGGGCACCCTGTTTGACAGGAACGTTATGGACAACTACCGAAACATACGTATCCCACCCTGAAGAAGGAACGGACTGGGTTCTGCAAACGATCTCCCCATCTATTTTCAGATCGAACTTCCCGTTGTCACTGCCTGAAGAACAGAGGATCTGAATGTCATAATTTCCATCATAGAGGGCATTGATGGAATAGTTTGTCCAGTCACCGCTCGAGGTCCAGCCTAAGTTGAAGGTCGAAGGATCATTATCTCCACAGACGCCGACAAAGCTTTTGGTAATATCCGACCGATAATTGGTCCCGCCCGGAGAAGAGTTTCCCCAATGACAGGCCACCTCTGGCCCGCCTAAGTCAAAATTCTCAGCCTCTACGGTTCCCGGCACAGGGATCGGCGTTCCGGAAAACGGTGTCCCCTCATAAGCTGTCACTACCGCAGAATGGCAAAGACAAATCAACAAAGCAAAGAGCTTTATTGCTGTTCCAAAGCAGAAAGGTTTCATACGCTTCA
Source organism: Prevotella sp. (assembly GCA_022778905.1). Lineage (GTDB taxonomy): Bacteria > Bacteroidota > Bacteroidia > Bacteroidales > Bacteroidaceae > Prevotella. The sequence continues at coordinate 7,749 of JALFRV010000030.1, read as the reverse complement.
AGTCGTTAATGTATTAAGGTTAGATCTGTAAAAAGCGAACTCCCCCATAGCGGAGGATAAGCCAACGCTATGAGGAGCAAGAGGGAAAAAGAACTTGTTCAAAATATGTCATGACCAACAGCATTTCTTGCATGCCAAAAGCCTTTCAGCGACGTTTCGGTATCGTTGGCGAAAAAGGTATTTCCTTCCGGAGCATCCTGGTTGCCTGGCCGGTGAGCCACAGATAGTGGTCAGAAGGCATCCCGTCCATATCTATGAATTTGGCAATATCGCTCACAGGATGATCTCCGGTACATTTAAAGATGGCCGTACCTTCGTCTACCTCATCGAACATGGCTACATATATCATATTAGCCCCCGAATTGATTGCCGTTGCCAGCTGATTCCAATAGAATTTACCCCCCTGACGTGGTATACTGCCAACAGGTTTTACATCATCGGGAAACTCCACCCTGCTGAGATTATGCCAGCTAAATCCCGGACACGCCACAGGGACATATTCGATTCCGGCTTTCTTGCACCAGTCCATATCTTTCAAGATAAGATCCCGATAACGGTTCATGTCATTGTGCAACAACGGAGTAAAGCGCTGAACGGTCCATGGGTAGACAGCATCCGCCTGACGGATCAACTGATGCAAATAATCGTCATGAATACAATCTGACTCCAAGGTGCGCCAGAAAGTAGGAACCCCCAACATCACCTTGCATCCTCCGTAGACCGGATCATGCTGCAAAAAGTCAATCAGCCGATCCAGCTTGATCTTGCGGATATCATAGGGCCGGTCAGGGAAACCTACACCCCAGATGGCTACCACTGGTCTGCCATGATCATAAAGATAAGTATTCTTATTGGAGCGGTTGGTGATCTTCAGGCTGTCTACAAGCATCTTCCAGTCATTGATCAGGAGCAGACAATCTTCACCTTCGGCACGCAGACCGGAAAGGTCATACATCACGGCAATTGCCCGATTATATTTTGAAGCGGCATCGCATGCATAGTCCAAGATAGTATTGGGCACCGAACTCCTTCTACCGCCGCGTGCATAATCGAAAAATCTCTGGACAAACACTCCATCTACACCATATTGCTGCATCCACTTGAAGTGTAGGTCAACCGAACTACGGTCTGCCGAACTGAAGACCTTCGCCCTCTCACCGCTGGCCAGCATGAATGGCGTCTCATAGGTTTTCGCATATTCACGCACATCTGGCCAAACATCAATCGTACAATGGTTTTCATCAAAGTAGCGCCCAGTTCCATAGTGCCCAAAGCCCTGGTTTGTTCCGTCTCCCGGTCCCCTGAACCAACCTTGGTATCCAGCCATAATCAGGCCACTGCTGCTTGGGTAAGACGTGTTGAGCGCATGTTTGGTTTTTGCCTCCAGCATCACTGAACCAGTGAAGACAAAGGAGACGATCATCAAATTAATAATAGTTTTACGTAGCATGGTATTGTGTTGTTATTTCCGGGGCAAAAATAACAACAACATCAGAAAATATCAAGAAATGGCTATCTTCTAAAATACGTCACAGGCTTTATTTCTATACGTCAGAAGTACGCCAATACAGGTTCTCTGCATCATAAATTACTTAAATAATCCTTCAGACTGTCACTCCTCTCCAAGTCAAGTTTCTTTCTCAATCTGTATCTGATCGTTTCAACACCACGTGTAGAAATATTGAGCAATGGGGCAATTTCCTTTGTCGACAAATTCATCTTCAGATAAGCGCACATCATACGCTCGTTATAATTCAGGTCGGGATGTTGCGTCTTAAGCTTGGACATGAAATGATCATTCACCACATCAAATTCTTTTTCAAAACGCTTTAGGATTTCATCCCCCTCCATGTTAGAATCAATCTTACTGTTAATCAGCAACAACTGCCTGCGGCTTTCCTTCGTATCGGTCTTGGTAAAGTTATTCGCAACGCTCTGAATATTGTCCCGGATTTCAATCAATATCTTATTCTTGCGTGCAACGTCAAGCACCAGGTTTGCAATCTCCTGGCTCTTGTGTTTCAAGCCCAATTCCAGCTTATCCTTTTCCAGCTTATCTATCTCTATCTTCATTTTCTTCACCTCTTTAGTCTTTTCTTTCACGGCCTCAGCCTTTTTCCGTTCGAGACGCTTGTCTTCTATCTGATAAAACAGATAGCAGGTTCCGATAATAAGAAGTAGATACAGCACATAAGCTACCGTTGACCGGTACCAGGGAGGAAGAATCTGAAAAGACAGTGAATCAACCGAGGTTGAGCCGTCTACTAACGTAGCTCTCACCTCAAAAAGATAGCGGCCTTCTTGTAAGTTACTGTATTCCTTGGATGTCAGCGAAGACGGGGCAGACCAAGGCCCTCCGTTAAGTCTGTACTGATAGGATACGACAGTTGTCAGAAAGACAGAGGACACTCTATAGTCAAACCTTACAGAGTTCTCTGCGTATTTGATAACCGGCGAGTTCTTGATCTTACAGAAGTTGGAAGTATACACATTTGAATCATTGACTCCAGTCAGGGACATCCGTATGATGTCAAGCTTCAAGTTGGCATCCTTCATCTTTTTCGCATTAAAGAGAGCAAAGCCTTCGCTATATGGCACTATGCAGGTCTTGGAATCCAAATTGAGTATGGGGCCTGAAACGTCCACATTATTTAATAATCGTTCGATCATCCCGGAAGAACTTGGACTATATGCCTCGTTAATCACTTTCTTGGCCTTAACCCGCAACAAAGAACGGTCGAGCGTGTAGGTGGTTGAATATTTCAGGTTGGGATTGTAAAGCTTAAGCGTATAACCATTGAGCGCCTCCATGTATCTTCCCGATTCGTTAATGCCATTGACCTTGCCCAAGTCAATCCAAATGCCATTGACTTTTTTTACAATGTTAACACCTTCATAGACGCCAATAAACATCATATCCTTGTGCCCTGGAACCACATGGCAGGACCATGCACCGATTATATCGGTAATCTTGGTTACCTTTGAGCCAGAAACTGTGAAAACGCCTTTATCGTGAAGACAAAAAATCTCATCCCCGTTACGGTATAGAAACCATGCCGGTCCACTCGGTGCCGCAACCTTGTCTATCTGCGGAAAACCATTGCTGAAGGTGACAGGAAACGAGGTGACATATAATCCACGGTCTGTTCCCAGATATAACGCATTTCCATTCACCAATGCCGCGTAGCCTATACCGCAAGAAAACGGAGCACGATAGAGATAAGAGAACGGATCTTCCAAGAGCACATAGTCGATGCCATAGTCAAGACCTGCCCAGACATTGCCACGATAGTCGAAGGCGACAGAGAGCACGGTGTTATTCTGCAAGCCTTTAGATTCGTCAAACGTCTCGGCAGAACCGGTATTCGAGTCTACAATGATCAAGCCACGATGGATTGTACCTATGGCAATCTTACCATTACGTTCAACGGCACAACAGATAACCGCAGACTTAAGGAGTTCATCCACCTGGGTCCGGAAAGGTGTCACTTTATGACCGTCATAATAGAAAAGACCATCATTGGCAGTAGTGATAATAATGCCCTTGCCGAAAGAAAACATTGCGTTGATGCGCTTACCAACAAGAATATCTCCATGAGAGATTGGAAGCAAACGCTCTCCAACCAACACACGTACGCCGTAATCTGTAGCCACATAGATAACTCCACGATCCATTACAGAGGCGAATATCTTCTGGGGCGACTTAATCAAGGTTTTCGATTTACCGTTTATAATAAGAATATGGTAATCGGCTCTAAAGTAAACAGAATTATTAGTCTCATAAATTTCGAACACATTCCCAAGATGCGCATACTCTTTTTCAAATTGTTCCGAGATGCAGTTATACTTCAGATCGCCGGAAGGCTGTACTTCATAATAGCCAAACTCATTCTCCCCACCAACATAGATCCGGTGCGTCTTGGGATTAATCGATACGCCTCGGGCCTCACTTCTATTGTGCATAGGAAAATTACGCCAACCAGTACTGTTAAATTCCAACAGACCACTTTGGTTTGCGAAGTAGGTCCATTGGCCGTATGAAGCAATACGCCAGGTAGAATAGCCTTTCCCGTAATGCTGCTTGTTGAAGTTGAGCACAAAAGGTATCCAGTCGGCATATACATTAGACACATACAGCATCAGAATCGCAAGACTGCAGAATCTAAAGAACGATGATTTGACATACATTTGCTATAACTTTTTCATGATACACTGCAAAAATAGGAAAAAAGTATTAACCCGCAAAATATATGTCTTTTTTTTCAATTCTTACTATCGTTTTGAAGTGTATGTTTTTCATTTTAAAGTATTAGAACAGAGTGAATAAAATAATGATGTAATATAAATAAATCGACTCAACATCATCAAGAGCATACTAATTATCAATGACTTAAACAGTACATTTGCAGATTCCATCAGCCACATACATTTATATTCGAAGTACAAATGAAGTATAAAAACAGATCAGTTGACGTATTTTTGAAGTATACTTTTCATAACAGCTAATTAATATTTCATCTAATTTTGCCCTCATCAATATCTTGCGATTTTTCAATTAACACATTCTAACCTATTCAAACATCATGAAACAATTTATTTCGAATGTACTATCAGCAGTACTTTTGTTATCTACAACTTTCTTATTCATTGCTTGCAACAATGATGACGTAGATGATCTCAAATCTCGCCTTACAGTGGTTGAAGGCATGATAGGCGACTTAAAAGCCCAGTTAGAGAAAGCCCAAACCTCTGGAGCCACTGTAACAAACGCAACCAAGGATGAGAATGGGGTATGGACAATTGTTCTTAGTGACGGGAAAAGTATAACTATCAGCCCTTCATCTGGAAGCTCAAACGGAGGTGGATCCACTATCTCAGTAAAAGATAATGGCAACAATCTGATCATCACCGTTGACGGAACCGAATATGTTCTTCCCAAGGGATCAACAGTGACGGCATTGATCTATAGCCCGCAGTATGTAGATGGCATGGAGATTATCAATGGTGACGGATTAGCCAGCGTCAAGTTTCTGGTTAATCCGACAATTTCCGCAGCCGACATAGCCAATGCTTACTGCGACATTTCTGAGGCACATGAGTTGAAGACAAGAGCAGGAAGCTCCATGTTTAAAATTAACGGTCAGGCTACATATGCAGACGGATTCCTTACTGTGCCTATCCGGGCGTTGACCGTGGAAGCAGGTAAGACCTATGCAGTATCAATCCAGATGAATCTCGGAAGCAAAGTCATCAACTCCAATTATTTCAATGTAAAGATCGGTCCCGATTATTCATTTATTTCCGAAGATCTTGTCACCCCGACCTTTGCTTCAACCGTGACTGACGCCACACAGCTCGAAAATGGCTTCTATACAGCCACATTGCCAGCCAGCGCAGATTTTCTGGGCACTTTCAACTTTAAAGATCTTATCACAAATGTTCCCGCTGGGGCAACTTTCGAGATAGGAGAGATGGGTAAGCAGAACGGTGCAGCCAAAAACATCTTTGACATTCTAAGAAACAGTTTAAAGACAGACGGCACTTGGACCTTGACCGGACGCCCGGGAACAACATTTCCTGCAGACGACAAGCCCGCAGGTGTTTTGGTTTATGTTACCTTAAACGATGTCGTCAAGATGAAAGTTTATTGGAAGGTTGTGGATCCTCTGGCAAACGTAAGTTTCGTAGGCAAGCTTACAGACAGTCCGCATATGGAAGCCTTTGGCGCAACAAATGACGGAACCGACATGATGAAAGCAGGCGCGAACAGCGTAAAAATTCCGGCTCTGTTATCAAAAGGCGTTGATGCTTTCGGGTTGCGCCATGGAAATGCAGAGGTTTTCCTGACAGACTGGTGGCCAAACTATAGCGTCAGTTCGTCGGAAGGTGAGATCCTCTACAACGATGGTACAGGGATCGTGATGAGCGAACTTGGTAAGAAATATGCAAAGTTCTCAAGAGGTCTCTATTGGACGAACATCCAGACCAGTATTGCCTCTTCACAGCGCCGTAACATCCCTGAACGTCCGGCCGCTGAAGGAAGTGCAGACAATATTGCATGGTGTGGAGGTACCTGTAATGGTGAAATTATAGGCGGATACGATGGATTATCCGGGGATGACATGACCAAATTCGGTTTGTCTATTGAGCCTGACGGAACCTTCAAGACAACAGCCGCTTACACAGGCTTAAGTCTCCGCGTTGGTCCTGGACTTCGATTTGAATATGCTTACGGTGAAAAGAATGTCGGAGGAGGTGTTCTCTGTTACATTTGGATAAACCGCCGTTCATGCCCTACGGGTGTAACTGATCCGGCTGCAAGATAACTGTTGACCTTGTTTTTGGGACAGACGGAAACGCTTTGTCCCATAAACATTAAAATTAAAATATATGAAAAAATATATAATAATATTATTATGTATTCTGGCATCCATACCTATGCAGGCTCAACAACGAACTGTCAAGGGAACAGTCTCCGATCCTTCCGGTGAGCCTGTCATTGGTGCCACTATACGTGTAAATGGAACGGACCGGGCGACCGTAACAGACCTTAATGGGACCTTCACCATACAAGCAGCCCCAAAAGAAAAACTGAAGATATCCTTCATTGGATTCAAAGATGCTATGGTCAATGCAGATGCACACGTTACCGTCATATTGCAAGAAGACCAAAACCTGATGGACGAGGTCGTTGTAATTGGTTATGGCACACAGAAAAAAGCAACATTGACAGGAGCTGTTGCAGCAGTTGACAATAAAGAATTAACGATCACAAAGAATGAGAACGTCGTTAATATGCTGGCTGGAAAAATTCCTGGCATCCGAATCACACAAAGTAGCTCACAGCCAGGTGAATTCGATAGCAAGATAGACATACGTGGCATGGGCTCTCCGCTAATAGTCGTTGACGGAATTCCACGTGATCAGTCGTATTTTTCGCGTATGGACGCCAATGAAATTGACAATGTATCTGTCTTAAAAGATGCCTCAGCCGCTATTTATGGTGTACGTGCTGCCAATGGAGTCATCCTTGTCACGACAAAGCATGGATTCTCTTCGCAAGTTGACAAGTTTGATATTACCTTCTCAATGAACTATGGTTGGCAATCTTTCTTATATCTTCCGGAAACAGCAAGTGCCGTTGACCACATGCTACTCTACAACGAGAAAGTGCATAACGGCATCAACAGCAACTACCCTTATCGGTCTACGGCCAACACCTATTCATATGATCAGATGTTTGAATATAGTACCGGAAAAAAACAGGATACGAATTGGACAAATGAATTATTCGACAAAACCTCTCCGCAGCAGCAGTATAACATCTCCATGAATGGAAGTTCCAAGAAAATCGATTACTTCTTCAATGTTGGTTACGTGAAGCAGATGGGATCTTATTCCAGTCATGACCTAAACTATAACCGTTGGAACTTCAGAACCAATATTGACGCACGTATAACGGACAGATTTAAAACATCCTTGCAACTGAGCGGATATACAGACGAAAAAAATCAGCCATTCACAGACATCTGGGCAGTCTACAAGAAAGCCTGGACATACAGGCCAACTTCAATGGCTTGGATCAACGGTGATCACAACTTGCCTGCATATGATGACCAAATGCTCGAAAGTGAGAATCCTGTTGCCTCCACTAATAGCGACTTTACAGGCTATCGTCAAGAGAAGCGCAACAATTTCAATGGCGCACTGACTTTGTCCTATGATATTCCATTTGTGAAAGGATTGACA
>JALFRV010000022.1 GCA_022778905.1 Prevotella sp. | reverse complement strand
TATTGTTGGAGTGTTTCGGCATTCTGCAATGTTTCATTTCTTTTTATAGATGAGTTTGACGCTTTTCTTCACTATGAAGCCGCAGAGACGGTAGTGAAGCTGCTTAATCGTCAGCCTCATTCCCAAACGATTCTTACGACTCACAACACTTCGCTGCTTTCGAATGAGTTTTCTCGTCCGGATTGCAGTTTTATCATGTCGCGGGATAATGGTAAGGGTGAAGATGTTAGGATTTCCAGTCTTCCCAACTTGACGGAGCGGGAGATTCGCAAGGTCCACAATCTTGAGAAAATGTATCGGGCTGGAGCTTTTAGCGGCAATGTCTGATCGGTCTAAAATATTGGCTCTCTGAATGATCAGGTTCAAATTGCGGAAGCAGAATCGACTCTTGTAGCTGAACGTTCGGTTTTGTCCGTTTTAAATACCTTGCTTTTCTTTCCTCTTGAGTATTTTGGGGAAGTCGGAGGGTTTTACTCTAAACTTCAGACTGCAAGGTTTGGGGCGAAGAAAGGGAAATGCGCCTGATGGCAGGGCGCATGATAGGTGGATTTTTTGAGCAGTAAAGAAAGTGAAATGAAGATGGGAAAGAAAAAGGCAGAAAAGAAATTCACTTTTATTGATCTCTTTGCAGGTTGTGGAGGATTGATGGAGTTTTCTTTGTAGTAGGTCTCTGAGGTGGAGACATAGGGTCTTTGGGGCGAAGACATAGGGTCTTTTGGGTGGAGACATAGGGTCTTTGGGGTGGAAGCATAGGGTCTTTGTGGCAAAGTGGTCAGCTCTTTGGGTCAAAGTTGTCTACTCTCTGGGGCAAAGTGGTTAGGTCGATGATGAGAAGCAGCACAAAGCAAGACGGCTTCTGGAAAAGGGCAGTGACAAGGTGGCGTACGACATCCTGAAGCGGCTGGCGGACGGCCCGAGGCGTCCGGCCGAACTGTGCGCGGCTCTTGGAATCGCCTGGGGGCCTCCGAGGGTCACCCACTCTTATGCCCGAAGCCTCTTTTTATTAAATTGACCATTCCGTCAATTAAAAAATTGATTCACTCTGTTGAATAAAATTTGATATAATATGCGGTATCAAACCAAGAAAGGTCGATACCGTGGTTGTATCATATAAGAAATTATGGAAGCTCCTAATTGACAAGGAGATGAACAAGACGGAGCTTCGTCTTGCTACAGGAGCGTCGTCTGCCACGATTGCGCGGTTAACTCGTAATGAGGTTGTTTCAATGGATCTCCTCATGCGAATCTGTGACAAGTTGAATTGCAACGTTGGTGACATTATGGACATCTCCCGCGATGAGTCGCAAGATCTTAATGAGAGGTGAGAGAAGATGTGTAACGAAAGCAACAAGGCGGACCTTGCCCCTACTATTCTGGTTGGGACGTTTCGGACTGCGAACGCCGCATGGATTGTACAGAAGAAACTATACAACCTCCCATTGCCGGAAGGTTATCATTTTGAACAGTACAAGAAGTTTACACACATAGTGCTGTTTTCCAGAAGTCAGGAGCCTATTGCTTACAGTGTGAAGTTTGATTCTGTGCATGATCGAGCGTGGCTTCGTAAAAACGGATATTCCGTCTCAACATCACCTCATGGCAAGGAGTATGTCATTTTCACACTTGGCCGCAAGGTGAAGCACAATGATCTTCTTTCCGATCCGACGGCAGATGTTTTTGTTTGTTCAAGCCGTTTTACAGGGAGGATTGACAAAGATTTCTATAGTCGTCCCTTACCCCAGTGTGAAGGGCGGTCGATTCCGAATATCTTTGAGAGATTGCGTCCATTTGTGGAGAAGTGGCATGCCGCTTATTCATTTAACCCAGTACAAACAGATTTTCTGCAGGCCATGTTCCCCCCACGGGAATTTCCAGCAGTAGGCCCTGTTGAATATTTGGCTGGCGCGATTCATAGGCGGCGTGGCGATGACGAAAGATTACCGCCGACCTTTAATGCGACCCCGTTTCGTCTCGGTGAATTCTTCTGCGGTCCCGGTGGTTTGGCGTGTGGCGCGATTAGCGCAAATATCGAAAATCCGAACTTTAAGATTGCACATGCATGGTCGAATGACTATGATCAGGAAACGTGCAATACTTATGCCGAGAATATATGTCGTGAACACCCTGAGACTGTGATTTGTCATGACGTTAGGAAGCTTCGTTTGGATGATCCGAGGTTGACTCCAATTGATGGTTTTGCCTTTGGCTTCCCGTGCAACGATTTTTCCGTTGTTGGTGAACATAAAGGAATCGACGGCAACTATGGACCGCTGTATCAATATGGCGTTGCCGTTTTGAGGCGGTTTCGTCCGATGTGGTTTGTTGCAGAAAATGTCGGAGGGCTTGCCAGCGCGAATGAGGGCGCTGCATTTAAAAAGATCCTTTCAAGCATGAAGGATGCTGGGTATCGGATATACCCTCACCTTTACAAGTTCGAGGATTATGGAGTCCCTCAGACACGGCATCGAATTATTATCATAGGCATTCGGGAAGATTTGCCGTATGTGTTTTATCCACCGAGTCCAGCCGCGTTAGCGGATCGGGATAATTCATCTCGTGCTGCAATTGAGGAACCGCCGATTCCGGCTGATGCCCCAAACAATGAGAGGACTGCTCAAAGTGAGCGAGTTGTTGAGCGGTTGCGGTATATTCGTCCAGGTCAAAATGCATTCACCGCGAATCTCCCGGAGCATTTGCAACTCCATGTTCGAGGAGCAAAAATAAGCCAGATTTACAAGCGGCTTGATCCGAACAAACCAGCATACACTGTAACGGGTTCAGGAGGCGGAGGAACGCATATCTATCATTATGCGGAACCCCGCGCTCTGACTAATCGTGAACGTGCGCGGCTTCAGACATTCCCAGATCAGTATCTGTTCACGGGAAGTAAGGAGAGTGTCCGCAAACAGATAGGCATGGCTGTTCCTCCACGTGGGGCTCGTATTATCTTCGAGGCACTATTGAGAACTCTTGCAGGGATTGATTATGAACACATCGAGTGCAACATAACCGATTCTGGAGATTTGAAATAAAGGGGGTGGCAAATGATCAATCATTGGTGGGTCACACGTCCAAAACGCTCTCTTGCTCCTGTCCCCGAGATTCTCGGACTTGTGACTTGTGATTTCCTGGATAAGCAATGGAAAGGGATTCACGGGTCGCATCTTAGTTTTGAGGATGAACTGGAGCAGAAAGGCTTGAAGCGTAAGGGCGACCGCTGGGACCAGGGTGGCGGCGGCGGGCGAACGTATTTGGCGTGGTTACAGAGCCTTGGCCTTGTGTTCTATTATGGGGCCGAGCGCGTCTTGAAGCCGACGATGGCTGGCGAGGCCCTGCTCAATGGAAAGTCACCCACCGATGTGCTGACGCGACAGGTGCTTAAGTACCAATTTCCGTCACCTTTTTCGATGAGCAGAAACGTCGAGGTGTCTCCGAGATTTAAGATTCGTCCGTTCAGGTTTTTGCTCAAGTTGCTACTCGATTCGCGGATAGAGATGTTGTCGGAGGAGGAGATCGCCAAGATAGTTGTTGTCGAGGCAGAGAATGAGTCGACCGCTTGTTATGAGCATGTCGTTGCGCGTATTCTTGAGTTTCGCGAAAAAGGGGATGCTTGTCTGCCTGCGGATTTTGAGACTCGCTATGCCAGCAATCGCAAATCGAACAGCGTGGTGGCAAAGCTGAAAGACGTTGCCAACACGATGGCGAATTGGCTTGCCTATACACAGTTCGTTTATCGGACGTCTGGTTCGATGATGATTCCTCCGGATCGCATAGATGCCGTTAAAGAGGCCCTTGGCGGTGATACGGGGTTGATCAAGGGGCCAGAAAATCATGAGAAATTCCAACGGCAGTTCGGTCTTGATCCCTGGCATCAGAAGGACATGAGGAACTTGGCCGGATCTACAAATGTTACTGCATATCAGATCGGAGTACTTAAGGTTCAGCAGGAGTTGCTGAAGATTGCTGCGATTGAGCCCGTTCAGTTCATTACTCCGGCCATCGTCGATTCTGTGTCACAATCTACCGGTTACGAGAAGACCTTTGTGGAGGATGTTCTCTACAAGATCTATCCGGCCGGAGCACTTGATGCATTCTATTCGGCATATTCTCAGATGGCAATAAACGGGCAGGAGGATTGCCTGGCTTTTGAGAAAGCGACTTGTAAACTGTTTGACTCGGTCTTTGGATTTAAGACTGAACATGTCGGGAAGATCGGGAAGTCCCCCGATGTGCTTCTTCTTTCGGACGAGAGTGGCTACCAGGCCATTATCGACAACAAGGCCTATCATCAGTACAGCATCACGAACGATCACAGGAATCGTATGTGTGTAAACTATCTTGGGGATTTGGCCCATTACAGCAAATCCGGGTACCAGCTGGCGTTTTTCTCTTATATCGCTGGAGGTTTTGTCCCAAAAATTTCTGATCAGATTTTAGACATAGTTGAGGAAAGCGGCGTTCACGGGTCTGCTATCACGGCCAACTCCTTGATCACACTTTGTAAGATGCAGCCAGCGAAACAATATAGTCACGGAGATCTCCGCAAGCTCTTCTCGGTTGATCGCCGGATAAACATCACAGACTTTGAGGAACTGTTCAAATGAAAGTCCTTCAGCAACCGCCGCAAGCCCATTCGCTGATATCGGCGACTCGCCACATTGGATATTCGCTCGATGCGGCTGTGGCTGATCTTGTCGACAATTCAATTGCGGCCGATGCGAAGACCGTGGACATCGACTTTGAAGATTCACTTAATTCCTACATCGCGATTATTGACGATGGTGATGGCATGACGGCAGATGAGCTGACAAGTGCTATGCAATATGGCTCCGCCGATCCATCGCAAGTACGTTCGGAAAAGGATCTTGGACGGTATGGGCTCGGATTGAAGACAGCGTCGATGTCTCAGTGTCGCGTCATGACTGTTATCACGAAAAAGAATGGAGAGATTGCAGCGCGTAGGTGGGATCTCGACTACATCGCGAAACATAAGGATGTTGTATGGCCGCTCCTCATCCTTGAGAATGACGAATGGAAGGATCTGCCAGGCGTGGAGGTTCTAAAGAACAGGAAAAGTGGCACCGTAGTTCTGTGGCAATCAATTGATTTTGGCGGGTCATACGATGAAATGACTTTTGATGACGAGATGTGCAAGATGAGTGAGCATCTTGCGCTTGTTTTTCACCGGTACATATATGGAGAAGACGGTATCCACAAGATAAGGATCCGTATTAATGGTAATGCCATCAAGCCGAAAGATCCGTTTCTTCAATATGTAACGAATGGTAAGCAAGGTCATCAGTGCAAAGCGACCCAGCCGCTTGGCTTTGGGAAAAGCAGAATCACTCTTCAGGCATTCACCCTTCCACATGACAAGGAACTGACGCCAGAAATGCGCTATTCGCTTGGCACGGGAAAGGCACTCCGAAGGACGCAGGGATTCTACATCTATCGCAATAAGCGCTTGATCACATATGGACATTGGTTTGGGCTTAAGGCCCAAGGTGAATTTTTCAAACTTGCCCGCGTAAAAGTTGACATCCCCAATTCAGTTGACATGAAGTGGTCTTTGGATGTTAAGAAGTCAGTTGCCATTCCGCCAAAACAGATTGTCGCCCACCTCCGTGCTTATGTTGATTCTGTTGTCAAACAAAGCAAGAATGCGATTCGCGTTGAGGTGTTTGGTAGGAAGGTCAAAGCAACTACTGATGATCCTCAAGTCTGGGAGTCTACGGTAAAGGATGGAACTGTGACATCTGTTCGGTTCAACCGAAATCATCCTGTCGTGAAGGCGGCGCTTGAGGCGAATGTGGAACTGGAAAAACTTCTCCGTCTGTTTGAGCGCACCATTCCAGTTGATGTAAATTACTACAGCAGAAGTAGTGATCAAAAAATGGATAATGAGACCCCGTTGTCCGTAGATGAAATGGTTGATATGCTTAAAGGGTTGGTTTGCATGGTCCCCGCCGGTACGGCACGAAAGATGACATTCATGTCGATGCTCCAGAGCGAGCCGTTTGTCCTCCAGGCGGACAAACTTCGCAAGAAAGAGGAGGAAATTTTAAATGATACTCTCTAAACAAGGGCGGCAGGTGCTCGAGCACCTTTGCGTAGCTTACAGCTTTGAGGATTCTTCAGTAGAGTTGACGGAAGAGCAGATCGCGTCGTCAGTTGAAGAGTGGTCGAAAAAGTTTCCCAGTATTGGAAAAGAAGAGCGCGAGCTTATCGCAAGAAAACTAATTGCACTCATTGGTGTATATAAGCCAGCAGATGAGTGCATCGTTGATCCGAAGGAGTATGAACATCAGTCAGCAGACTGGTTTGAAAAGGTCAAATCCGAACATTGCGAATGGTTCTTGTCCTATCTGAAAAAACTACATGACAAGCAATGGAGCCCTAATGTCATCCGAGAGCTTGATAAGAGTTCTGATGCTATTATGAACCATCTTGGCAATCCCAAGAGTAAAAGCTTTAATGTCCGTGGCTTGGTTATGGGCGACATTCAGTCCGGCAAGACGGCGAACTTCATTGCGTTGTGTAATAAGGCGGCAGATGCAGGATATCGTGTAATCATTATTACTGCGGGTATCATTGAAAAGTTACGGCGGCAGACGCAGGGAAGGCTTGAAAAAGAATTCATCAGCTTGCTTCCGATGAAACAGGTTGTCAAGTTGACTGGAGCGACGTATGATTTTCGGAAGGAGCAGGGAGAGAATCCTGTTCATGTTTTTCGTAACGATGTGCCAGTATTGTGTGTCGTGAAGAAAAATGTAACCGTCTTGCAACACTTGTATAAGTGGTTGCAGAAGGGTGTTAAATCGGTTTCAGAGAAGGGAGAAATTTCGCTTCCTTGGCCGTTGCTGTTTATTGACGATGAGGCTGACAATGCATCGATCAATACGCGAGAGTTGTCCGAGGAGGCAAATCCTACGCGGACAAATGAGCTGATCCGAAAGATACTTAAGTCGTTTACTCGTTCGTCTTACGTCGGAATAACGGCAACACCTTTTGCCAATGTGTTTATTGACCCTGATACAGAGGATAAGGTAGTCGCAGATGATCTTTTCCCGAAGAGTTTCGTTTATCGGCTTACGACGCCATCGAACTATTTTGGCGCAGGCAAATTGTTTGAGCCGGGTTCTCCATATTTGAAGATAATCGACGACATAGAGTTCTGGCTGCCAGCCTCCCACAAGAAGGATGAATACCCATCGGAGGACCTCCCCGAGTCTTTGCAAACGGCGATTGGGTATTATCTGCTTGTCAACGGTGTGATGGATGTAATCGGGAAGGGCGGAGATCATATAGGTCATCGTTCAATGATGATCCATGTGAGCCGATTTGTCGCCATTCAGAATCGTCTGTTGAGTCACATTGAGGCTTATGTCAAACGACTTGTATCCAAAGTTTCCAATTATTGTGGTGATCCGGCGAAGGCCGAAAGAGTGCCGGAACTGGCGCGGCTACATCAGATATGGGACGAGTATGGTTTGAGTCGGCCATGTGATGGGATGTCGTGGAATGCGTTTCTCAAGACTGTCTTGTTGGATGCGATTAAGACAGTAGAGACTGTTGTTGTAAACAGCGGCAAGACGGTAAAGGCTCTTGATTACGCAGATGCAGAGAAACGCTATATTGTCATAGGTGGCAATGCTTTGTCGCGTGGCTTGACGCTGGAAGGACTGGTTGTCAGCTACTTCCGCAGAAACACGATGATGAGCGACACGCTTCTTCAGATGGGGCGGTGGTGCGGATATCGCGGGTTGTATCAATCCCTTGTGCGTGTGTGGATGCCGCAAGCAGCGGTTGATAATTTCGGTTACGCAAGTGATATTTCTGAAGATCTTTCTGAGATGTTCCACCAGATAGTTGAGCAGGAGGGGTCTCCCAAGGATTTTGCGTTCAAGATCCGCAAGGCACCTGGTGCAATGCTACCAACGGCCCGGAACAAGATGCGCACGGCAACGCGGATAAGTTTCCCGATTGTGTTGGCCGGACATGCCATTGAAACGCCCCGAATCAAGAACGACCCAATCGTGACTACTGCAAATGACAAGGCGGTAAACGAATTCATAGCGAACAATTGGGTGCGACGCGAACGCGAGCAGACTTGGGATAGAATGGTGTTCCTTCGCGATGTCCCGCATGGAGAGATATCTAAGATGCTTTCCGAATTCAAGGCAGGGATGATGAGCTTCGGTTTCATGGTGCCGCAAATCTCCGAATACATTGCAAATCTTGGCATCAATTGGGATGTTGCTATTCCGGTAATGGAAGATGGGCAAACAATTCGCCATGCGTCTCGAAAGTTGGCGGTTGTAAGTTCTGGACGAGAGGTGATGATTAGTGGCACAAAGCTGAAGGTGACGTCTGGTGGTGCTATGAGGTACATACTTACCCAATCAGATGCGCGTAAGGTTGTTGCTGAATATCAAAGTGAAAAGGGGCATGAAAATCGCGAGCCCCCAGATGAGCGATATTTGCGAAGGGCAAAGAAGGAAGGGCGTCGACCATTGCTTGTCATTCAATATGTGAAGATGAGCGAGAAGTGTAAGGATTCTGCGGATCCGCTTGTCACCTCTTTCTTTGCATTGAGCTTTGGCTTTCCAGGATCAAAGGACGATCAGATAGAGCAAGAGTTCTATTTCACCAAGCGTGCATATGAAGAGAGTTCGCTTCAAGACTATTTGAACGCAGAGACGGAGGATTAAATGGACTATACGTCATTCATCAAAAGGATTCGGTCGGTCGAGAAAACTCCGCAACGGTATTTTATTGTTGACCCCGATCTTCCGCTCTCCGTGTATTTCGGTTTGGATAGCGTAGGCCGTCCGACATTGCTCATCGAAGACATCGGCAAGACATTTAGTGCGGCGGAGATTCCGTCGACTGCGCAGATACTTGTGCTGTCCTTCATGAAGAAAGAAAAGGCCTGTTTGTCGTTTTCTTTGATCACGCCGGAGCATCGTGATGTCTTCAACACGCTTTGCTACGATCTGTTTGAGGCAACGCGCAGGGAGTCTCGTTCGGCCGCATTGATGAATTTGCTTACCAGATTCGCGGCGTGGCAGGAACTCCTGAAAGGGGCGAGACCGGGGATAATGTCGGTTCAGGAGCAGCAGGGTTTGGCGGCCGAGCTTTTGGCACTTCAATATTTTGCCGCAAGGCGTGGTTTTGAGGATGCGCTGGATGCTTGGGTTGGGCCGTTTAAAATGGATAAGGATTTTGAGTTTTACGATGATTGGGCGGAGGTCAAGAGTTGCAAGGTAAGTGCCACAACGGTTACAATTTCATCGATAGAACAGCTTGATTCTGAAGTTGAAGGATCGCTACTTGTTTACCATATAGATCGGGCACCCGAAAATAAGGACGAGGCGTTTTCCCTTAAAGATGTCGTTGATCAGACTCGAGCTGCAGCTACGAGTGTTGCGGCACGGACGATGCTTGACAACAAGCTTTTTCTTGCGAAGTATATAGATGGCGAGCCAGAATACGAGAAACGTAGGTTTCAGGTCTATTGCCGAGACATCTACAAGGTGACCGATCAATTCCCTTGTCTGCATAGGTCTGCTCTCGTTACGGCCGTGACGGCATGTCAGTATTCTATTAGCTTACCGGCGATTGAGGAATATAAGGAGGTGTGAATATGACAGCTTCTGAGAAAAAACAACTGGAAGATGACGCGCTGGAATACCGCGATGCATTGTTGGTTGAGATTCAGAATGAACTGGCTGTCAATGGTAAGACAAGCGAAGAGGCGTTTGCAGATCGAGTGACAGAAGAACTCGAACAGTCAGAGCTTGTCGATGATTATACGCCAGCATTTTTCGATCATTATGAACAGCGCGAGAAGAAGCATTATCATATCAATGGTTATTCATTTTCAGCCGTTGATGGCTTTCTGAATGTCTTTGTCACGAAGTTTGATGGCGATGAAAAGCCAGTGCGAATGGGCGTTTCTGACATTCGTCCAGATGTTGAGGCTGCGCTGAACTTTATCAAAGACCGTAATTCGCTGAAGTTGACTTCTTCAGAAGCTACGGATTACCTTGATTGCATCGAGATAATCAACAGTCACATGGGAACAACGGAATCGTCTATCCGCAAGTTTAGGGTATATTTGCTGACAGACGGAATTGTTACTGACAATGCAAAGCGGACAAAGTTCCCAGACATAGAAACAAAACCAGTGGAGCTTTTGATCTATGACATCCGTTCGATCTATGGTTTGTCGATTGCTGATGAGGGGCGTGGGACTTTGCAGATTGATTTTTCTGAATATAGGCCGAGGGTTGTGCATTGTGTTCCCGCTGGTGAATCGAAAGACCCCAATCGGTTCCGTTATTCAAGTTACATGGGCGTTGTCCCTGGAGTGGTCCTTGCTGATATTTATGATGAGTATGGGGCCAGGTTGCTTGAAGGTAACGTGCGTTCGTTTTTGTCAACTAAGGGCGCGGTCAATAAGCGAATAAGGGAGACGATCTTAAGAAATCCTGAACAGTTTTTTGCGTTCAACAATGGAATTTCGGTGACGGCATCAAATGTAAGGTTCGACGAGGAGGGTAACCTTGCATATGCAGAGGAATTTCAGATCATTAATGGCGGACAAACGACAGCCAGCATATCTAATGCGCGATTCTGTGATCATGCGGACTTGTCGAAAATAAATGTTCTCATGAAGTTAACCGTCACGCATGATGGTATGTTTGAAGACGACAAGCAGGCACTTTTGCGTACGATTTCTCGGGCATCAAATCAGCAGAATAAGGTTTCCGATGCGGACTTCTTCTCAACACATCCTTTCCATGTTCAGATTGAAAAAATCGCGGAAATGACGCCTGCGCCGTCTATGTCCTCTACGCAGTTACGGACATATTGGTTCTATGAACGCGCACGTGGACAATATACGCAGAAGCAGATGAAGCTTACTCGGGCGCAGAAGGATGCCTTCAAGAAGGAATATCCGCCAAAGCAAAAGATTACCAAAACAGATCTCGCGAAGTATCGGTATAGCTGGGATGAAAAACCCTATTCTGTAAGCAAGGGTGCGCAGTCAAACTTTCAGGCGTTTGCGCAGGAGGTATCGACAATTTGGGAGAAGGGGGCGAATGATCGCGCTCGATACAACATCCAGTATTTCAAGGAGACCGTCGCGCTTGCAATAATGTTCAAGGGCGTTGAAGACCTTGTTAGTGAACAGGATTGGTATACGGGCTCGTTCCGAGCGAACATCGTCACATATTCTATTGCGATGTTGCACAATATGCTTGCTCGTCAGTTTCCTGATCGCGTTCTAAACCTTGACCAGATTTGGAGAATGCAGGAGTTGCCGCCTGTTCTTCTTAAGCTGTTCAAGAAGATTACCAAGCAGGTGTACGATGAAATCGTCAATGAGCGTTCCGGCGTGACGAACTACACCCAACGATGCAAGCAAAAAGGTTTTTGGGAGACGATGCCAGACCATGTGGATGTAAACATGTCAGGGGTAGCGTCGCTTCAAGAGCTTCTGGTGAGTAAAGACCACCAGATACGAGAGGAAAAGAAGGCGCGGATAGTCGGGAAGATGCTTTCGGGGGTTGAGCTACAGCGCAAAGTGATGAGCAAGGGACCTTCGTTTTGGATGGAAGTTCAAAACTTTGCTTACTCGAATAAGAAGGTTGGCGTATTGCCAAAAGAACAGTCTGCCCTGACATCAATTATTCGCAGCCACGTGCCGCAGGATTTTACATGTAAACTTCTTCAACAGATGTTGCGTCGGTGTCAAGAAAATGGTTTTATAGGCGAACTTTAATTGACGTAGAGAAGGTTTTGCTATGTCAAAAAACAACAAGGATTTTTTCAAGAAGAAGTTGGCTTGGTCCAAAGTCAAGGATGAATTGCTGTTTTCGTATCTTCCTCAATACTTTCAGAAAGTGTTGATGACAGGTCGCCCGATATTTTATGTGGATTGCTTTGCAGGGAAAGGTCGGTTTGATGATGGAAACGAAGGCTCACCACGCATAGCGTTGAAGATCAGAAAAGAGAAGATCGATGTGTCTCATGCGCGTGATCCTCGAATTGACATGTGCTTTATTGATTTGCATTATGCCGACGATTTGTCTGTCAATACACAAGATTATTCATTGAGGACGACGATAGGCGACAAGCAAATCATATCTGGGCGTTATGAAAATGAGATTTTGCCATTGTTACAAAAGCGGCCGAATCAGAACATATTTCTCTACATCGATCCATATGGAATAGACGCCCTTGATTTTGATTTATTTGAAAGATCGTTGGAATGTGGGCATAACACCTTTGAGATGCTCATAAACATGAACTCTTTTGGGTTTCTCCGAGCGGGATGTAGTGCTTTGCGTGTTCCATGCGATGAAATTGATGTTTCAGACATGGTTGAGTTTGCTCCATCCGAGTTTGAACCAAGTGAAGCTTCGATTAGAAATGTTAATCGAATCGCTGGCGGTGATTATTGGCAGGAGATAGTACGGTGGTATCAGAAAGAGAAGACGCATGATCCTGATGCTGGATATAAGGCGGAGGCAAAGCTCTCGCATGCATATAAAATGAGGTTGCGTACGAAGTTTAAGTATGTTCTCGATTTGCCAATCAAGATTTCTGCAAGCGCACATCCAAAATATCGAATGATTCATGTTACGAACCATCAAGACGGATGTAACTTGATGGCAAACAACATGGTGAAGCGCAAAGAAGAGCTGGTGATTGATTTCCACAACCATCGTCAATTGCAACTCTTCGAAACAGACCTTGATAACAACATCATTCAAGATTCAGATATATATGATCAGGTTAAAGAAGCCGTATCCGAGTTGAGAAGTGGTGATCAAGTAAGCTTGTTTACAGCGAGATTCTTCACGGAGCGAGGTGTGTTTTGCAGTACAGGTCAGATTCATAAGGCGCTCATGAAGATGGAGAAACAAGGACTTATTGAGGTGGTGCGCAATCCTTCGCACACGGAGACCGGGCGCGAGTCATCGTTTTGGGAGGAAGACGGGAAGCATCATGTAACGTTGAGGAGGAAGGCCAGATGAAGAAGGTCGCTGGCTATATTACTCGGAAGTCGATGCTGTACAAAACGGAAGTTGAGTATGGTGATTACACTATGAACCATGTGCAAGGATGCGCACACGGCTGCAAGTATCCTTGTTATGCATATTTGATGGCGAGGCGGTTTGGGAAGTGTAAATCAGTCCGTGAATGGATGCGCCCTTACTTGGTTAGCAACACTCTTGAATTGCTTGAGGCTGAAATCCCAAAGTTGAAAGATAAAATTGGATCGGTTCATTTGTGTTTCACGACGGATCCGTTTATGTATGGTTACCCGGAGATCGCAACCATGAGCATGAATGCGATCAAGGCGATAAATAACGCGGGGTTGCCTTGTACGGTTCTGACCAAAGGTTACCTCCCGGTTTCGTTGGCAACCTTGTCAAAGGAGAATGCATACGGCATAACGTTGATTACCCTCGATGAAGAGTTCCGAAAAAAGGTAGAGCCGGAGGCCGCCCCAACGCGTCGGAGGATCACTGGGTTGCGAAACTTGGCTACGCTTGGGTGTAAAACGTGGGTTAGCATAGAACCTTACCCGACGCCTAACATTATCCAGCAAGACCTTTGTGAATTACTTGAAGAGGTCTCCTTTGTCGATAAGATTATTTTCGGAAGGGCAAACTACAACCCTAAAGTGTCCAGATGCCCTGATTGTAAGAGGTTCTTTAACGAGCAAGCGCAAATAGTCATAGACTTTTGCACACAACGTGGAATTGATTATCACATTAAAAACGGGACAATCACAGAGCTTTAGTTGATGCATGGCATTTCGAGTGCTTTAGAGGGTCAAGACCCTAATGGTGGGGTTCGGGTGGTGTGGTTGTGCGAAATGATGGTATAATGTACGCTATGAGGCCGTTGCGCAACTTCAAGACCAACCAGTGCTGCCATCTGATCAGCCGCATTGCCAACCGCGCGTTCTTCTTGTGGCTCTTGGTGGATGATGAGAAGCAGTGGAAGGTGAGACGGCTTCTGGAGAAGGGCAGTGACAAGGTGGCGTACGACATCCTGAAGCGGCTGGCGGACGGCCCGAGGCGTCCGGCCGAACTGCGCGCGGCTCTCGGAATCGCCAGCGCGAACTTCTTCACGGCCCGCTACCTGACGCCGCTTGCGAAGTCGGGCTACATCGCGGTTGCAGGAGGCGAGAAGAATCGCAATCTGCCCGGCAAGCAGTATAGGATTTTGCGCAAGGGAAAGGCGGTGATTTGTGCCCAACCCCACCACTTTTACCCCACCATTATGACCCTCGGACCCTTGTAATAAGGAGTCTGTGTAAAATCGGATAGAATGTTTTTCACCTATTATTATCGGTGTAAAAATGGTATAATGATTGCGTTTTAAGTATAGAATGAAACACTTTGGACTTTACCCGTTTTTTGAGAGGCGGATTTCACGAAACCCCTGATTTTATTGGGTGAAACGCATTTTCGGGGCGTGTCAAAACCGGAAAACCGTTTTTTAGGCCGATTTCATTTTAGCTGGATTTACCCGTTTT
>JALFRV010000013.1 GCA_022778905.1 Prevotella sp. | reverse complement strand
TTTCTTGCCTGCAAAGTTGGGGTTATAGGACTTTCCTTTCTTCTGCATTTGACCTCCGCTATCAGTCTCAAAGGGGACGCTGCCTATGGCTTTCGGATCATAATGAACCTTCGGCGTATGGAATTTACCTTGCGGGACGTTGGCTGGAAAGAGGCGCGCGATCAGGTCACCGCGCCCGATTCGCCTCAATTCCCGTTCCATGTTGTTCCTCTCTTCAGGCTTATACCAGAAGAAGAACTGTCGCTGAGTGAGTTTCTCCCGTGGGGTCTTGGCGCTATAGACCGGCTCTAAGGTATAGGGATCATAGCCCGTATACCAGGTCTCCGTGCTGACAGTCATCGGTGTGGGGGTGAAGTCTTGCACCTGTTCCAAGTGGAAATTGAGATCCTTTGTGATCGCTGCCAATTCGGCCATGTCCTCCTCTTGGCAGCCCGGATGACTGCTTATAAAATAAGGTATGATCTGTTCGCGCAGGTTTTCTTCCTGATTAATCCGGTCGAAAATACGCTTGAACTCATAGAATTGTTTGAAGGAAGGCTTGCGCATGAGCGACAATACCCGGTCCGAAGTGTGTTCCGGGGCCACTTTGAGACGGCCGCTGACATGCTTGCATATCAGCTCTTTCGTATACTCCATGGCTGCTTTGTTGCTCGCTTCATCCTTACTTCGGTGGAGCAGCAGGTCATACCGCACCCCACTGCCGATAAAACTCCGCTTGATGCCCGGTAAGGCATCGACCGCGTGATAGATATCCAGCAACGGCCGGTGATCCGTCATCAGGTTCGGACAGATATCCGGATGGATACAGGAAGGACGTTTGCAGTGCTCGCAAGCCTTCAGATTCCTGCCATGCATGCCGTACATGTTGGCTGAGGGGCCGCCAAGATCAGAGAGATAACCCTTAAAGTCCGGCATTTCAAGAACCTGTCTGACCTCCTTCAGGATGCTCGCTTTGGAGCGGCAGGAGATAAATTTTCCCTGGTGTGCTGATATCGTACAGAAAGCGCATCCGCCAAAACAGCCTCTGTGAATGTTGACGGAAAACTTGATCATCTCATAAGCCGGGATCTTCTTGCCCTTGTATTTGGGATGTGGCAAGCGCGTATATGGAAGGTCGAATGCGGCGTCCAACTCCTGGGTAGTCAGCGGAGGGTAGGGGGGATTGACCACGGCATACCTCCCTTCAACAGCCTGGAGGAGCCGTTGGGCGTGCATCTTGTTTGACTCTTCTTCGATGTGTTTGAAGTTCTCCGCCTCCGCCTTCTTGTTCCGCAGGCATTCTTCGTGACTGTGGAGCACGATGTCTTCCGGTTGGATTCCATGTAGAATCTCGCTCTCCTTACACAGATAGACGGTCTGCGGAATGTGTTTCACGGCTCGGATAGGAATTCCCTTTTCCAACTCCGCACATAAAGCGAGAGTTGGTTTTTCCCCCATTCCATAGATGATAAGATCCGCTCCCGCGTCGCAGAGGATGCACTTCATGAGCTTGTCTTTCCAATAATCATAGTGGGTAAGGCGTCGGAGTGAGGCCTCAATGCCGCCTAAGACTACCGGAACATCGGGATACAGCTTTTTCAGAATCTGCGAATAGATGATCGATGGATATTCCGGTCGGCAGTCATGGCGGCCGTCCGGACTGTAGGCGTCTTCGCTCCGTAACCTCCTGTTTGCCGTATATTTGTTGACCATGGAATCCATGCATCCGGGCGCGATGCCAAAGAAAAGCCGCGGACGTCCTAACTTTTTGAAATCCCGAAAGTCCCCATGCCAATCCGGCTGCGGCACGATGGCCACTTTATATCCTGCAGCTTCCAACACCCTACCTATGACGGCGACTCCAAACGACGGATGATCGACATAGGCATCACCCGAAAATAGAATGACGTCCAACTGCTCCCATCCTCTCAACTCGCATTCTTTTTTGGTCGTTGGGAGGAAATCTGTTAACTGAAAAGTTCTCAAATCCGTAATACGCTTTGATGTCCTTGTAACGGCACGATTAATCGGAGACGTCCAAATCCGACGCCTCTTCGGTTTCTTCCCGTTTCGACTTCCAGTCGATATACAATAATACGAGCTGGTGAAGGCCGAAGGCTTTCATGTTGTTGTTATAGATCACATCGAGACATAGCGCCAGCAGGTCTTTGTCATTGCCGACCTCTGATTCCAAGATCGCTCGCACATTGAATTTCAATTTGTCGAGAACAGCCTCGTCGATGATGCCGTTACTGTCAATGAGATTTCTGAACAGCTGGTATTTCTCGATCGTAATGAGATGCTGTTCTGCAATTTCTATACTCCGCGTACCGGATGCGTTGGATTGGATTTTATACATACTATAAAGCGTGGTTGATTATTTCGTGAGAAAATGAAGGAAGGCCTGCATGAGCGACTGACGGACTGACTCCGACGCAACGCATTCAAACGGAAATCCCATGGTCAAACAGCGGTAGTCGCGTCCCTCATAGGCAACGGCGGCGCTGGTCGCGTCTGCATATTGCAGAATCCGAAAGCCCGGTTCGGCGGGTTGCAGGATTTCAGGGTGAGTAGCGGCATAATGGGAGGCGTTGAGTGTCCGCTGAAGGTCGAACTGCAACCCCATTCCATTGATGGAGGGTGATGCCGTGAGACTGTCAGAATTGAGATAGCTGACTTTCAGGTATTGACTCAGAAAGGCCTTTTCTTCGTCCTGCAAAAGATCCGAGCCGATATAGGATCCGCTGATCAGCAGTTTGCCGTGTTGGTCCAAATAATCTTTGATAAGCTGTCTCATCCTGGGCGACAGTGTCTTGTATCTGATGAGTGAATAGCCGTCATCCTTTTGCAGTCCCAGAAGATAGTCGACGCAGGTGTAGTGCTGCAAATCCACCTTGCCGTTTTCAATGGCTTGACTTGAGCAACTGACGACATTGAAATCCGGGTTTATGCCGATCGACTTGGCATGGGTAACGACATCGCTGAAGTCATTGCCCGCAATGAACTTCCCCATCAGTTCATTGCCACTGAGCCCCAACCCGCTTTCAGAGCCCATGCGTGACTTATCGAAAACGGTCTGATGGCCACACCATCCGACATTCAATCCGTAAGAAACACCGATGTCTTTTTTCAGGTCGAAGCCTTGTTGGTCTTTGGTGTCGATAACAGCAGGGGATGACAGTCGGTTAAACCCATTGACGATCAGGATGGTCTTGGTTGCGTTTGGTCGAGAGATGGCCGATAAGGTCAGGGTAGGGAAACTTTCGCCACCGCTGTTGACTGCTGTGACCTTGAAATTGTAACGATGTCCCGGTTTCAGTTGGATCTCACAGGATGTTGTCGGCATGTTGGTTCCGTTGTCAAAACCGCCGTCATCCATCGCAATATATAAATTATAGGATGTCGGGAGTGCTGTCGGTTCTGTCCGGTCTGCCTGTGGAGTCCAGTTCAGTCGGATCTTATCCTTGCCGGTAAATTGGATATTAAAGTCGGTAGGCGCAAGTGGCGATACTACATAAGTGGTTCCATGTTGCTTCGCAATGTATTTCAGGATCGTCTTGTAGATTGATCTTGCATAAGTGAATTTGAAGTATGGATCCTGCCCCCTCTTCATGTCGGGGAAGTTCTGATGCGACATGGTTTCGAGGATTGCCGATGGAACTTCCGGCAAACGGGTCTCGGAGTAGTTGCGGTCCCATAGATAACGCTTGTTCCATTGGCCGAATGTGGTCTGCAGATCATTGTAGGTGTTGTTGAGTAGGTCTGCTGCGAATGCTTTGGATGCCATCCGGGAAATGCCCGAACTTAGTTTCCCGTCATTGAAGTCGGTCGTACAGATGGCAAGAGAGCCTACCAATCCTTTTCCGTCGGGGGAGAAACCGGCATCGCTATGGATAGCAAGTGACAGTTCGATCGGTACGTTTTTGCCTTCGACCGTAGGTGCATAGACCGAGCCGCCGCATAACCAGTTAGTCATGGTTGAGCGGGTATTGATGTCGTCCGCATAGTCGTCCTCACCGTTTCGGCCACTATAGACGGCATAAGGTGCGCCTGCCCACTGGGCAAAATAGCGTGCGCCTTCCAAGCAGCGCGGTAATCCGCTGGTCGTCCCACCTCTTTCTATATTGCCCATACCACCTCCAAAACGAACAGCGTCGCTTCCTACGTAGCCCTTATGAGATGAAAGATTGCTCACGACTACTTGATTGCGCTCGTCGCAGCCTTTGTCAAAGTCGAAAGTGCCGAGATAAACCCAAGTGCCGGAACCCATCTTCTGATTGACCTTGAATAGGGTTTTCTGTCCCTTATGATAGACCGTATACAATGCGTCAGACACACTTTTGCGCATGGTAGGATAGCTTACGTATACGGCGTATCTGCCAGCTTCAGGAATCTCCGGGCGATAAGAGATGGTTGAAATGGATTTTGACTTAGAGGTGGCTTTGGCCCTTCGAGCCCTTCCGGCATCAAAGGGATTCTCCCGGTCCTGGTATGGGGTACCTCGGTGGATGGCAAAACCATTGGCTTTGGCATCTTTCCACTTCTTGCCCGTCTGATGTTCGGCATAATAGGGAGAAACTTCCGCATCATCATTATCAACAATGACTTCATGCGATTGCCAGTCTCTTTCGCGCGGAGAGAATACGTTTGCTCCGGCGTTTTCCAACATCGGGATGAGATAGGGGACTACAATGGTCTGGGTGAACAGATCTTCTGTCGTGGCAAAAAGATTGGGGCGCTGCCACTTCCAACTGTTTTTTTTCTGGTCGAAATAACGTCCATGACTCGCCCAAACGGCAATATGGCGGTTGTTGAGGCCTTCCGTGATGCGATGAGGGCGTGAAGCGTTGCTTACCCAAGGATCCCCGTTGTAGTCAATGTCGCCCCAGGCCCTGCCCATGAAGTAGCCAGAACTGAAATCGTTCTGAGGTTGTGTCAAAAGCAAAGCATTATTGCGCGTTTCCTGCTTGTTGGTTGCTTGGGCCGAAGACCTGCCTGCATTCCCTAACATTAGGCTCAATGGCAGGAGGAAGAGGACAATTGAATGGCTGGTTTTATGATACATCACCGATCGTAAAATGTTCAGGATGTTTTCCTTTAAAATCTTTATAGTATAGTTTGATGCGCCTCATCTCGTTGTCGATGTCACCGGTTGGGATGAAGCTTTCTGTACATTGGATCAACCGTTTCTGATAGTCGACGCCATAAAGTAATACGGGAATCTGTGCCTTCTCTGCAATATAGTAAAAGCCTTTCTTCCATTCCGGATTCAATGATCTGGTCCCTTCAGGCGTGACGCATAACTGGAAAGTGTCGGCCTTCATGGCTTCTGCAGCTAAATAGTCCGTCATATTCGTTTTCTTGGATCGCTGGACGGGGATGCCTCCAATGCGTCTGAATATGAAACCGAGCGGTCCGACGAACCATTCCTTCTTCATCAGGAAATTGCTTTTCAAGCCTGCAGCTCTCATATATAATTGGCCTAAGACGAAATCCCAATTGCTCGTGTGGGGTGCTAAGCAGATAATGAACTTGTCTGGATGATCGACCGTCACATTCTTATGCCATCCCATCAAACCAAACAAGATCCAGTTACATAATCGTTTTATCATTTCAGTTCAAATTATTGATTTGATCAACGATTTCCGCAACCTGCTCATTAAAATCTTTCGTGAAATGTTTGAAATACGTCTTTGGTGCCATTCCCGGCTCGGGATGTGATATCCGGCGGATAAAATTGGAGTGGATGACCAAGATAGAGGTCAGTAATACGTCGACGTTGGCGCGATCCGGCTTGCCGCTGTACATCGATGCCGCCACGCATTCTGCGAACAAGTCGCTACAGATGTAATTGACTGCTTGCTTTAGTTTTCTCTTATTTGTCATAATGAAGTATATTGATTTCAACTTCAAAGATAGAAAAAAAATGGGAAACTACGTATGATCCTAAAAAAAAACTATCAATTTTCTGATTTCTTATAATTTATTTCCTCATCTCATAGAATTTCAGTACTTTTGCAAGTAGATATTTAACTTTCTAATTAGTTTAAGGTAAAATGAGGAAAAGTTTGTTGCAAAAAGAAAGGGCAAAATACCAACCTAAGTTGCCCAGGGCACTTAGAGGAGCGGTAGAAGCACAGGAAGGTGCTGCCACACAGAGTGTTGGAGACCAGGAAGCGATTCGGGAGCTGTTCCCGATCACTTATGGCATGCCGCTGGTAGAATTTGTTCCCGGTGAAGCGCGTCAAACTACGGCGATGAATGTGGGTGTTATTCTGAGCGGGGGACAGGCTCCCGGCGGGCATAACGTGATATGTGGCATCTTTGATGAGATTAAGAAACTGAACCCTGAAAATCGCCTTTTTGGATTTTTGATGGGCCCCGGCGGACTCGTCGATCATGAGTATAAAGAGCTTACGGCAGACATTATCGATGAATATCGCAACACAGGCGGCTTCGATATGATCGGGTCTGGAAGAACGAAATTAGAGAACGTTGACCAGTTTGAGAAGGGTATTGAGATTATCCGTGAGTTAGATATCAAGGCGTTAGTAATCATTGGCGGCGACGACTCCAATACCAACGCCTGCGTGCTGGCAGAATATTATGCAGCTAAAAACTATGGCGTTCAGGTGATCGGTTGTCCTAAGACCATCGATGGTGACTTGAAAAACGCCCAGATAGAAACATCCTTCGGTTTCGATACCGCCACTAAGATCTATTCTGACCTTATCGGTAACATCGAACGGGATTGCAACTCGGCCCGCAAGTATTGGCATTTCATCAAACTGATGGGCCGTTCTGCTTCCCACATCGCTTTGGAATGCGCCTTGCAAGCACAGCCGAACATCTGCATAATTTCAGAAGAAGTAGAGCAGAAAGACATGACCTTGAACCAGATTGTCGAGCAGATT
>JALFRV010000127.1 GCA_022778905.1 Prevotella sp. | reverse complement strand
TGCACGCCGTTTTTACGCCGTTATGCGCTTATATGAACATTTTCAGAGGAAGACCGGCTGAAGTCGCCGCGTAAAGTGAGTAAAGAGAATGCATCATAGAGAAAGACAAAAAAGGGGATGTGCCTATTTTGACACATCCCCTTTTAAAAGTTTTATATCCACATTTCTATTTGCCTTTCTTGTGTTGCAGATTGTTCTGCATTAAGCTATCCGCTTTCGCTTTCAGTTCCAAGTTATAATTGTCCGTCTGCTTCTGGATTCTTTTAATCATTGTGGCATCGCGATGAATGTCAAACACATCGTTAAGCCATAGGATTTCCTTTGAACTGCAACCTTGCCACACTCTAATGATACGGAATTTCAAGGCGTCATCCCTGTATTGCTGTTTGCTTTGCCAAAGAAAGTAGTTGCCGACCAAAGAAACAAGGTTCATCCGAAATTTCGAGTGATATGGCAGTCATGCAGTGCATAGAGCCGTAGTGTAAAGTATCTCTCATCCCTGAAGCCATACGCATTCCGTTTCATTACTTTAATCTTGTTATTGATGCCTTCGACTTTTCCTGTTGATAGATGGCAGTCGTACCATGCAAGGATGCCTTTCCTGTATGTTCTCATGGTAACAGCCATTTTCTGCAGCTGGGCAATCTTGCTCTGTTCAGCCTGCCTTATCCAGTCGTCAAGCACTTCTTCTCCCATAGCCTTCATGGATTGCGACCATACCTGACGGAGCTGCTCCTTCAGATAGTATGCTTTTGAGAGCGGCTCGTTCATAGCCAAGGCATTCTCAAGCCTTGTCCTGTGCTGTTTGTCAAAGATGTCCGCACCCTTGCCATCACCGACATACAGAACCCTGCCACTGTCCAGATCCACGACGATCGTCTTATATACATGTCCTTTCCTGACAGCAAACTCGTCAATACCTATATTCTCCACACCATCCAGAGGAGGAGGGCTGTAATGGCGCTCAAGACAAGAGGTGTGTATCTCCTTGACCATATCCCATGACACGCCCAGATGATTCGATACATCCTGAAGCGTCATACCACGAAGCAAATCCACCGCATACCTGGCGAAGCTGTGAGTATAGCTGCGACTGCCGGTGGCAAAGGGAATATTCTCCTGCCGGTCGAAATCACATTCCTTACATTTACAGCGTTGCACCTTCATGCGAATAGTTACTCGCTTGCCACCTATGGGAAGTCCCACAACGTCCCGCAGGCGATACCCATTCTTCACAACAGGGCGCCCCCCCCACAAGAAGGGCAACACCTTATTCGCTCTTTTGCTTGCACATGCAGAATGATTCTGTTACCTTTGTATTCTTCACAAGTGCATTCGTGGGTGTTCAGACCCTATGCATGATATAGGAAACTGCTGTTCAGATTTGTACATTTGTTCGTGGTTATTCAAATATACAATATTTACAGCGGTTTCTTTTTTATTGTATCTGTTTATCACTCCAAATTCCGGAAAACTCAAAAATCTTTTTGTTTGCGAACGTACAAGCCGTAATTGAGTTGGATGGGAATATTTCTTGTAAAGCAAATCAGTAAACTTAAACCGGAAGTGTAAAGCTTTTCAGGAAGCAAGTAAAAAACAGGTAAATCGGTTCAGTAACAACAAACCTAACAGTGTGAAGTAAAATCAGTCATAGTCACCATGCTGACTTCAATGTCTAACGAACATATGTTCATGGGCCATTTAAGTTAACTTCACCCGCCAACCAACATATGTTCATAGGCCAACGAACATATGTTGTCCGATACACTTATATGAGTTGGGGGACTATGCCACAAAACACACGGTACCCTTTTCCGTTCCACCAACCATATTGAGCGGCACAATCTTACACTTCGCAGCCCATATAGGTGAATTGGCCGCCTCATGCAGGTGACTTTTTCTGCGCAATGAAGTACGTCATTGTGAACGACTGTTTTTATCTCGACCCACGCCCCACCAAGTCTGCCACTTGCCGAATATCGTTTTTTTGAGCCCTTTCAGTTTTTTTATTATAGTTTTTGCTTGCGATTGGACCATCCTGACATACCTTTGCGCGATGATCTTTAAATGAGCAAGGTATGGCGAATAAATTACACAAGACCAGGGAGTTAAGCAGGATGGGCATGCTCGTGGCCATCGGCATCGTCTTTGGTGACATCGGCACATCGCCGCTCTATGTCATGAACACCATTCTGCGGGCCAATCCGGCTTTCGACACCAATTATATCATAGGTGCCGTGTCATGCATCTTTTGGACACTCACATTGCAGACCACCGTCAAATATGTCATGGTGGCGCTGCGTGCCGACAACAAGGGCGAGGGGGGCATCCTCGCTCTCTACACCCTCATCCGCAAGCGGGGCAAGCGCTGGTTCTACGTCTTGGCCATCATAGGGGCAAGCACGCTCATCGCCGACGGCGTCATCACGCCTGCCATCACCGTCACCTCGGCGGTCGAAGGCCTCCATGGACTCTCGCCTGACATCCCCATTGTGCCCATTGTAGTGACCGTGATCTCGGCTGTATTCTTTATCCAACGTTTCGGTACTGGATCCATCGGTCGCTATTTCGGCCCCTTCATGCTGCTCTGGTTCCTCATGTCAGGAGGTATAGGTCTGGCCCACACGGTGCACTCACCGGTCATCCTCAAGGCCCTCAACCCCTATTATGCTGTGCTTCTGCTGACAGACAACCCTCACTGGTTCTTGGTTTTGGGCGCCGTATTTCTATGTACGACGGGGGCCGAGGCACTCTACTCCGATTTGGGCCACTGCGGACGCAAGAACATCACCGCCAGCTGGATGCTGGTAAAGCTCATGCTCGTTCTCAACTACATGGGGCAAGGAGCCTACATCATCAGCCACAGCACCGTCTTCAGCGCACCTGTCAATCCCTTCTATGCCGTCATGCCACAGTGGATGCTGCTCTTCGGCGTGGTCATGGCCACGGGTGCGGCCATCATTGCCAGCCAGGCTCTCATCAGCGGATGCTTCACCATCTTCAGTGAGGCCGTCCACCTCGACTTCTGGCCCCTGCTGCGTTTCAAGTACCCGTCTGCCGATAAGGGGCAGATCTACATCCCTGTCATCAACAGCCTGCTCTATGTTCTCTGTGTCGTAACGGTGCTGATGTTCCAGACATCGGCCCACATGGAGGCGGCATACGGACTGGCCATCACCATGACCATGCTCATCACGACCTTCATGCTCGCTACCTACTTAGCCCAGCGACGGACACCACGCTGGGCCGTAGCGATCTTCCTGCTGGTCTATCTCACGCTCGAAGGACTGTTTTTTGCAGCCAATCTGACCAAGATCGTACACGGCGGCTGGTACACGCTGCTGCTGGCCGTGGGCTTCGGCACCATCATGCTTATCTGGAACCGGGCACGCGCCATACGCAGAAGCTACCTCCACTTCGTCGATCTCAAGCCCTACTATGACGTGATCTCAGCCATCAAGGCCGACGAGACCATCCCCAAATATGCTACAAACATCGTGTATGTCAGGCAGTCTAACCGCGAGGAGATGGTAGAGGACAAACTTATCTACTCGATCATCAACAAACAGCCCAAGCGGGCCGACCACTACTGGTTAGTGCATTTCCAGAACGTAGACACGCCCGACATGCTCGACTACACCTGCCACGCGCTTATTCCCGACACGCTCTTCGCCATCAACATCCGCATTGGCTTCAGGGTGAGTCCGCTGATGAATCTCTACCTGCGGCAGATTGTCGAAGACATGATCAACGAACAGCAGTTCGATATCCGGAGCGGCTATCCATCTTTGCGCCAACGCAACATCCCCGGCGACTTCCGTTTTATCGTCATCCACCGCATCTACTATCCTTCGACGGTGGTCAAAAGCCTCGATAACCTGCTGCTCAACCTCTTTGCCATCATCCGGCACATCGGTGTGGGCGACGAGCAGGCGTTGGGACTCGACACCAGCAGCGTCACTGTCGAGACCGTGCCGCTCATTGTCAATACCCGATACCGCCAGCGCATCGTCAGACGAAAGGGCTGAAAACCATTCCGCATATAACGATGTGCCGGCCTGTATGCCGGCTATCCGCCCAACGCGCTCACACTCCGGCTCACAGGGTCACCTCTGCCGAGGCCATCAGTTCACGCCCGCGCAGATGGTAGGTGTTCGTAAAGGTGGCAACGCCCGCATAGTTCGTCTGTTCGTAACGCGTCTTATCGAACAGGTTGCGCACATAGAGGGCAAGCCGGAGATGCTTCATGCGCCACACGGCTTTGGCATCTGCAAGCAGCGCACGGATCGTCCGGTCTGACTGCAGTCGGTTGCGGTAGTGAACCATGGCCCCAATCAGATCCACGGGACCGATCGTAGCCGAGAGCGAAAGCGTTTGTTTCCAGTTGAACAGGGTGCCTTGTGCCCCCGACTGATGCCAGTTGAAGTCGGCCTGATAGCTCACGGCTCCCCATGCCGAAGCATATTCCAAGGAAGGCGACAGCGTGCCGGCGCGCAGTCGACAGGTAACCTTCTGCCCGGCCGAGAGTTGCTCGCCTTTCAGATAGCTGTAGCTTCCATTGATGCGGGTCTTCAGATGCAGCTGATAGAAACCTTTGGCCACACCGCCTGTGACCTGCCACAGATCCGCCATTGAGGGTACATCCGTCAGACGCGTATAATAGTTGCCGCCGATGATCTGCAGGTCGGGCGTGGCGTTGCGCCATGTCCGACTGACAGCCAGACTGCCGTTCAGAAAGAGCTCCCGGATCGTTCTTTTATAGTGATACTCCACGTTTCCGTAGAGGTTACGCTCCTTGGGCACGACGCCGGAAGCAGCATAGTAGGACCGATAGTCCATCCGGTAGCCAGCCAGAGCATACTGGCTCATGTCGCCGGTCTGCTCCTTGTAGTTAGCCCAGAGACTCCATTCGCTGCGGTGTCCCACTTTGCGATCAATATAGAGCGAAGGGGCGGGCAGGAAAAACCACTGATGCCGGCGCTGCAGATACTGCCATGTCAGCTGCGATGAGAGGTTGGCGACCGTCTTGCCGTGCTTATATTGCAGAGCGGGCAACAGGCTCAGCCCCAACCGCGGATTGTCTTCACCGACGTTCAGGTTGTCGGCTTCCACCTTGACCCGATAGTTATGGGTGAGCGATCCCCGCTGGCTGATCCATCCGAGCTGATGGGCCGTGTGCCACAGATTGTTGCGCAGCCGCTGCCGCGAGACGTTCACGTACAGATCGGAGACCGAATGATGATAGTCGGCCACTGATTTCCAGACCCACTGTCCCGACTTTCTGCTGAAGAGGCGGTAGATGCTTGCCACGACGTTCACCTCCGGCAGGCGCATCCGTTGGCGCAGCGTGTCACCGATATCCGTCATCGCATCTTGCCGGCGGGCCATCACCTCTATGCGCTCGTTACCGTAATGCCGGTCCTCATTGACCTTGCGCTCTATCTCCGCCACAAACAGATCTTCCCACAGCTGCAGCCGTCTGTCCTCCCCGGTCATGACGGGCACGGCTCCGCCAAGGTCATATAGTGACCGGTTTTGTATCGCTTGGCGGTCGTGGGTGTGCAGATAGTTGGCCGAGAGGCGCAGCTCCTGGTCATGCTCGCCCTTTTCCACCCGGTTCACGCCGACTTTCTGGGATGTGTTGAAGCGCAGACGGTCGGCATCGATCGGAGTTTCCAAGGCCGGCATACTGATCCAGGATGGCATGTCGAGCGGTTCCAACTGACCGCCATAGTAGGCCAACTGGGTCATGCCGACCGAAAGGTCGCGTCCAGTGCGGTCGTTAGCGGCATCATACATCCACTGCCGTCGCTTGCCGATCTGCAGCACGTTGGCCGACCCGCCCGCGTGGACGGGATCGCCGATGAGCAGATAAGGCTTGAGCGTAGGCATCAGCCGGTCGCGGGCCTCATCCTTCAAGCCGATGTTCATGGCCACATCATCCGTGAAGACTTTATTGCGGAGGGCCTTCAAGGGTTGGTCATGCTCGATGATTTCTGCCTTCTTCACGTCTTTGGCCTTGAGACTCTCCTCGAGCTGGTTGTAGCGTCCGCCGGTCAGGTCCAATCCCTCGACCGTGAACCGACTGATGTTCTTGCCGTTGTAGGAGATTCGTCCGGCCTCGTCGACATCGATCCCCGGCAGTTTCCGAAGCACGTCCTTCAGCGTGTTGTCACGGTCAGTGGCGAAGCGTTGGAGATCATAGGTGACGGTGTCTTGGCGTCCGAAGACGGGCGCGCCCTTCACGTTCACCTCCTTGAGCGTAAACGCCTGTGGCACGAGCCGCAATGTTGTCGGACCGGCCGACAGCGCAAACCGCTGCCTGCGGTAGCCCAAGCAGGTAGCCTGAAGCGAGTCGCCGGGCAGCCGGCCAGACACGTGGAGTTCGAAGGTCCCCTGTCCGTCCGACCGCGTGAAGACCAATGGCCTGCCTCCGCGGATAAGCGTCACCGACACGCCCGGCAGCCTTTCACCATTGAGGGAGTCGGCAACAGTCCCGCGAATGACGGTCTGGGATTGGGCCGGAAGATGGCAGAGAATCAGCAGCAGAAAGAAGATGGCGTGCATAAGGCAAGGTTCTTTTGGTGAAACATTCTGCCTCCGAAGGCCTCTCCGGAGGCAGGCAGCAGCGTTGTTCCGATCACTCAATGAGATTATAGGGCTGTGGTTTCGAGTGCGTCAGCACGTTGCCCTGTTCGTCATGGATCTGCAAGGTCTTCTTTCCGCCGGCCGGAAAGGACATCAGCGTGTATCCGATGGCGTCGGCATAGTAGCTTCTGTAGATCTTGTTCAGGTCTTTTCGCTTGATCAGCTCATAGTCGGCACCATAGTAGACCATGTCTTCAGGCTCGCTGACGGGGCGCAGCGCCGATACCGTAAACACGAACTCACGGCCGGCGTCATAGGCTTTGAGGATCAGTCCCGGCAGTCCGTGAAGTTTCCAGGGGCCATGTGACAGCGGAATGTCTTCCGCATACCAGGCACTCCACACCCGTCCGCGATACTTGGCCGTAGCCAACCGGCAATCATAACCGAGCAGCCGCAGCGCGCTGTCGGGCACGATCTCCCACTCCGGCGTGTCCAATGTCTCCTCCACCCGATAGCGGCCGTTGGCCACCTTGTCAAGATAGACACTCCGATCCGGCGTCGGATAGTGGGCCAGCACTTTCCAGCTCACCTGCGAGGAGAAGGGAACATTGACATTGGTCTCACCTTTCGCAAACTGTGCTTTCACCAACGAGTCGGCCTGAAAGCCGCGATAGCTGAAGAAGGAGCTGCACTTCGGCCCGATCTGAAGCAGCATCGGCTCGTTGAATTGCTGCCGCTTGTCTTTCTCCTTAGAGACCACTTCCGTCAGATCATACACCACTTCGTAGCTGACCTGATCCACGACGATGCCCTTGCGGGTGTCTTCCTCGTCAAACATGGTGACCAACTGTGCCTGCGAGAACATCGGCACAAACAATGTAAAAAGCAAGAATAGATTCCGTTTCATTCGTATTTCATGTTGATTATTCGTTGCAAAGCTAATCCGAAAATCCCGATGAAACGGACGGAAAGTCTTACTGAATCCTTATTTCCGCCCCCATAATTTCTTATTATTTTATTACTCCCGCGCTGATAGGCCCTTTTTTTCGTACATTTGCAGGAAACATTCGTGATATGGAAAGACGCATCAAGCTTGTCTGGTGGATCAGCATCATCACCATGACACTCATTTTCTTTGGGCAGCTCTATTGGCTTTACACGCAGTATCAGTACAGCGGAACCAAGATTGCCGGGCAGCTCAGGCAGGACTGCACGGAAGCGCTCAAGGACGAGGAATATATCCGGCAGGATGCCTGGAACAAGTCGCAAAGCAGCCGGAAAGACACGCTGAAGCTGCGCATCAATATCCATATAGACCAGAAAAAGAAGAACGGGACCTGGAGCAAGACGATGACGACCCTGACCTTCGTGCTTCAGGACAGCACGAAGGTGACCATCTGCGGCAACGGCCTTTCGGCCGAAGACGCTTCGCTCATCCATAGCCGCTATCTGACCTACCGTTTCCGACCCACCCAGATGCATGTGCTCGACTCGCTGCTGGCGCTGAAAGGCTATCCGCCCACGCAAGGCTTCAGACCGGTCAGGCACCGGGAACTCCTGCTCGAACCGAGATATGAGATTTCCGAAGGAATCTTCAAGCGGCTCAACGTGCTCTATTTTGACAATCCGATGATGCACCATGCCGTCGCGTTCAGCATCCCCCTGCCCAAAAACAAGATCATGGCCGGCATGCTCTGGCAGTTGGTTGCCAGCCTGCTCATGATGGTCGTGCTGGCCTTCTGCCTCATCTATCAGATCAAGACCATCATGATCCAGAAGCGCATCGACGGCCTCCGCCATCAGTTCATGAAAGACATGATCTTCGAAATGAAACAACCGAAGGACGAAACGATGGAGCAAGGTGTCGTGATGTTGGGCGACAGCGCTTTCAAATATGACCAGAACGAGCTGGTCCACGGCAACGAGCGCGTGATGCTCACCTCCCGTCAGGCAGAGATCATGAGGATCCTCGGCCAGTCGCCCAATCAGACCGTACGACGGGAAGACCTGCTCATGGCTGCCTGGGGCGATGACTCCTACGCCAACTCCATGGCGCTGAACGTGCAGATCACCTATCTCCGGCGCGCCATCAGCTTCGACCCGCGCCTCGCGATAGACGTGGTCTACAAGAAAGGTTACACCTTGAGAATCAAGGGATAACGTCTCTTCCGAAGCGGGATGAAAAATGAGGGCGGCCCGGAAGTATCATCCGGACCGTCCATATGATAGCTCTTGGCCGTCCAAACAATACCTCCGGGCCGCCCGAAGGATAGCTCCGCACAAGGCACAGATCACTGGCGGTACTTGCAGCAGCCGTGCAACTTGTTGTAAGCCGCATCGGATGCCTTGACCGGGCCTGCATCATGGCCCACGGCGGCAATTGCTTTCTGCACCGTCTTCACATCAGTCTGCTTATTGTCATAAGTCAGATCCAGCTTCTTCGTGCGCTGGTTCCAGGAGGCTGCGAC
Organism: Prevotella sp.; assembly: GCA_022778905.1. Classification (GTDB taxonomy): domain Bacteria; phylum Bacteroidota; class Bacteroidia; order Bacteroidales; family Bacteroidaceae; genus Prevotella. The sequence goes on along the minus strand of JALFRV010000127.1, from coordinate 9,645 downwards.
GACACCCTTGACCTCCTTGGCGGCCTTCTCGATGCGCTTCTCGCACAACTCACACTGTCCACCGACCTTGAATGTGGTCTTCACTGTCTTTGCCTGTGCAGCCATGCTGATTGCAGCCACGGCCACGAATGTAATGATTGTCTTCTTCATTGTCTTGTTTTTTTAATGGTTCTGTTTTGTTGTTCTATTATTGTTGCACGTCAGTCCTTCGGCAGTCTGCCGTCAGTCCATCATGCTCTTCTTTCCATCCAGCTGCGCACTGGCATCGACCGCAAAGGCGCCATGGGTGACGATCTCCTCGCCTTCGGCCAGTCCGTCCGTGATCACGTAGCCGTCCGGAAGCGACGGACCGAGTGTCACCGCGCGCAGGGCGAACGTCGGCTGATCGGCATTGCTGTCCTTGACGTAGACCACACTGCGCTTTCCGGTCCAGAGCACGGCTGACTTCGGTACGACGATATCATCGCCATGCCGGCTCATGTCGGCCACTGCGGTCCCCGTGACGATCATCTCCGGCTTGAACAGACCGCCGCCATTGGACAGCACCACGCGCACGCCGGCCGTCCGGCTCTTGCCGTCCAAGACCGGGTCCACGAAGCTCACCTTACCCGTGAACGCCTTCCCTGGCAGCGCCTCGGCCGTGAAACGGATCGTCGCCCCGTTGCGGATGAAGGGCAGATCGCCTTCGTATGCCTGAAACACTGCCCACACATTGGACAGGTTAGCGATCTTCAGGAGGGGCTGACCCTGCTTCACATAGTCGCCCTGAGCAATCTGCTTGTCGACCACGGTGCCTGATGTGTTCGCTTTCAATGAGACGTACGGAGAGGCCTTTTTGTTACGGATGACCGCGTTAATTTGTGCTGTCGTGATGTTAAGCAACCGTAATTTCTCCACCGCCGCATCCACGAGCGCCTTGCGCTGCAGCCCTTCGGGGAAGCTCAAGGCCGACACTAACTCCTGCTCTGCACTGTAGAGTTCGGGCGAATAGATCACGGCGAGGGTCTGCCCCTTGGTCACCCGGTCGCCGACGGCATTGATCAGCAACCGCTCGATGCGCCCTCCGACATAGGCGGCCTGTGTCTGCTGGAGCCGCTCGTCGGGCTGGATCTTGCCGAAGAGGCGGATCTCCTTGTTGGCAGCGCCCACGCCTACGACGGTCGTCTCGATGTTCGCCAAGGCGATGGCCTCATCACTGAGCATCACGGAGTGGTCATCCGCTGACGCCGCATGGTCGCCATGGCTGCCCATCGGCGTCAGGTCCATGCCGCAGATGGGGCATTTGCCCGGATGATCCTGCTTGACCGAGGGGTGCATTGAGCAGGTGTACATGGTCTTCTTGGCACTTGCCGCGGTCTCTGACGTTTTCGATCCGCGACCCGAAAGCCACACGGGAATTGCTACGATGATCGCTCCAAGGACGACGCCGAGGACGACCGACTTCTTGTCTCTATGTCTGAAAAAATCTGTTATCTTACTCATGATCTGTGCTTCTTGTCTGTTTATTGTTTACTGATGGGCTGACTGCGCTGCGCATAGTCATACCGGGAGGCGAGCTTCTCATACTCGGCCACGATCGTGTTGTATTGGGCGTAGGCCTCGGCCTTCTTCAACGCGTAGTCTATCTGCTCCCTCGTGGTCTGCAGGATGTCCGTCAGCGAAGAGCTTCCATTGGCATATTCGGCGGTCATCAGCTGCAGGGTGTGGTTGAGGATGCCCACTTCGCGGTCGTAGAGATCTATCTTCCGCTTCACGTCCGCGGCCCTTTGGGTGATCGAGAGATACTGTTCGATCAGCGCATCCTGCTGTCGCTGATAACCGAACGCTGTGCTCTGGCGCATCAGGTCGGCCGACCTGCGGGCGGCGTTGATCTTCTTCCGGTAGACCGGAATCGTCATCTTCAACATCGGCATGAGCATGTCCTTGCCGTTCATGTCGGCCATTTGCGGTGCCATCACGGTGCCGTTGAGCATATACTGAAGGCCTACGCCGAACATGGGGCGCCCCATCAGCTTCGCTTTCTCTCCCTGCAGCGCATACGACTTGGCATCTGCCTGCAGCCGGTTGAGCGTGGGATCGTTGCGCTCCACGTCTTCCCAGGCGATCAGCGGCATCTCCCGGAGCGTGACCGAGTCTGGAATGACCAACGGAGAACCGGCCTGCCGGTGCATCGTCAGATTGAACCGGTCCTGCTGCAGACGCAGTTGATCCTGCAGGCTTGCGATCTGTTCCTCCAACTTGGCTTCCTCGGCCTGCAGCCGGAACTGGTCGCTCATCTTCGCTTTCATGGCCATTGCGGGCGACTTATACTGCACGAGGGAGACGCGTTCGATCTCCTTGAGCAGCTTGAGCTTGTCTTCGACGCTCCTGATCTTTTCCTGCACGGCCAGCATGTCATACCACTGCTGCTGCATCTGATAGGCCAAGGCGATGCCGTCGGCACGGAACTTCTGGTAGACAGACTCGGCCTTGTAGGTCATCTGCTCGCGGTCGGCCTTCAGGGAGCCGAACCATGGGAACATCTGCATCACCGTGAACGTGGCCAACTGCTTCACATTGACGTGCTCCATGGGTGACGGATAGACGCCCACGGTCAGTTCGGGGTCGGCGAGGATGCCTGCTCCGGCCGCCGCTTCGACCTGTGCCCGATAGGCCTGATACGCGCCGATCACAGCCGGATTGTTGCGTATGGCCGCGGCAATATAGGTCACTAAGCTGTCCTGGGCGGTCGCCCGGGCGTTGCCTGTCAGGCATATCGCCACGACAGCCACTATCTTATAGAATTCGTTTCTTATCTTCATTTTCATCTTTTAATTCTGTCCCGATTATTGGTAAACCGCTTTCGAGTGCGCAAAGGGAAAAGAGTCTGCAGCCCAGATATCGGATCTTTTATATCCGCTTACGCTTTTACCTTTTTACATTTTTGCCTTTCCACACTCCTTTTTTGCCTTTTACCTTTTTATTTTTGGACGCTCCTTTTTACCCTTTTAACCTTTCACCCTTTCACGCTTCTTCAATGCCCCTTCGCGCCACCAGCACTGCAGCACCGGCACCACGAACATGGTCATGGTCTGGATCAGCATGCCGCCGAAAGTAGGGATGCTCATCGGCACCATGATGTCCGATCCCTTGCCGGTCGACGAGAGTACGGGGAGCAGCGCGATGAGCGTCGTCGCCGTGGTCATACATGCCGGACGGACACGCTTCAGGCCTGCTCTCACCACGGCTTCACGGATGTCATGCGGCGTCGCAGGCTGTTCCTTGAGAAACGTCTGATGGATATAGGTGCCCATGAGTACGCCGTCATCAGTGGCGATACCAAAGAGGGCGATGAACCCTACCCATACGGCGACGCTCAGATTGATCTGTCCCATGCCGAAGAGTGTCCGCATGTTCATGCCCGCCACATCGAAGTTGAGGAACCAGTCCTGCCCATACAGCCACATCAGAAGGAAGCCGCCGGCAAACGCGACGAACACGCCGGAGAAATGAATGAGCGAGGCCGTGACGCTCTGGAACTGGAAGTAGAGGATCAGCAGGATCAGCATCAGGGCCACGGGGATGACCACTTTCAGCCGCTGAGCGGCATGCTCCTGCTGCTCATAGGTACCGGTGAACTTATAGGAGACGCCCTTCGGAAGGGTGATCTGGTGCATGGCCACGAGATGGTCGATATGCGCGCGGGCCTTGTTGACCACGTCCACTTCGGCCGCTGTGCTCAGCTGCTTGTCAAAGGAGATATATCCGACGAGAAAGGTGTTCTCGGATGTGATCATCGTCGCGCCTTTCACGAAGTTGATCGAGGCTAATTGGCCCAACGGAATCTGGGTCCCGTCGGCGGCCGGAACAAGGATCTGCTGCAGCACCTCGGGATCATCGCGCAGCTCACGCGCATAACGCACCCGGATCGGGAACCGCTCGCGGCCCTCGACGGTGGTGCCTTCCGACATGCCGCCGATGGCGGTTTCGATGACGCTTTGCACGTCACCGATCTGGATGCCGTATCGTCCGAGCTTCTCACGGTCGGGCTGTATCTCGATGTAAGGAGCGCCCTGTGCACGGTCATAGTACACGGAGGCGGCGTTGATGTCCGCCACTTGCTTGAGCGCCTTTTCCATCTGAAGCCCGGCCTTCTCTATTGACTCAAGGTCAGGGCCATACACTTTGAGGCCCATAGGAGCCTTCATGCCGGTGGAGAGCATCACCTGACGCGTCGCGATGGGCTGTAACTTCGGGCTTCCCGTCAGTCCCGGGAGGTTGGCAGCATGACTGATCTCGTGCCAGATGTCATCTTCGTTGCGGATTTCCTTACGCCATTGACGGAAGTAATCACCGTTCCGGCTCGGGATCAGACTGTCTATGGGAATCTCACGGAATTCTTTTGCAGGATCATAAGTGGTTCCGCCCTTGAGCAGGAAGCGTCCGTGGCGGTCGGTCTTGAACCGTTCGCGCATGCCATCCTCATTCAACATGTATTCGGGTTTATAGTTCACGACGACCTCGTACATCTGTATCGGCGCAGGATCGAGCGCACTTTCAGCCCGTCCCCACTTGCCGACGGCCGACTCGACTTCCGGTATGGCTTTCACGCGGCGGTCCAGCAGCTTGCTGTAACGGATGTTCTCCTCCACGCCGGTGTGCGGCATGGCGGTCGGCATCAGCATGAACGTGCCTTCGTCAAGCGTCGGCATGAACTCGCTCCCGGTATTTTTCCACACCATGATGCCGCCTGCAAAGGTGAAGAGGGGCAGCAACATGAACTTCCACCGGTTGTCCAAACACCAGCGAAGCACGCGCTCATAATAGATCACGATCATCCACAGGAAGGCGAGGATGAGCCCTACAAGGCCGGCTACGAACAGCATATTGACGACCATGCCGTTCTCGGGGCCCAACGGGAGCCATTTGCCGGTGAGGATATAGACGGCGATCAGCACGACCGCGGCAATCATCAGATGATTGGCCTGAATGTTCCAACGCCAGAGACGGATCGTCCGCGGCGCTCCCTTGCGGAAGACGCTGAGGGCCCATCGGCGCGGAAGGCGGAGCGAAAAGACCCAGTAGGCCAGCGTGGGCAGTACCACTAAGCCCAACAAGAGGGCTGACATCAAGGCAAAGGTCTTGGTGAATGCCAACGGATGAAACATCTTGCCCTCCTGGGCCTGCATGGCAAAGACGGGCAGGAAGCTGATGACCGTGGTGCCCATACCGGTCATGATGGCCGAAGACACCTCGCTGACGGACGAGCGGATCACCTCCTCCAACGCTGCCCCACGGACTTGTCCGCCCTCGGGATCACCGTCTGGGGATGCGGAGGACTGCAGGTTGCGCACCACATTCTCCATGAACACCACGCCCACATCGACCATCACGCCGATGGCGATGGCGATACCGGAGAGGGCAACGATATTGGCTTCGATGCCCACAAGTTTCATGATGACAAACGTGGAGAGCACGGCCAAAGGCAGCATGGCCGCAATCACGACCGACGCACGCAGATTGAGCACGAGGATCAGCACCACGATGATGCAGATGAGCACCTCGTCCGTGAGCGAGCTTTCGAGCGTTCCGATGGTCTCCTTGATGAGTTGGGTGCGGTCGTAGAACGGCACCACGGTCACCCTGGACACCGTGCCGTCCTTCAAGGTCTTCTCCGGGAGACCTGCGGAGATTTCCTTGATCTTCTCCTTCACATTGCCTATGACCTGCATGGGGTTGCTGCCGTTGCGCGCAACGACCACGCCTCCGACGGCCTCCTGGCCCTCCTTGTCAAGCCCGCCGCGACGATCGCCGGGGCCGAAGGTCACCCGTGCCACGTCCTTCACACGCACGGGGACACCGTCGCGGGAAGTGATGGCGGCCTCTTCGAGGTCTTTCAGGTTTTTCACATAGCCCAACCCGCGGATGAGATACTCCACGCTGTTGATCTCCATCGTGCCCGCCCCGACGTCGATGTTGGAGTTCTTGACGGCCTTCATCACCTGAATGAGATTCAGTCCGTAGGAACGCATGGCCTCCGGATCAATGTCCACCTGATACTCCTTGACATATCCGCCGGCCGAAGCCACCTCGGCCACGCCTTCGGCAGCACTCAATCCGTAGCGCACATAGTAGTCCTGGATGGTGCGTAACTCCTGCGGATCCCATCCCCCGGCAGGCTTTCCGGTCTTCGGGTCACGCCCTTCGAGGGTGTACCAGTAGATCTGTCCGAGCGCCGTGGCATCCGGACCGAGCGCAGGTTTGACGCCCTCGGGCAACAGTCCGGCAGGCAACGCGTTGAGCTTCTCAAGGATCCGGGAGCGGCTCCAGTAGAATTCGACGTTGTCATTGAATATGACATAGATGAACGACATGCCGAACATCGACGACGAGCGGATCGTCTTGACACCCGGAATGCCTAAGAGCGCCGTGGTCAGCGGATAGGTGATCTGCTCCTGGATGTCCTTGGGCGAGTGCCCCATCCAGTCGGTTGCGATGATCTGCTGATTGTCGCCGATGTCGGGGATGGCATCCACGGCTACGGGATCACGCGGCAACAGCCCGCTGTCCCAATTGAAAGGCACCGTGGCCAGGCCGCACAGAATGACGGCCAACAGCACAAATGCCGTAATGATACGGTTATGCAGGAAATAACCAATAATCTTATTGATCATTTGATAAAACAAATATAAAAAGTGAATGTCCTAAATGAATAAACGCAAGTCAATCATTCAGGCCACGGGGGGAGCACGGAGTCCGCTCTGCGGAAGGGCAACGTCTTTCGGCGAAGGCGCGTCATAGAAGTACGCAGCCTTCGTTCCGCCCTCCTCAACGGATGCAAAATCAATCAGGTCCAACAGGTCAATGACGGGCAGATCGCCATGAAACCAGTCGCCCGAAGCGAGCGAAGGCTGCACGTGGACGGTCTGTCCCTGACTGAAATTCGAATGGATCTGATAATTGTCGTGCGTGGTCTTGCAGGCCGGGCAGCCGTCATCAGACGCGCAACCTTCCATCATCCGTCCTTCAGAAGTGGTGAAGTGGACACCGTTGACGGCCAGCTGCACAACATTGCCTTGGCAATAATGTACAGAAACATTCATTCCGATCGTGCCGATCAGAAAGACTGCGGTCAATATGTAAACGGCAAGTCGCTTCATCACAACTGCAAAAATAAACAAAAACGATCAATCTGCGCGAATTGCAGACAATTATTTTGAAAAAATAACATACTTGTGGTAGGTGACCGAAACAATGGCCCCGGCGACGCCGCAGATGACGGGCGGCGTCGCCGGGAGCTTCGGGCAGGGCATCCGAAAGCCGGGTACGGACAGTCCGGATGACCGTCCAGAGGCGTCCGGAGGGCAGTTTGCGACCCGCCCCGGCAGCTCATTTCACGCCCTCAACGGTGTATCCCAACTGCCGCAAGCCCTGCAGCACGCCCCGCTCGCCGGGCAGATGACCGGCGCCGACGACAAAGAAGGTCGGCACCTGCAGCATCATCGCGGGCATCAAAGTAAGCCAGCGGCTGTTGCGGTTGTAGACAAGCGTCTCCGTTTCCTCGTCCGTTGCGTCACACGCATTGCCCATTTTCATGTCCATGGCCTGCTTCACCGCGTCGAGATCCTGCGCATAGAAAGCCTTGGCCATGGCCTCGTTCATGTCGCCCATGGCCTCCTGATGGTCGACGAAGCACAGGAGCTGCTCCACCTGCCGCGCCATCGGCATGCTGCGATAGAGGATCCCGGCCTGGAAAGAGACGGACTCAAGGCCACGCACAAGTTCATTGTTGTGGGTCGCCTGAGCCTGAAAGTACTGGTCGAAGGTGCTCGTCGGATCAAACTCTCCCATGTGCCGGGCCATATACTGCAGCACGGAGAGCTGCGTGAAAAGCGCGGCGGGCGTCATGGAGCCCATCTGCGCGGCGACCTGAGGATTGTCGAGGCCGACACCCAACATGGATTTGAGGCAGTCGTCCACCTTCCGATACTGCTCCGTCGTGAGCACGTCGCGCAGCCGCTTGCCGTCGGGGAGCATCATCAACGATTGGGCCATCTTCAGCGTATCGGCATTCAGCATGTCGGCCCACACGACTTCGCCGCAGACCTGGCGCGTCGCCGTCATCGCCTCCCGCACGCCGGGGATCTTGTCCACGAAGCCTGCGTTGGCCAAATGGAAGGTTCCGATGATATAGGAAGACTGCTGGAGACCGTTGCCCGAGATCCGGTAGAGCAGCTGGCCATGAACCTGCACGGCAAAGACACTGATCAAGAGGGCTGTCAAAAGAAGTTTTCTCATGGTTTCGCTGTTTTGGTTTCAACGGCAAAGTTACACATTTTCCGCCAAACGGAGAAATCCCGCCGCCATTTTACCGGCAACGGGACAGAGAGAGACGGATCATTCGCGGGTGAGCCGGTCGAGCTCTTCGCGCAAGGTCTCGAAACGCTTCTGCTGTCGCCGGTTCATGACATACCCGGCGATCACACCTGCCAAGCAAGCGCCGCCACCGGCCAGCATGGGGAGCCAGGCGCCCGTTCCGTCATAAAGTTCGATGCAGAACCAGGCAATCCAGCCTAAGAACGTGAGCGTGAAGATGTTTCGGTAGAGTCCGGACATGCGGATGATGAGGGCCATGCGACTGCCGGCCGTGAGGAGGTCAGCCTGCGCCAAGCCCTGCAGGTGACGGCGGTAGAAATAGCCATAGACGTTGCCCGCCACGATCCAGACCGCCGTCACGATGCGGAAGAGCACGGAGAGGCCCATCCGGCCGAACATCACCCAGCAGAACGGAATGATGATCACCATGAGGACGAGGGAGACCGTGAAGGGCCTTGAACTCTCCTGGCTCAGTTGGCGGATCGACGTCTGCAGCAGCCGGTCACTGATTATCTTTTGCTGATTCAATTTCTCTTTGAGCATGGCGAGCTGTCCGCGCATCTGCTCCTGTTCATTTCCTGTTTCCATGAAGTGTGATCCTTTCTATTCGTTAGACATGTTTTTGAGTTGTTCCTTGATGCGGAACAGGCGCACGGAGACATTCTTCGGCGTGATCCCGACGATCGCGCCGATCTCCTCGTAGCTAAGGTTCTCAAGCCAAAGCAGCACGATCGCGCGGTCGAAAGGGCGCAACCGGGTGATGCGCCGGTGAAGGGCGCCGATCTGCCGGCTGTCCTCATCGCGGTCCTCAAAGAGGTTGATGTCCATCGTGAGGGACACTGTCGGCCGGCGTTTCCGCTTCCGCTCGAGCGAGATACAGGTGTTGAGGCTCACCCGGTAGATCCAGGTCCGGACGCCGCTGCGGCCCTCAAAACCGTCGAAACCGCGCCACAGGTTGACCAATACGTCCTGAAAGAGGTCCTCGACCCCGGCCTCATCCTGCGAGAACATGTAGCAGACGGTGTAGATCGTGCTGCGGTTCTCGCGGACAATGCGCGTAAATGCTTGTTCTTTCTGATTCTGTTCCATCGCTTTTGCTGATTGAATTCAACCCTTTGACGCCCTATCCGGCGAAAAGCTACACATCATTTGCTTTTTCTGATGCAAAAATACGCATTTCCCGTCACACCGCCGTATCAGGACCGGAAAAAGGACATCGGAGGGGAAGAAGTGGCACAGAGAAGAAAGATCGGTTAATAAACGCAAAAAAACAGCAGGTGGGATGCAAGA
>JALFRV010000209.1 GCA_022778905.1 Prevotella sp. | reverse complement strand
CAAGTCCGAACGGGATCGAGAGGATCACGGAGAGGGGTAACAGATAGCTCGCATACTGCGCGCTGAGGATCAGATAGACGAACACCAAGCACAGCACAAAGATCAGCGCGGTGGAGTTGCTCGACTCTGCCTCGGATCGTGTCAGGCCCGAATATTCATAACCGTAACCGTCGGGAAGATAGTCCTTGGCCACCTCCTCACAGGCTTTGATGACCTGACCGGATGAATATCCGTCGGCCGCAGTAATGTTCAGGTTGATCGAAGTGAACAGGTTGAAGCGCGCAATGTTGGACGGTCCATAGACGCGTGACAAGCTCACGAACTCCGTGACGGGTGACATGCCGCCGGAGGTACGTACGTAGATGTTGCTCAGGCCGTCGGGACGCATGCGGCTCGCCACATCTCCCTGGATCATGACACGGTACAGCTTGCCGTACGAATTGAAGTTGGAGGCATACAATCCGCCATAATAGCCCTGCAGCGTTGCCAGCACAGCCGCCGGTGTCGTGCCCGCCTGCTTGCACTTGGCGACATCTACGTTCACCATATATTGGGGATAATTCGGGTCGTAAGATGTCATGGCGGTCTGGACTTCAGGACGTTTATTGAGTTCCTGGAGATAGTCCTGGGTTACCTTGAAGAAGCGGTTGAGATCGCCACCGGTCTTGTCCTGAAGCGTCATGGCAACACCGTTGTTGGCCGAGAAGCCCGGTATCATAGGAGGTCCGAATGCCAGAATCTGGGCGTCTTTGATCGTTGCGGTCTGCTTGTAGATCATTCCGAGGACCATGTTGGCTTCCATCGGGTTGACGAAGATGGATGCTACACCGTCGCCGGTGACGGCATTCCAGACACGGGTGAAGATGTTCTTGGACGCGCGTTCCTCGAAACTCTTCAGCTTGATGATGAAGGTTGCCTGGTTCGAACCTTGTCCGGCGATGAAGTTGTAGCCTATGATCTGCTCGCGACGGGCGATGGCCGGGTTGGACGCAAGCATGCTGTCCACCCGCTCGGTGATCTCTTGCATACGCGACTGGCTGGTGCCCGGGGCGGTCGAGATGGTTGCAAAGAGGGTACCAGTATCTTCATCCGGCACAAGCCCCGTACGTGTCGTGGCCATCGTGATGACCAATACGACGGCACCGATCACGATTGCCAGGATGGTGACTATGCGATGGCCGATGAGGCGTTCGACACCTTTCTTGTATTTGTTTGTGGCCTTTTCGAATACCACATTGAATCCGTGGTGGAACCGGGAGATGAATGTCGACCGCCCGGGATTGCCTTCTTCGTCCTCATCCTGCTTCGGTTTGAGGAAGATCGCACACAAGGCGGGCGACAAGGTCAATGCGTTGACGGCTGAAATGACGATGGATACGGCCATCGTAACGCCGAACTCGCGATAGAACGTACCGGATGTGCCGCCGAGGAACGATACCGGCACGAACACGGCCGACATCACCAACGTGATCGAGATGATGGCTGACGAGATCTCGTTCATGGCATCGATGGACGCCGTCAACGCGCTCTTGTAGCCCTGGTCGAGCTTTGCGTGGACGGCCTCAACGACAACGATGGCATCGTCGACAACGATGGCGATGGCCAAGAGCAATGCCGACAGTGTCAGCAAGTTGATGGAGAAGCCGAAGATCCACAGGAAGAGGAATGTTCCGATCAATGCGACCGGCACGGCGATCATAGGAATCAGCGTCGACCGGAAGTCCTGCAGGAACACATAGACGACTAAGAAGACGAGGACCAGCGTGATGAACAGCGTGAACACAACTTCCTCGATGCTGGCAAAGAGGAACTCCGTCACGTCCTGCTCGATGGTATATTTCAGTCCGGTGGGGAAGCTCTTGCTGGCCTCCTCCAATGCAGCCTTGACGTCGGTAGCGATCTGTGTGGCGTTCGAACCGGCAATCTGCTGCACCATACCCATAACGGCGGGCTTGCCGTTGTTCTTCAATGAGACGTTGTACATCAGCGAGCCAAGCTCGATGCGGGCTACTTCCTTGAGCTTTAAGGTCTGCCCCGTGGTCTTGCTGGTCAGTATGATGTTCTCATACTCGCGTGCAGTCTTCAGGCGGCCCTTATAGCGCAGCACATACTCGAAGGCCATGTCGCTCTGCTCGCCGAAGCTACCGGGAGCGGCCTCGATATTCTGCTCGGCCAGCACGCCGGAGATATCCGAGGGCACGAGGCCGTATTGCTTCATCTTGTCGGGCAACAGCCAGATGCGCATACTGTAGTCGGCCGTCGACGGGCTCTGCACATCGCCGACTCCGGTGATACGCTTCAGCAGCGGCACCACGTTGATGTTGTTGTAGTTGGTCACGAATTGGCTGTCGTAACGGCCGTCATCCGTGGTGAGCGAATACATGATGACGTTGGACGTCTGGCGCTTTCTGACCGTGACACCGACACGCGTCACTTCGGCCGGAAGCAATGCCTGGGCTTGGGAAACGCAGTTCTGGACGTTGACGGCTGCCATGTTCGGGTCAGACCCTTGCTTGAAATAGACGGTGATCATGGCCGTACCGGAGTTGGTAGCCGTAGAGGTCATGTAGGTCATATTCTCCACACCGTTGATGCTCTCCTCCAATGGGGTGATCACGGAGTTGAGCACTGTCTGCGCATCGGCACCCGTATAAGAGGTATAGACCACGATGGTCGGGGGCGCGATGTCCGGATATTGTTCGATCGGAAGCGAAACGAGTCCGATCGTACCCAGCAGGACGAAGAAGATGGAGATCACCGTCGAGAGTACCGGGCGTTTTATAAAGTTTGAAAATGTCATTCTTTCCGAAGTTAAAAATTAAACCGATCGGCAGGGCATTCCGGCCGTGCGGCAACATGGAGACATCGCTGCCGGCGAGCCGTTGGCCCGTGCTTACTTCTTCCCACTCATCGCCTTGACGAAGTCGCCGGCATTTCCCTGGGCCTTGCCCAGCTGCTCGGCCTCGGTGATCTTCTGATTGTAACGGGCCAAGGTGATAGGTCTGATCTCCATGCCGTCACTCAGTTTGGTGATCCCCTTGCACACATAGCGGTCGCCGACGTTGAGCCCGGCGGTCACGATATAGTTCTTGCCGTCGTTCTGCGGGTTGACTTTGATCTCCTGATATTTGACCTTATTGTCTTTCCCGACGACGTAGACGAAGATCTTGTCCTGCACTTCCGACACGGCGTCCTGCGGAATCAGGATGGCGTTGGTGGCGTTGGTGGGAATGACGATCTGGCCTGCCCCGCCGCTCTTGAGCAGCTTCTCAGGGTTGGGGAAATGGGCAATGAGCGAGAGGGAACCGGTGGAGGCATCGATGACTCCGCTCATCTTGACCACCTTGCCGGGATGACCGTAGGTCGTTCCGTCGGCCAACTGGAGCTTCACGACAGGCATGGCGGCAATCGCGGCGGCACTACTGCCGGAGGTCTTGGTCATGTTCAGGATCTCGCTTTCACTCATGGAGAAGAAGACTTCCATCGTGCTGATGTCCGAAACCGTTGTCAACGGGTCTGCGCTGGACGCACTCACCAAGGCGCCCTGCTTGAATGGGAGACTGCCGATGAAGCCGGCCGCAGGGCTCGTCACGTTGCACCAGCTGAGTGTCTCGCGTGCGGAGGCGAGGGCAGCCTGCGCCTGTGCCAGGCTTGCCTGTGCCGTCGTGTAGGTGTTCTCGGCCGTACTGAGGGCGTATTGGCCTATGACATTCTTCTCGAAGAGCATCTTGTTGTTGTCGTAGGTCAGCTTTGCGGTATTGAGCTGTGCCCGTGCCGTGTTCACCGCAGCCTGTGCCTGACGCACCGCAGCACGGTAAGTCTCGCTGTCGATGGTGAAGAGCAGCTGCCCCGCCTTGACCGCCTGGCCCTCATGGACATATACTTTGGTGATAAAACCGGATACCTTCGGGCGTACCTGGACATCCTGAATACCTTTGATCGTAGCCGGATATGTGGACTGCAGGGCTGCTTCGGAGGTTCCGGCCGTCATGACGGGGAACTCGTTGTCACCAAATTGAGGTCTTCCACCGCCCCCGCATGATGCCAATACTGTCGCGATGGCTGCAACAAACAAAAAAACTTTTAATTTCATACCTATTTTATTTTAAACAATTATTCCTGAAACCCAACTGACAGGCTGACCATTTTCAGAAAACTAAAAATGTCAATTCGGTTTTTTGACGTCGCAAAAGTACAAATAATCCGCCTATATCGGAACATTCATAACACCTTTTTAACAATATTTGGCAACGCATTAAGATATAATAATAAGTTGACCTGCCGGCAAAGGATCACCCCCGCACATCCGCCGCACCTGGCGGGCCGCTGGGGCGGATGCCCGAAGCACAGACGGAGGAAGGCCGGGGCGGACTGGCTACCGATGCGCTCCACGGTCTGCCAACACACCCCGAATACGTCATAAAAATTCAAAGAAATAAATCAGGAAAACAGCTCCGAAAACAGCAGATCCGAACTATCGGGAAGGCAGAAACGACTGACGGACCAACCGGAAAGAGGGAGCGGAAGGTCCGGAGATATGCTTTGGACCGGCCCGAATGGCAGAAAACGCATGCCGAAAGCAGGGGAACGACGCTGAAAAAGGGCTTTTGGTCACCGCGAAAGATATCTTTTGGCGGCCCGGAGCTATCCTCTTCGCATCCGATATGACAGCTCTTCGAGGCCGAGAGGATAGCTATAGAGTCCGAAGAGGATAGCTTTGGGCCTCGCGGAGGCATTTTTCGGCCCTGTCGCAGAATCCGTCTTTTCAGCTCATCCGTACGTTCCGCCAGTCGCGGAGCGCATTTCTGAAGCCGATATTCAAATTATTTCCTACTCCGTGAGACCCATTTTTCGGGCCTTTTCCATGAGCAGTTGCATGAGCGGCTCACGCGCGTTTTCCACCCGGTTGTCCAACACGGCATCCTTGAGCGTCTGTTTCAGCACGCCCACTTCGCGACTGGGCTGGAGGTGGAAGAGCTGCATGATCTCATCGCCGTCGATGCATGGCTGCAACAGCCGCTTATAGTCGCGCTCCTTCAGATCGCAGAGCTTCTCCCTGACGATGCGGAAATTGTCTAAGAAACGCTGCTTGCGGACCTCGTTCTTGCTCGTGATGTCGGCCTCGCAGAGCATCATCAGGTCGTCGATGTCGTCGCCGGCGTCGTTGAGCAGCCGCCTCACGGCACTGTCGGTCACCTCGTCATCGGCAATCGCGATGGGCCTCATGTGCAGGTTGACGAGCTTTTGGACATACTTCATCTTGGTGTCTAAGGGCAGCTTCAGCCGTCGGAAGAGATCGGGGACCATCCGCTCGCCGATGATATTGTGGTTGTGGAAAGTCCACCCGAACTGCGGATCGAAGCGCTTCGAGCGCGTCTTGCCGATGTCGTGGAGCAGCGCTCCCCAGCGCAGCCACAGCATATGGGCGCACAGCCTGTCCATCCTGTCCTGCACGCCGCGGCCCTCATCGGTGTCCGATCCGGCCTCGGCGATCTCCTCGCGCAGGTCTGCGAGACGTGCTTCCTGTGCCCGGCAGAGATTGTCGAGCACCTCGAGCGTATGGTAGAAATTGTTCTTGTGCTTGCGTCCGTTCTTCGTTTCGACGATGTCCAACGCCGAGAGCTCGGGCAGGATGAGCTGCAGGAGGCCGGCACGGTGGAGGTCCACGAATCCCTTGCTGGGCGTCCGGGTGAGCATGATCTTGTTCATCTCGTCGGCAATGCGCTCCCCGCTGACGATCTTAAGCCGCTCGGCGTTGCGCCCGAGAGCCTCGAAAGTCTCGTCATCAATGAAGAAATTGAGCTGCGCGGCAAACCTCACGCAGCGCAGCATGCGCAACGGGTCGTCGGAGAAGGTGATGTCCGGATCGAGCGGCGTGCGGATGATGCCGTCCTCCAAGTCGTAAAGGCCGTCGAAAGGGTCCGCGAGTTCGCCGAAGCGGCCACTGTTCAGGCAGACTGCCATGGCATTGATGGTGAAGTCGCGGCGGTTCTGGTCGTCCTCCAACGTGCCGTCCTCGACATGCGGCTTGCGCGATTCATGGCTGTAACTCTCCTTCCTTGCCCCCACGAACTCAATCTCCAAGCCACGCCATTTCACCTGCGCCGTACCGAAATTGCGAAACACCGACAGATGCGTGCGCCCTTTCAGCCGCTCCTGCAAGGCCTCGGCCACAGCGATGCCGTTGCCGATGACAACGACGTCGATGTCATTCGAGGGGCGCTCAAGAAACAGATCGCGCACGTAGCCGCCCACTACATAGCAGTCGAAACGCAGCGAATCGGCCGCCTCACCGATCTTTCGGAAGATGTCCCGATCAAGGATGCGCGCCAGATCCGCATTCGATAGATTTCTCATCATTCATTGAATTTGACTGCAAAGGTAATATTTTAAATCGACATATAGGAACGCAGAAAAAAGAATTTTAAGCAGGCGGGCAGCCCGGATCTGCGATATTTTTATTATTTTTGTAGCCATGATGAAGAAGACAGTTGCAACATGCCTGCTGGCCGCCCTGCTTGCGGGCTGCGAGCAGACCGAAGACCAAAAGGCGGCACCGCTGATGTCGCACATCGAAGCGCTCTATGCCCAAGGCAGATACCGGCAAGCCCTCGACTCGATCCGCAAGCTCCGCGTCAACCATCCCAACGCCCTCGAGGCCCGGAAGAAGTCGCTCCGCATCTGGCAGGACGCCTATCTGAAGATGGTCCAGCAGGACATCGCGCGCACAGACTCCGCCCTTCAAGCCGTCACCATCCTGCAGCGCCAAGCCCGGACCATCCGTGAGCGCAACTTCCTCGGCATCCGCAAGGATTCCCTGCAGATCAGATACGATGCCCTCTGCGGCACCGTACGCGTCATCCATCGCAGACAAGGGGAAAACCGTTGATTAAAAAACACTAAACACCCGACACTAAAGACAGACATTTTTGGCTGTTTCGGGATAAATGCGTACTTTTGCAGACAATTATGGCAGACAAATCTATCACAACGGAAGACCAGTTCCGCAACGTCATGAAGGAATGCCGCGCCCTCTTTGAGCATAAGCTGCACGACTACAGTGCATCATGGCGCATCCTCCGGCCGTCGTCACTGACCGATCAGCTCTTCATCAAAGCCAAGCGCATACGGTCGCTCGAGATCAAGAAGAAAGCCTTGGTCGACGAGGGAATCAGGTCTGAGTTCGTGGCACTCATCAACTATGGCATCATCGGACTGATCCAGCTCGAGAAAGGCTTTGCCGATCAGGTCGACATGAACAATGCGGAAGCGCTCGCGCTCTATGACCGACACGCCGCCGGAGTGCTGCAGTTGATGCTCCGGAAAAACCATGACTACGATGAAGCATGGCGCTCCATGCGCATCAGCAGCTACACGGACTTCATCCTCACCAAGATTCAGCGCTGTAAGGAGCTTGAAGATCTCAACGGAGAAGCGATCGTCTCGGAAGGCATCGACGCCAATTACATGGACATCATCAACTATGCCGTCTTCGGCGTCATCAAGCTCAGTGGACAAGATTAAGACCATATTGACCAACCTCTGTCGGTTTCTGCTTGCCGCGACCTTCATCTTCTCGGGATACGTCAAGGCCATCGACCCGCTCGGGACACAGTACAAGATTCAGGACTATCTGGCTGCAGCAGGGCTCGCAAGCCTCCTCCCCGACTGGACGACGCTGAGTGCGTCGGTCGCGTTGTCGGCCCTTGAATTCTGCTTGGGCATCTTCCTGCTGTTCGCCATCCACCGTCGGCTGACCTCGAAGATCATTCTCGCCTTCACCGCCGTGATGACCCTCGTCACCGTGTGGATAGCCGTCGCCAGTCCGGTCAAGGACTGCGGCTGCTTCGGAGACGCGCTGAAGCTCACCAACATGGAGACCTTGAGCAAGAACATCATACTTCTTGCCGCGTCACTGACCGTGTTCAGATGGCCGCTGCGGATGGTCCGGTTCCTCTCGAAGTCCACTCAATGGATCGCGATCAACTATACCGTCCTCTTCATCTTAGTCTCGAGCGGCTACAGCATCTACCGGCTGCCGCAGTTTGACTTCCGCCCTTACCACATCGGAGCCAACATCCCCGAAGGCATGAAGATCCCCGAGGGCGCGCCGCAGCCAGAATTTGAAACCACCTTCATCCTGCAGAAGAACGGCGAGAAGAAAACTTTCACGCTCGACAACTATCCGGATTCGACCTGGGAATTTGTCGACTCGAAGACCGTACAGACCAAAGAAGGATATACGCCGCCCATCCGTGACTTCTCCATCGAGGACCTCAACACAAGGGAAGACATCACGGATCACGTGCTCTCCCACAAGGGATACACATTCCTGCTCATCGCTCCGCACTTGGAAAAAGCCGACGACAGCAACTTCGGAGACATCGACCAGATCTACGAGTATGCACAGGACCACGGCTATCCCTTCTACTGTCTGACAGCCAGTCAGGACAAGGCGATCAGGCACTGGAGCGATATCACCGGGGCCGAATATCCCTTCTGTGCGACCGATGAAGTCACCTTGAAGACCATCATCAGGTCTAATCCGGGGCTGCTGCTGCTCAAAGACGGAACCATCATCCAGAAATGGAGCCACAACAACCTGCCGCCGGAAGACGAATTGAACGCACCCCTCGAAGAATTATCCATCGGACAGATGCCCCCCAACAGCATTCCGGGCAAGATATTGAAGATTTTCCTATGGTTCATATTGCCCCTCCTGCTCCTCACAATGGCTGACAGGCTATGGATGTGGACCAAATGGCTGAGGCGCAAAGAAAGATCGAATAAGCTATATAAACTTTTTTTAAACAACAAAAGAGATATGAGAAAGAAAATCGTTGCAGGCAACTGGAAAATGAACGAGACCCTGCAGGAAGGCGTAGAACTGGCAAAAGAGATCAACGAAGCATTGCAGGCTGACAAGCCAAACTGTGATGTTGTCATCTGCACGCCATTCATCCACCTGGCCAGCGTGGCACAAGTGCTGAATCCGGAAGTAGTCGGCCTGGGTGCCGAAAACTGCGCAGACAAGGCCAAGGGTGCATATACGGGCGAAGTATCTGCCGCTATGGTCAAGAGCACAGGAGCACAGTATGTGATCCTCGGACACTCGGAGCGTCGTCAATATTATCACGAGACACCCGAGATCCTGAAAGAGAAGGTGCTGCTCGCACTCGCCAACGGCCTGAAAGTGATCTTCTGCTGCGGCGAGACATTGGAGGAGCGCGAGGCCAACAAGCAGAACGAGGTGGTCAAAGCAGAGTTGGAAGCATCCGTCTTCAACCTCTCTTCGGAAGAATGGAAGAACATCATCCTGGCCTACGAGCCTATCTGGGCCATCGGCACAGGCAAGACAGCGACCTCCGATCAGGCAGAGGAGATGCTCGCATACATACGCACAATCATTGCCGAGAAATACGGTCAGGAGGCAGCAGAAGAGACTTCCATCCTCTACGGCGGAAGCTGCAACCCTTCGAATGCGGCCGAACTGTTCGCCAAACCCGACATCGACGGCGGTCTCATTGGCGGTGCCTCGCTGAAGGCCGGAGACTTTAAGGCCATCATAGATGCCTGGAAGAAGTAAGATATCGGTAAACTGTGGACTTGCCTCACGGGCTCTTCGGACCATGTAGGGCAAGTCCATGGTTTCTATTTTTCCATTGAATGTTGGGGACATGAAGCAACTCTTCGTATTGATATTGTTGGCAGCGGGTATGGCGCAGACCGGCCATGCACAGACCTACCTTGATCATCTGCAGCAGCGAAAAGCAGGCGAAGGGACGGTAACCGTCACACAAAGCAAGGCCATCAGCGATCTTGTCAATGGCAACAGGAGCCAGCAGCCGGTCAAAAATGCGGCAAAGGACAGGACGACACCTGCCGGACAGCAGGCACAGAACAACCAGAACCGACCGCCACAGGCAGCCGGTCAGCAGCCTGACACGACCAAACGGCAGGCCTACCAGACCAAGGATGCGCCGACAAAGAAACCCGACAGCACCCGCCACGAGACAGTCCCGCCACGACAGACGGAGAATGACACAGACGATGAGATGGACATCCCGACCATCGACATGCGCAAGAAAGTCATGCGCAAGAGCTACAAGGTGACCGGATACCGTGTACAGGCCTACGCTGGAGGAAACACCCGAGCTGCCCGGCAGAAAGCGGAGAGCATCAGGGACAATATCAAGATGAAGTTCCCTGAAGAGCCGATCTACGTCCACTTCT
>JALFRV010000115.1 GCA_022778905.1 Prevotella sp. | reverse complement strand
TCTATCAGCTGACTGATCCGGGTTTAACCGGAAGTGTAAAGCGCTTCAGGAACAAAGGAAAAAATATGTAAACCAATTCAGTAACAACAAACCTAAAGGTGTGAAGTAAAATCAGGCATAGTCAAAGAACATATGTTGGTTGGCCCATGAACATATGTTGGTTGGCCCATGAACATATGTTGGTCGGCCTATGAACATATGTTCGTTGACCGATGAACATATGTTGCCCAATACGCTTGTATGAGTTGGGGGTGACGATGCCAGACAAGTGCACTGGCAAGGCCACATAAGTGCGTCACCGTTACAAGCGCGAAGGATTACGATTCTTCGCCATTACGAAGCTGTCAGGCAGCTCTCTTGTAATCAAATTCTTCGTTCTCCATAAAAAATAAACAGTATTAAACTGCTTATTATTGTAGACTGACACAGTTTACTTTACACTCTCCAAAGCTGATATTGACTTATGTCTTCATGGTGAGGAGGCTTGGCCCGAACCATGCGCTGTTGTTTTTCGTCCCAACTGCCTCCTCTGTCCTTGAGTGCATTCTGTCAATCTCATTGGATCGGACGCTACTTTTTGCTGCTTGACCGCGAAGGTTTCAGCCTGTTGGCAGCAGCATGTCTTTTCCGACCATCGGCTCCGCCTCATGCGAATGTTGTCTCTCATGCGCCGTGCCTATGGCCGTATGGCAGTTGGTTGATATGCCTTTGCATACAGCCCACTGTCCATGCGCTTAGTTGGTCATTCTGTTCTTTAGCCCTTCATATAGACTTTCGTCTTTAGGCAGGTTAAGTGTCTTTCTGATTGTCGAGCGTTGAACGGTTATATTTCCTTTATGCTTGCCAGTCAGCTTCACAATTTCCGTCTGTTTTTTCTCCTGCAGGATAAGGCGAGCTATCTCCAATTCCGATGGGGTCAATTCCGGCATGCGTTCTTTCATTTTCGAATACTCAATCTCCTGTTGGCGCATCATATAGGCAACATTTTGCGAGATCGTCACACTGCTCTCCACATTCAAACTGGACAGTAGGTTTTGCGTTTCCTCTTCGCTTAAGTTCCGATCCTGCGCCAGGCGAATGTAAGAAAGGAGCTGTTTTTTATCCATCTTGAAAAAATCCAGCAGCTCGTTTTCGTCATTTTGCAGTTCTGTATTTTTAGCGATAATCTTTCGAACGGTATGATGCATCTTGATGCTCAGATACATTACAAATATATAGATTACCATGATAAGTCCCCCTGTGTTCAGCAATAGGCAGTTATGGGTGATATAGCAGCAGATGGCATAAGTGATCGTCCAGGCCGCCAGACTTAAATTAACGAGCATGCGAAGATAGGCAAATGCTGCCATGCAGATAATACTCGTAAAAACAATACATTCACACAGTATCTGAAATGCGCTGTCCGTGAGCCCCTTGAAGGCAATGAACATCATCTCGCCAAGAACATCCGAAGACGCCAAGAATAAGACAAAGTTGCAGGCGGCAATTGGTTTTAGGACTTTCAGTCGTGTCAGAACGGAGGTCAATAAGGTGATGCAGATAAAAACGATGTTGGAAATATGGAAATCGGGATACCCCACTAATCCGACAAGATTCAAGATGCTACCCGTCAGAATGGTTATACTTGTCGTGTGCAGTGCTGCCTCTCGCTGAGAATCAATAATCGTCCTGACTCCAACTTTGTTTTTCATTGTATCCATGTCGTTATAACTGTTCTGTATCTGATGGCAAAGTTAGTGATAATATTCGATTCATCAAGAATAGACAACGGAGAATCTTTTGAAGTAGTTGTCATCCGCTATGAATGTTTGTCTTTGTTAGCCTGTGTGTTAGTGTTTTGTTTGCATGAAGCAAATGAGGCCAACCGGCTTTCCGCTTGTTCGTGTTTGCCCGTTACTTATTTATAAAAGTATCTTATTGCTTGTCTGATGAATATTCTTTTCATAATTTTACGGGCGATTTAAGCAAGGGGCTTTCTTCAAGTTTGCGAATAATCCTTTGTGGCTTTGGAGATAGACAGGTGATTATCTCAACAATGAAGTGCAAAGAGGATAAAGGACAATTCCACTGATTTCTGCTAATGAGTTACCAATTCAAATAATCAAGATGACATCAAAAAAGAAAACTTACGTTGCGCCTGAGATCTCAATCGTCAGGGATTATGCGGCATGTCAGGAAGTTACGGATTCTGTCTCTCTGCTGGACTGCAGGGACCATGGTGACGATTTTGTAAAGCAAAAGCTGTTTTAGGGCGATAAGTCGGAAACGCATGTAGCTTTATGGGAGGCTGAATAAGTAAGTCATGAAGAACAATTGCCATAGACTCTCATCCGGGCGAAAGATATTAGAAAGGGATATCTTTCTGGGGGCTTTAGCGATTGGCATTTGGTATTCCCACTGTGGACACTATGATTTCGACGCAGATCACCGCATCGTTTGAGGGTCAGCTTCAGGGATAACGAATTGTAGGAAGAGCCTGTTCAATGTCTGTCGCTTGGAAAGCAGAGCTGCAAGGAGAAAGCATATGGATATCATCGATACCCAAGGCTTGGTTACTCCTTATGACCGGGCAGGGCAGGCCGATGATTTCACTTACAGTCTCTGCGGAACAAAAAGACATAGGAAAGCCAGCTGTCGGAGGCGTTGAACTTGAAAATGGAAATCTTTCAAGATTCTCAACAACGCTTATATACCGTATGGATCCGTTTAGGGTAAAGATCCATATTGCGGCTGCATGAACAGGCTACATGAAGCCGCGAATGATGCTTCCGTACAATCTTCCTTGCTGTTGTTGGAAGGAGCGGACAGGTACATGCGCTGCACTGTACCAGTGTGGGCGGATGTTGCTTTATACTACTTTAACGGCTCTATCCAATGACTTTTCAAGGAAGATCATTATCTTTGTTTCCGAACAGACAGATGATACATGAATATCAACAGATGAAGATGAGACGCGAAATACGACATGTCGAATGCGATATCCTGGCCATCCTGCTGTCAATAGTGCTGCCTTACATAGCAGGATGGCTGACGGTCAGAACCTATCCGGTATGGGCGGGATAGGCAGTGATGATTGCCGCGTTGGACTTGGCTCCTCTGATCCGATTGTGAACATATCTACCCCATCATCAAATTGCAATAAAGAAAAAAATATAGTCTTTGTTGCTTTCCCCAAAAACCACATTTGTTCTTTCAAAGAATGGGTGTGGTTTATATGTATATTGAATTCACGTTACGGAGAAATGGAATGTATGGTCAACATGCTTTCCTTCCTGCGTCAATTGAGAAGGGATAGAGAACTTGACATATATGAAGGAGAATATCTTACTGCGATCTTTTAGAATGACTTCTAATACGAAAGTGGGGCAGGTAATCTATCTGTGTCTTAACATCATTGTTTTTGCAAGTTTTCATGGCAGCTGTCCCCGCAGGGGGATCAACTTTTGTCAGGCACGTCATGCCGTCATGCCCTCCGCTACACTTCGGGCATTCCACCCAACCATGCCCTGTCGAGCGTTGAACTCCGAGGGAGTTCCTTGCAGAAGCCCTTTTGCTCCTCGATCTTTTTGCAAAAACAATGATGTTAAACACACAAGGATATTATGTGAGTCACGAAAGTACGATATAACGGTGAAATTCGGCCCTGAACCACATAAATAAGAAGGGCAAAGCGCTATTGTTGGGGAAAAGTAATTAGCTTTATTGCATCCCAAGACAGCTAAAGCACGTTTACTAATTGAAACTCTGATACCTGCAAACAGCATGGGCACAACTAATAGTCAACAAACGATTATTCAGTTTGAGGCCTTTAGAGGATTAACTCAGTCCAAAGGAATTGGGTCAGATATTTGTACACAAAAGCCAATCACAATGACAGCGGTATAAAATTTCCTGACGTTCCAGATGGGTACCTTATGGTGCAATACTTTCTGTCAATTGAATGTTGCATGAATCTACCGTGGGGTCAGAACGATGCATTCGGTCCGGGCATCCGTAGCGGGCATTTTTCACGGAGGTAAACAGTGGCTTCCGGAAATGATAGCTCCGGGCCGCCGAAAGGATAGCTCCGGGCGGTCCATATGATAGCTCTTGACCGCCCATATGACAGCTCTTGGCGGGTATGAGTTAACTGACTGATTTCCAACGGGATATCTTTTTGAAATTCATGTGCCGTCCTTACAGCTTGTTACGTGTCTTCTCCGCATGACAGAAAGATTCTTTTGGCGATTCATGTGCCGCCCCTTCGTTTCCCTCCCTG
This sequence comes from Prevotella sp., assembly GCA_022778905.1. Taxonomy (GTDB): domain Bacteria; phylum Bacteroidota; class Bacteroidia; order Bacteroidales; family Bacteroidaceae; genus Prevotella. The sequence continues at coordinate 1,394 of JALFRV010000115.1, read as the reverse complement.
CAGAAAACGACGATCCCCTATGCCTATGATGGGGTATGGAGGATTGTTCTCCTTGGACGGCTGAGGCCAGTCAGTCTGTACATGGATCGGACATTCAGGACAGGCACTCTGCCGCTTCGGCCTGCACATCCTGCTGATCAGGCCTTCCCGAAAGCTGCCCGGAGTGGATCAACCGAACAATACATCCTGATAGTCGGCATGTTTCTCAAACTCCCTTTTGGCAAACGGACAGAGCGGCGTGGCCTTCACTTGGCGCTGCCGGGCATAGTCCACACCGGCTTTCACCAATTTTCCGCCATAGCCTTTTCCGCCAAAGGCCTCGTCCACTTCGGTATGGTCGATGATGAACAAGCGGTCTCCGGCCCAGCTGAACGTCATCTCGCCGGCCCTCGTGTCTTGTGCATAGAGCACGAAGCGGCCTTTTTTTCCGTCGTCTTCCAAGTCGATCCTGACCGTTTCCGCCGCCTTTTTCTTGATGCAGAGTGCGCCTGACGGGCATTGGGCGACCTGCCTGATCAGCTCTTCGGTCGTTGCGTTTTCCGGGCGAATCCATGGTTTCCTACCCGGCTGATAGACATTCGGCAGCAGTCTGATGCAGGTGCCTGCATGCGTGCATTTACGAGGCTGCCAGAGGATTGTCACTTCGCCATTGGTGAATTCTTTGTTCAGATCCATATGCGGTCCTCCTTTTTCATTGATGTTTTTGTTCTGTAGCAGTGTCAGCCGGCCATTTTTTTCCTTGCGAAAGCTGTGCGTGCGGTAAGCTCGGAGGTCTCGGGCTTGCCGCTCGTTTTGCCATATGCGGCAATGAGAGTTCCCTTCTCTGCGGCCGGAGTTTTCTTTCGGGAACAGGCTGTCGTTGCCGCAGCTGATCCGGGTGACGGCAATCCCGCTTTGGCCGTTGTCGGCAGCTGCCATGATGCCGTTGACATTATTCCCTTCGCTGTTTTTTCCTTCAGGCGGTCCTATGCCCATTGCCACGGTCGAGCTGCAGGTCTGCAAGGTTAGAAGCGGCAATTTGCGTTTCATTTGGGAACCTTTCTGTTCTTTGATGCTCATCCAGCGCAGTTGGCTGGACCATGACCGCTGACTGTCAGTGCTGTCTGTATCTGCAAATATACGAATAATTTTTCTTTCGACAGCGGGCAACCTCGGTTTTCTATATGACCGTGTCCGAACTGTTTTTACAGTTGCCGCTGGCTGTCGACCGAGATGGGCTGCGGAAGCAGGGGCGGTCTGTGACAAAACAAAAAGGGGATGTGTCAAAATAGGCACATCCCCTTTTTTGTCTTTCTCTATGATGCATTCTCTTTACTCACTTTACGCGGCGACTTCAGCCGGTCTTCTTCTGAAAATGTTCATATAGACGCATAACGGCGTAAAAACGGCGTGCA
>JALFRV010000155.1 GCA_022778905.1 Prevotella sp. | reverse complement strand
CAGGCGGCGACCGAGAAATCAGGACGCTCCGGCGCACTTCCGTGGATCGGCGAGGGATGGTACCGCTCTACGGTCCGTCTGTCTCCGGCCACCTTCAGCCACGCCTACCTCTGCTTTGACGGTGCCATGGCTGAACCGCTGGTCTGCATCAATGGTGCCGAGGCAGGCCGCTGGGCCTACGGCTACAACGCTTTCCGCATCGATGCCACACCCTTCCTGCGCCCTGGTGACAACACGATCACCGTCCATCTGCGCAATGTCGAGGAGAGCAGCCGATGGTATCCGGGCGCCGGACTATACCGACCGGTCCGCCTCATGCTCACGCCAGAGGTGCGCATCGACCCTTGGAAGGTCTACGTGCGCACCACCCGCCTCGCCCCCGAGCAGGCTACGGTGGCTGTGGATCTCACCGTCGAAGGTCTCAGACGCAAGGCGCACCTCTCCGTCCAGCTCATCGACGGCAGCCGCGTCGCCTCCTCCGCCACCCGTTTGCTGTCGCCGTCCGACGGGCAGGTGCACCTCGACCTCCGCGTAGACCATCCCCGTCTCTGGACTCCGGAGACCCCCTATCTCTACGAGGTGCGCCTCGCGGTCGTCTCGGATGGTCGGCGCGTGGCATCTCATCGGCTCAAGACCGGCATCCGCACGGTCACCGTCGACAGCCTTCACGGGTTCCGTCTCAACGGTGTCACGCGCAAGTTTCAGGGCGTCTGTCTCCATCACGATCTCGGGCCGCTCGGCTCTGCCGTCAACAAGGCAGCCCTCATCCGGCAGATCAAACTTATGAAGGACATGGGAGCCGATGCCATCCGCACCGCCCATAACATGCCCTCCGAGCTGCAGATGCAGCTTTGCGACTCCTTGGGCATGATGGTCATGGCCGAGAGCTTCGACATGTGGCGCTACCCTAAGTGCCGCAACGGCTACGCGCGCTTCTTCGATGCGTGGGCCGACCGTGACATGGAAAATCTCCTCCGCCATCATCGCAACCATCCGAGCATCATCATGTGGTCCGTCGGAAACGAGATCCCCGAGCAGGGGAGCGAAGAAGGGCCGCTGATAGCCCGACGCTTGCAGGACATCTGCCATCAGTTCGATCCCTCGCGCCCCGTCACCCAAGGTATGGATAGGGCAGAGAGTGCGCTCAGGACAGGGTTCGCCCAGGTCATGGATGTGCCGGGATTCAACTATCGGGTCTATAAATACGGACGAAGCATCGGACAGCTCCCGGGGGGCTTCATCCTTGGTTCGGAGACCGCGTCGACCGTTTCTTCACGTGGCGTCTACAAGTTTCCCGTCACCTGGGGCGTCGTGCGGCCCGACAGCGACGGTCATGTGTCGTCCTATGATGTCAACTGGTGCTCCTGGAGCAACCTCCCCGAGGAAGACTTCATCGCCATGGAAGATGCACCGTACACCATCGGACAATTCATCTGGACGGGCATCGACTATCTCGGCGAGCCCACTCCCTACGACGAATACTGGCCCAGCAGAAGCAGCTACTTCGGTGCATGCGACCTCGCTGGATTGCCCAAGGACCGCTATTACCTATATCGTTCGGTCTGGAACAGGCAGGTTCACACCCTTCACCTGCTGCCCCACTGGACCTGGCCGGGACGCGAAGGGCTGCCGACTCCCGTCTTCTGTTACACCGACTGGCCCGAAGCGGAACTCTTTGTCAACGGACGTTCGCAGGGCCGAAGACGCAAGTCGGCCGCCGTCAGCGGTGAGGTGATCACCGGAAAGGCCGCATCACCCGAAGAGGCAAGGCTGCGTGCCGACCGCTACAGGCTCATCTGGGACAACGTGGTCTATGAGCCAGGCGAACTGAAGGTCATCGCCTACGACGACGGAGGAAGGGAAGCCGACCGGCAGATCATCCGTACGGCAGGCGCCCCGGCCGCACTCGCGCTCTCTGCTGACCGCACCACAATGGCCGCCGACGGTGATGACCTCATCTATGTTACCGTCTCCATGACCGATGCCGACGGCAATCTCATCCCCGATGCCGACGCCGAGTTGACCTTTCAGGTCGAGGGAGCCGGACGCTTCCGGGCCGTCTGCAACGGCGATGCCACGTCACTCGAGCCTTTCACGGAGCCTCGCATGCGCCTCTTTCATGGACAGTTGGTCGTCACCGTGCAGAGTCTGCCGGCGGCAGGTCCCGTCTCTCTGACCGTCACCGATGCCAGCCGCGCCATCAGCGGGCGCATTGAGCTGAGGACGGAGTGATCCTCCCTGTCACCCGCCGACACGGAGCAGACAGGCCGAAAGCGCGGGCGTGTCCCGTCAGACACGCCCGCGCTTCAGTCCATACCGATCTTCCGCCTCCTGCAGAAGCTCCTTCTATGTTCTCTGGCCTTCTGTTGCCCACTGGCGGAATGACGCCTATTGCGCCATCAGTTCATCCAAATAGTCGTAGAACTTGGGATCTTCGCCGACGACGATGCGGACGATCCGTCCTTCCGGATCAACGATCACCTTGGTTGGATAGCCCGATATGGCATATTTGACATCTACGGCCGTCTGGTCCGTATTGCGCACGTGCAGCCATGGCAGTTGGTGTTTGCGGACGGCTTCGCGCCATTTGGCGTCCGTGTCATTGCAGTCGATGCCGAGGATTTCGATTCTCCCCTTGTACTTGTCATAGTATTTTTTCATGTCCGGGAATCCCTTGATGCACCAGCTGCACCAGCTTCCCCAGAAATCAAGGATGACATATCGGCCCCGAAGCCCACTGAGGGAGACAGGGCGTTTGTTGAGGTCGTCAAGCGTGAAGTCCGGAGCCGGAGCGCCCGGAGACAGCGTCTTGGCCGCCTCCGCCTTCTGTTTCCGTTTCACATACGATGTCCTGACCGTCTCATAGATCCCTTTCAGCCGGCTCTCCTTCACGTTCCGGTCGAGCAGCGGGTCTGCTTCGAAGAAGCCATCCGTATCAAGTTCGCTGAGCAGAAGGACGGATGCCTCCTGCTGCGGATTCGTCCGGATGTAGCGGAGGATGGCAGCGTTCTTCCTTGCTGTCAGCGCTTGCTGCTGTTGAGTCATGAAAGCCTTGAGCGAGTCCTGGCTGATGCCCTTCTTCTGCATGTCCTGCCAGGTGGCTGCAAGCTGCTGGTAGTCTTTCCGGAGAAGTGTCCGGTCGACGGCCTCGCCATACTGCCGGTAGAACGGAGAGCCCGAGATGCGGTAGTCGGTAGATGTTCCGCTCACCGTGAGCGTCTCTCCTGGCATGCCCACAATGACGAGGTTCATGGGCATGGCCATCATCATCTGCCCCTTGCTCCCGCGGTTCGCGTAGATCAGCAGATTGGTCGCTTCGGCCAGTGGCAGGCTGACGGTGGCCTTGCCGTTGACGGGCAGGGTCCTCACTGGTGTGCCCCAGCGTTTCTCGATCTTGTTCATCGGATAGACGATGACCGAATCCGTGATGTCGCTGAGAGCCACAGAGATGCGGATGTCGGCCGTTTTGGGTTGGGCGGAGCAGGCTCCTGCCAGCATGAAAGCGGCGAATAGCCACGCTGTTGTGGCCTTGATGGTTTGCATGGATACTTTGTTTGTTGGATTCATATGGCGTTTCTGTTTGATCCAAAGTTATTTTTCCGCCACGGGATCGAATGCTTCCGTATGCTCCGGAATGCCCCACTGCGGGTTGTATTTCAGGATGGCGTTGTCGATGGGGAGTGACTGAAAGCAGGCGTCCGAGATCGTCTTGCTGTAGGTCTTGCTGCCGCAGGTGTGCACGATGGTCATCTTGCTCCATGGCTTACCATTGTCAAGGGCATAGCGTTTGAGATCGAGCGTGCGCTGAAAGGTTGCCATCGGCTGTTCGCGACGGCGCTCGGCGAGGATCTCCGTGAGCAACTCGTCTTGACTGAGGCTTGCTCCGCCGGGCAGATCCGTCGAGGCCCCGGCACCGAAGTCATAACGGTAGCGGCGCAGCAGGTTCAGGTCGGCGAGCGCGGTCGTGAGATCTCCGTTCCGTGCCTCTGCCTCGGCCTTCATCAGCAGGAGCAAAGGGTAGGTGAGTGCTTCGGTGGTTGAGAGGTTCTTGTCACGGAAGTAGACCACCCGGATGCCGTCATCGTGCTTCTCGGTGCCTACGGTTGTCGAATAGCCGGGATAGTTGAGGGCAAAGAGTTTCCATCTCATGTCGTGCGCTTTGTCAAAGAGTGCCTTCCAGTCGGCCGACGGATAGAATTTGCCCGAAGAGTAGCTGTAGGGAGCATATCTGAAGAGCAGGTTCTCCTTGTTGCGTGTCTTGGCGAAGTCGTTGTCCGGTCCGCGGAACGTCATGCCCGTCTCGGGCGACACGCCCGGATCGACGCTGACCGGCGAGGTGGCTTCATAGTGGAAGTCACGGAAGTCGTAGAGCATGTTGTCGAGGCTCTTCCGGTCGTTCATGGCCAGTTCCCAGGCGCGCTGACAGTCGGCCAGCATGTTCTTCCAGTCGCGCACATACATGTGATATTCGGCCCTTATGCCGTAGGCGCAGGCACGGTTGGCGCGGCTCGGATTGCTGACGTTGAGCGGGCAGTTCTCGCATGCGTAGTCGAGATCTGCCTTCACCTGTCGGAAGATTTCAGCCGTTGTCGACAAGTCTCCGTTAGGTGTGGTCGGATCGCCCGATATCCGGCAGGGGACCACTTTCGTGTCGTTCGGGCCTTCGGGGTTGTACATCGGCCCGTAAGTGAGTGCAAGATTCATGTAGAGCCATGCCCTTCCGGCCCGCGCGACGGCCATGATGCCCTTGGCATATTCCGACTCACTGTCGATCTTGGAAATGCCGTCGACCACATTGTTGAAGTATCCGATCGCCCTGTAGCTGTAGGTCCAGGTGAACGGAGTGGACGTCAGGCGCATGATGGGACTGTAGAAGATGTAGGCGGCAAGGATGTCCAAGTTGGGGAAAGTTGCCGTATACTGGTAGTTGAGCTGGTTTTCGCTGATCTCGAGATTGTCGCCCAAGGCCGCGTAGAAGCATCCGTTGTTGTTGTCATACATGAAATACTGCAACGTCTGCTCATTGTTCAGCAGGTTCTCGAACTGTGATACCTCGGTCGGAATCATCTTGCCTACGGGCTTGACATCCAAGAAGTCGCCGCACGAGATGAGGCACATCCCGCCCACGGCTGTGAGGATTGTAAGGATAAGATTTTTCATGTCGGCAATTCGTTAGAAACTGAAGGATATTCCAATGTAGAACTCCGGGTTCATCGGAAGCACCGTATAGCCTACGTCGAACGATGATCCCAAGGTTCCGCCCATGTTGTTCTCATAGGTCTCCGGGTCGATGTCGCATCCCGGGGCGGTGATTCTGAAGAGGTTGCGGGCCTGCAGATAGATGCGCGCATCGCTCATTCCGACGGGCCGTATGATCTCGCGCGGGAAGCTGTAGGTCAATGTGACGTCGCGGAGTTTCACATAATTGGCATTCCCGATGTTCACATCGCAGAACGGGAAGTAGAATGTGTCCATGCTCCAGCTTTTCAGTACGGGATAGATCGTGTGCGCCTCGTCGCCCGGCTGCTGCCATCTTTCGGGGAAATGTCTGTTCGTATAGTTCGCCCCATGAAACACATCCTTGCGGTACTTGTGCCCGAACTTTCCGATGAACATGAACGACAGGTTGAAGTGATGACAGGTCAGGTTGTTGGTCAAGGCCATGTCGGCTTTCGGAACGGTTGTTCCGAGATAATGAACGTCATTGACTGTCACGGCCGTCGCAGCCTTCTTGGTTCCGTCGGCCCCATAAACCATCGTCTCGCCTTTATCGTTCAGTCCGGCAAAATGATAGCCGAAGAGCCCGTACATGGGATAGCCCTCGGCGTGAATGGGGCTTGTCCATGCCCAGGCTGTAGGATAGAGGCGGGAGACATTGTACTTCTTCACCTTGCTGTGATTGAATGAGACGTTGTAATTGACATCCCATTTGAAATGCCTGTTGCTGACGGGGGTTGCGCGGAGCGCCAGTTCGTAGCCGTTGTTGTCGATGGCTCCGACGTTCTTTTTCATTCTGGCGGCTCCCGTGGTGGGATCCGCTGAGTCGTCGGCCAGCAGGTCCGTGCTCCTTTTGAGATAGCAGTCGAAGGTGAATCCTATCCGGTTGTCCAGCATATCCACATCCAATCCGATGTTCGTCGTGGCCGTTTTCTCCCACCGGAGCTGGTTGTTGGGGAATGAAGCGATGCCATAAGCCACGCCCCCCGTGTCTTCGCTGTAGCCCGAAGTCGAGAGGATCAGGTCGGGGCCTTCTGTCAGGGAGATGTTGCCGTTGATCCCATAGGAAGCCCGAAGATTCATCCGGTTGATCCAGGTGATGTTGCCGAAGGCTTCATTCTTGATCTTCCACGTTCCTCCGATTGACCATATGGGCTTGTGCCTGTACTTCGGGTCGGTCCCGAAGAAGTTGGTCAGGTCCTCGCGGATGCTTCCACTGATGAGATACCGGTTGTCGTACTCATACGATCCGTTCATATACCATGACACGAACCGCCGGTCCCCATAGCCGTAAGCCCCGTAGCGGACATAGTAGGCGACCGGGATGAGGCTCAGGAGCTGATAGGGTTTGGCCGGGATAATGATGTCCTGGCTGTAGGAGTTGCTCATGAAGTCCTTGATATTGATGGGCGTAAAGCTTCCCGCAGTCTGATTGTAGCCGAGGCGGGTCTCATATTGGTTGTCGTCGTCGGTGATCCTTCGGATCTCGTTACCGGCGATGGCGGTGAGTCGGTGCTTGCCGAAGTCGCGCGCGAAGCTGACCTGCGTGCGCAGCGTCCAGTTCTCATTGGTGTAGCGTTTCTCGTTGATCATGTCGCCATAGGGGACATAATGGCTGGACGGTGTGGTGAGAGAGGTGCTGTTGTTGTAAGAAAGGCGCATCGCGTAGCTGTTCTCCGTATAGATGTTCTTGACCGTGCTGTTGTCCCTCGACCAGTTTCCGCCGATCTCAGCTGTCAGCCCTTCCATGACCTCAAACCGGAGAAAACCGCTCAGGAGCGCAGCAAACTTCTGCGTGGCGGTATAGGTCTCGTAGGCCTCCGTGACGGGATTGTAGGCCGTGGGCTTCAGTCCGCTGTACTGCCTGTAGATCTCATTGATGGCGTAGCTTGTGGTATGCAGCCCGGTCAGGTTGCCGTTGTCGTCCCTGATGCGGTCATAGGGATGGAAGAAAGCGCGCATGTTGACCACCTGCCAGTCGCTGATGGGTGCCTTGTCACGCGAATATTTGACGCCCGCAGTGATGCCGATCTTGAGAAACCGGTATGGTGTCCACTCGTTCTTGAGGTCGATCAGCAGCCGGTTGTCATGGGTGTTGATGAACGAGGAGCGGTTGTTGGTGTAGTTGACGGCAAGGTTATACCGGTTGACGGCGTTGCTTCCGCTGAGGCGGATGTTGTGGGTCTGGGTGAAGGCGGTGCGAAACAGATATTTCTCCGCTTCCTTCAGTCCGTTGACCTGACGCAAGGCGTTGATCTGACTGTTGAACTCCGCGTCGGTGATCAGCCCCGCTTTGCGCCGCGTGAGCAAGTCTCCGACGGTGCTCTTATAGATGGACATATCCGTCAGCGAATAGGCTTCGGCTGACGGATTCAGGTTGTAGAGGGCAAGTTCGGCATCGATGTAATCGGAAGTGGAGACCTGATGGAGATAGTCCAGATTGGGTTTGGTCTCGAACCGGAACGTTCCCTTATAGCTGAGCGTGGTCCTCCCGTGGGAGTCGGTCTTCGTGTTGACCACGATCACACCGTTGGCGGCGCGCGAGCCGTAGATGGATGCGGCCACGCCATCCTTGAGGACGGTGATGCGCTCGATGTTGTCGGGGTTGAGATCGCTCAGCTCCAGCTCCGTGGGATAGCCGTCGACGACGATGAGCGGGTTGGTTTCGGCGATGAGGGTGGAGATGCCCCGGATGGTGATGTTGCCGTCCTTGTCGAGCACGACGCCCGCTATCTGGCCCTCCATGATGTTCTTCAGATTGGCGTTGAGCTTCGCGTCGAGCTGCTTGGTGGTGATGGTGCCGAAGGCGCCTGTGGCCCTTTCCTTGGAGAGTGTCTGATAGCCGGTGACGATGATGTCGCTGAAGGTGTTCGATTCGTCATGGAGTATGATCACGTTCCGGGCCGAATGGGCCTTGCGTTCCAGCGTTTTCTTCCCGACATAGGAGAATGACAGCGTCTGCTCGGGTGACACGCCGGTCAGGCTGTACTTGCCTTCGGCGTTGGTGACTGTGCCGTTTGCCGTGCCCACGACCATGACTGTCACGCCTGCGAGGGGTTCTCCGTCGGCATCGAGCACCCGTCCGCTCACGGCGGTCTGCACTTTCGCGGCCGGCACCTGATTGGTCCGCCGGATCTGGATGAACTCGTTGTTGACCGAAGAGGTGAACGGCAGCCCGTTGAGGATCATTCTGACGGCTTCCGGCGCGGATGCTCCCCTGATCGCGGCTGTGACGGTATAGCGGCTGACATCATCGTAGGGGTAGTTGATCTTGTAGTAACCCGACTGGACTTCTACCTGTCGAAGTGCAGCCGGCAGCGCCACCTTGTTGAAAGACAGCGTGATTTTCTTACCCTGCGCGCTTGCCTCCAAGGATACAAGAGATAGAAGCAAGCTCAGGACGACCGTGAGGATTTGGATCTTTCTCATAGCTGAAAGTTTTTACATGGTTGATATCTCATGATGGCTGTTCCGTAGGGAACATACCCTATATATAATACAGAGAAAGTGCAGAATAGGTACAGGAAAGTGGGAAAAAAGAGAGCCGTTTCCGCAAGAGCTATCTGATGATCAGCGCGTCGTCTTCCTGCTCGATGTGGGCCACGCCCAAGTCGTTCATGTTGCGGACGGCTTCCTCGAGACTGTTTCGGCGATTGGCCACGAAGTGAAGACGGACGTCCATCTTCCGGGTGTCTTCAAACACGATGCTGACGTTGTACCATCGGCCCAAGTCCTGCATGATCTCGAAGAGCGTCTGGTTGTCGAAGTAGAAGAAACCTTGGTGCCATTGCTGGCAGGAATAGGTGTCCACCTCTTTCACGGCGAAGCTTCTGTCACCCTTGAGGGATGCCATTTCGCCCGGCCTCAGCATGCACTGGCGGCCGTTTCCGCTCACGGAGACGCTGCCTTCGATGAGCACCACGCTGGCGTTGCGTGCCGAATAGGCCCGGAGGTTGAATGTCGTGCCGTGGACGATGGTGGTGAAATAGTCGGTCTCCACCTCAAAGCGGCGCCCGCGTTCCTTCGCTACCTCGAAGTAAGCCTCGCCCTGCAGGCGGACGACCCGCTTGCTGCGGTCGAACCTCTCTGGGAACGTGAGCTTGCTGTCGGCATTGAGCCATACCTTCGAACCGTCGGGGAGCGTCACCTGACAGTCTTTCCCGCGGGGCGTGGACAGCGTGAGCAGGCGGGCCGGCGACGCGGTTCGCGGCTCACGAAAGGTCATGTTGGCCGCACGGAGGGGCTGCGGACGACTGTCGCCGGCGGCAAGCGTCACTTCCTGCGTTGCCTTGTCGGCGGTGAACACGCGCACGCCGTCCGGGCTGTCCCGGCGATGCGTGAGCACGAAGGCGAGCACGACGGCAGCTGCGGCGCCCGTGACGGCCCATAGGATGCGGCGGCGCGTGCGTTTCGGTTGCGGCTTCCGGTCTGTCTCACTGTCATCCTCGATGATACGGGCTATCCGCTCCCATTCCGCTTCCATATCCGGCTTGGGGGCGCATTCGCGCAGAACGGCGCTCCGAAGTTCCGTCATCTCACGGCTCGCAGGTTGATAGTGTTCAGGTTCGCTTATCGCTTCGTTGGTCTCGTTCATTACCTATGTCTTTATATATATAACCGAGTTTTTCGGTTTTAGGTATCATTTTTCTTTGTTTTTTGCATTACATGTCTTTCTGAGATGTGAGAAGGCCCGGGTCAGGATCTTGCTCACGCCGTCGACGGTGATACCCATCAGCGCGGCGATCTCCTTGTAGGAGCGGTCGTTCATGTATCTTTCGCGCAGCACCTCGTGCGTCCGGTCAGACATCTTTCTGAGCTCCGCCTGCATGAGCGCGATGCGCTCTTCCTTCAGTTTCCACTCTTCGTCATCGATGTCCGTGAACAGCAGCGGATATTCCTTTTCCATCTTGTGGAAGCGCTTCTGCTGCCGGAGACGGTCGATGCACTTGTTTCTCACACACAGATAGAGATAGGAGTTGATGTTCTTGGTATCCAAGAACTCGCGACGTTTCCATATTGTCGTGAACACTTCACTCACGATGTCCCTGCATTCGTCCTCGTTCTTGAGGTAATCGAATGCAAAGTGGTAGAGCTGCATGTACTTCTCGTCAAACAGCTTCTTGAAATCTCCCTCGTGAATGCTCGTGAATGTCATTGCCAAATCATTTGCGCCGCAGGGCGGGTCGTTGTCTCCGGCAGGCTGGCCCGTTGCCCGTGCGCTTGTGCCCTGCCTGCTTGTCAGTGCTCCGATGAGCGGTTCAGGCGGGGCGGTGTTCATATGTTACTTGCAGACAAAGTTAAGAAAATTATTATATCCGTACAAAGAATCGTGTTGATTTTTCTTCTTCGGCACTCCAAGTCTGTCATGCGGGTGGCGGCTGAAGGCGACTGCGGAAACGGCAGGACGGGCTTAATAAAACTTGACAAATGTCCTCTCAGAATTCGTCTGGACGCCAGCGGAGCGGCCGTCGGACAGAAAAACGCGAAAATGAGCTGTTTTTTTTAAATGGCTGGAAATCAGCTCTTTAGAATCCTGAAATGAATAGCGGGCCGCCGAAAGCTATCCTTTGGCATGCCCGAACGATAGCTTCGGAGCGTCGAAAGGATAGCTTTTGCTCGCGGAGAGGATAGCTTTTGGCGCTCCGAAGGCATCATCCGGGGCGTCCGGAGCATGCTTCTGCCGCCGCGAGAGGCATAAAAATGAAGCGGAAGCGCGAAAGTCCGGAGGGTGTTCTCGTCGTTTTCGCGTGCTTCCGCTTCTGATTGTGAGATTTAGAGAGTTGTTTTATGTTGGAATTATCTTCACATTCTGTCGGCCATGGCTCATCCGTCTGTGAGGTCCGTCCGTGCCGGCTACTGTGCGTATCCGCTGTTTTGACGGATCAGTCCGCCGGTCAGTCGGATCTCGTATTCAGGCACGGGCAGGTTCCATCGGGCCGGGGGGATGGCTCCGAGCGTGGCGTCACCGGCTAAGTTGTCGGTGCGCATCAAGTCCCAGCGATACTGTCCCTCGTAGGCGAGTTCCATCCGCCGCTCCTTCAGCAGGGTGCGGAGGAAGGCCGTCGCGTCAGGAAAGTCGGCCACGGTGTAGCGGGCCGGCTTCTTCCCGGCGGGATAGGCGCGCTGGTGGATGTCGTTGAGCTGGCTGACAGCTTCGGCCGATACGCTTCCCGAAGCGCGTACAAGGGCCTCGGCATAGTTGAGTTTGATCTCTGAAAGGCGGATATAGATGACGTCGTCATACTGCCCTCCCAAGTACTTGGCTGTGGTGTAGTCGTTCGGGTTGTCGGATGCCGACCCGTGCCGGATGAGATACGAGCGGCGAAGGTCGGCCTCGTCGTAGAGGTTGATCATGCCCTGGGGAACGTAGAAGCTCACCTTCCGGTAGTAGGACATGCCGTTGGGGTAGTTGGCCGTGAACAGTCTGCTCGGCTCATAGAAGATCAGTTCCGAGCTGCGGGCGGTCGGATTGGGGTAGCCGTTGGTCTGTGAGAACTCGTTGGAGGGGAACAGCGCGTCGGCAAACTCGCTCGGCGCGTCGGAGAAAACATAGCTCTGCTGCTGCAGCACGCTGTTGGCGTTGTCGGCGGCAAGCCGCAGTTCGGCTGTGTTGTTGGTGTAGGTGCCCTTGTAAAGATAGACCCGGCTGAGCAGGCTCTGTGCGACCGGCTTCGTGGCCCTGATCCTTTCCGCTGCCGCAGGCACCGTCTCGGGCAGGTCGGCGATGGCTTCGTTGAGGTCGCGGATGATCTGCGCCCAGCATTCGGCATTGGTGCTCCGCGCCTGGGGCTTGTCGGGATCATAGCCCTTGTAGGGCTCAAGGACCAGCACGACGCCGTCGCCGCTGTCATTGCCGAGCAGGGCCTTGTCACCGAACATGGTGAGCAGGCCGAAGTAAGTATAGGCGCGGATGAACTTCGCCTCGGCGATGTGCCGCCGTTTCGTGGCGTCCGCGTACTTCCCATAGCGTTCGATGCCGCTGATGACGTTGTTGGCGTAGTCGATGGCATTATATCCCCAGTGCCAGATCTTATAGAGGAACGTGTCGTGCTCACTGCTGGTATAGGCGCTTTTTTCCACGGCAACGTAGGTCGCAGAGGTCGCACGCACCTTCAGGTTGTCGGTCGACAGATCCCCCAACTCATACGTATAGGCGGCGTTGGCATAGTTGTTCTGGTCCTGTGGCGCACCACTCAGGAAGACGTTGAGCCTCACATAGCATCCCGCGAGGGCTGCCTGGGCGGTCTTTTCCGTGCGGTACACCTTTTCGTCCACGTAGGTGTTCTCGGGTTCCATGTCAAGGTTGCAGGCCGTCAGCATGCCGGTCAGCAGCAGAAGCATGCAGGAACGGATATTGAATTTGTTCATAGTCGGTGATTCATGTTGCGTTATTACTCGATAAAAGGGATTGCCCTGACGTCAGAAGGTGGCGCTGACGCCGAACTGGAAGCTGCGGGGAGAGGGCATCGTGCAGTAGTCATAGCCGGACGAGGTGGCTGACGAGCCGAACGCACTGACCTCGGGATCCAGTCCCGTGTACTTGGTCACGGTGAAGAGGTTGGTCATTGTCACATAGAGACGGAGCTGCCGGAACCAGTTGATCCGCTTGAGCAGCGGCTGCGGGAAGTTGTAGCCGATGGTCAGGGTCTTGAGCCGCAGGTAGGAGTTATTCTCTAAGAAGCGGCTCGAGGTCATGGACGTCGTGTAGTCGTAAGCCCCGAGGATGGATGTGTTGTTCAGCTTGGGGATGTCGGTCTTCTGTCCCGGGAGCTGCCAAAGGTTCATGATCTCCGACGACAGGTTGTTGGCATCCTGCGTGTAGGTGAGCATGGTGGCGCGCGTGCCGTTCATCATGTGGCTGCCCAAGGCGTAGGTGAACAGGGCGTCGAGCTCAAAGTTGTAGATCGAGAAGCTGTTGGTCAGTGATCCGTAGACGGTCGGGAGCGCCGTGCCGTAGACAAACTTGTTGGCCTGGGAGGTGGCATTGTTGGATGCGGGAGGCACCGTCGAGACCGTGCCGTCGGCATAGATCCAGAGCGGATTGCCGCTCTCCGGGTCGACGCCTCCCCACTTATGGAGGTACCACTGAGCCGCGGCCTTGCCCTCCTTGTAGTATTTGAACGAGCTGTTCAGCTCATCCAGCTGGTTGCCTTCAAAGTTGAGCTTGAGGATCTTGTTCGTTGCGGATGATATATTGAATATCGTCTGCCACTGGAAATGCTTCCGCAGGACGTTGTCGCTGATGATTTGGACGTCAATGCCCGAGTTCTCCATGTCGGCGATGTTCTGGTTTTCCTTCGTGTAGCCGGTATATAAAGGCAGGTTGGAGGAGAAGAGCATGTTTGTCGTTTTCTTGTAGTAGTAGTCGATGGTCATCTTGATGCGGCTTCTGAACGCTTCTATGTCGAGGCCCGCATCCCATGTGACGGTATGCTCCCAGTTCAGGTTTTCGTTGCCCGGTTGGGACATCTGGAGATATTTCAGGCCGCCGTAGGTGGTCAGGGAGTTGAGCCGATAAGTAGCCTGGGCACCGTAGTAGCTGTTGTTGCCGTCCATGCTCGATACGCCGATGGAGGTCCGGAGCTTGGCCTGATTGATGAAGGGCAGGGCCTGTCTGAAGAATTTCTCGTTCGACATGCGCCATCCCAAGCTGACCGAAGGCGTGCTCAGGTAGCGGTGGTTGCGGTTGAAGCGCGACGAACCGTCCAGCCGATAGGTCAGTCCGAGCATGTAACGCATCTTCCACTGATAGTTGAGGCGGGCGAAAGCCGAGAATAGAGCCGACTTCTGGGAGTAGGCGCTCAAGACCCGCTTGTCCTGTGCGGCACCCACGCCGATCAGGTCCGGACTGAAGAAATTGCTGCCCGCGACGGAGTTGTAACGCTCCCGAGTGTATTCATAGCTCTGCCCGAAGACGCCCTGAAAGAAGTGCTCGCCGATGATCTTGTTCAGGTTGAGCGTGTTGGTGATGACATATTTCGTGTTCTGGTTGGTCGACTCCTCGGCCTGGTCGCCCACGACGCCCGTGATATAGTCGGGCAGCGCGCCCTTCCGGATGGACGAGAAGACGTTGTAGATGTCTGTTCCCATCTCCGTGCGCCACGTGAGCCAGCTGATCGGATGCCATTCCAAGTAGACGTTGCCGATCACGCGGGTGTCCTCACTGCCGTAGTCATTGATGTAGGCTTGTGCCACGGGGTTGTACGAATCGGGTGATCCCTTGGCGTTGGGGGCATACCCATAGTGGTAGTTTCCGTCGTCATCGTAGATCGGAAGGTTAGGGCCCTTCTTGATGGCAGCGGCATATATCTCGGGCGCTTGCAGCGCGTTGTTGTTCAATCGGGTGATGGAGAAGGTGACGCCTAAGTCCATTTTGGAGCTCAGAGCCGTGTTGAGGTTCAGCCGGCCGGCATATCGCTGCATGTCATTGTTGATGACATACGACTGGTTATTGGAGTAGGAGAGGCTCAGGAAGTAGGTTGTCTTCTGCGCTCCGCCGGAAAATGAGGCGGACACACTGTTGCTGACCGCCGTGCGGGTGATGGCATCCAACCAGTCGGTGTTGTGGAGTGTGGGGAAGTTGAGGCCGTTGAAATAGCTCGAATAGATTTGTGCGTATTGTTCGCCGTTGAGCAGACTCAATTTGCCGAGCGGCCTGTCAAGGGCCAAGGTGTAATTGATGTTGACGCGAGGACGGTCCTTACTGCCTTTCTTGGTGGTGATGAGGATGACGCCCGAGGCTCCGCGCGATCCGTAGATGGCTGTTGCGAAAGCGTCTTTCAGAATCTCTATGGATTCGATATCGTCAGGATTCAGTGTCGCCAACGGATTTTTTTCGAATGAATATTTCAGGTCTGTGTTGTATTGCAGTGATCCGCCGCCGGTCTGCGTGCCTGTCATAGAGATGGCGGCAATGGCTCCTCCAGACGTGTCTGTGGTGTTGGAGGCCCGGTCGGTGCCGTAGATGGGAACGCCGTCGATGACATAGAGCGGATTGTTGTCACCGATGATCGAGCTCAATCCACGGATAGTCAGTACGTTGGCAGAGCCCAATGCGCCTGACGAAGTTGACATGAACAGCCCGGGAGCCTTGCCTTGCAGCAGCTGATCCACCGACTGAAACGAAACGTCCTTGGACACCTTGACCGAGGAGACCGATCCGGTCAGGTCGCGACGTTCCTGCTTACTGTAGCCCGTAACGACCAGATCGCTCAGGAAGACATCCCTGCTCTCCTGCAGAACGACATCAATCCGGTTGCCTTTGCCGACAACCTTCGTCTCCTTTTCATAACCGATGATGCTGAAGGACAGCTTGTCTCCCGGCGCAGCCTGTATCGTATAGCTGCCCGAAAGATCGGTGCTCGCCACGGCCTTATTGCCATTCAGGCTCACGGTAACTAACTCTATGGGGTTGCCGTTCTTATCAACCACATTGCCTGTAATGGTTTTCTTTTGGGCAAAAAGGGCCGAGATCTGCAACAAGTTTATGATGAGTATAAAGGCAATTTTTTTCATGTTCAGATTATTGAAAGGCTTCCTTTTCCCACGGAAGGAAAAGGAAGCCTGATGGATAGCTTGATTATTTAAGGGCTGCGTTCCAGGTATCGGTGCCGTAGGTGTCCTTGGTGCCTGGTACGGCATAATAGCCTGTAGAGACCGAATTGTAGCCGCCGAAGAACCACGCGGCTTGTCCCATCGTTGCAACAGCCGAATATCGGGCACCTGTAAAGGCTGCGGGCATGTCGATCTTTTCCCATGTCACGCCGTCGTAGCTGCGGTAAACGGCCTTCGAAAGCGTGCGGGTGGCGTCGAGGAACGATTCTCCGCCGAAGAGGTAGGCCACCTTGTCATTGGCGGCAACAGAGGCCTGGTACAGGTTGGAGAATGCAGAGACGGTCTCAACCTCGACCTTCCAGGTCTGCCCGTCAGTGGAGGAGTAGATCTTCTTGTTGCCCTTGTCACTGTCGCTGTCGATGAATCCGTTGACTCCACCGATCAACCACAGCTTGCCCTTGAATGCAAACATCTTCGGAGCCATGCTGGGAAGATAGAGCGATTCGCCCGCCGGGGTGGTCGGGTTGACCGTGGTCCAGTTGACACCGTCGGTCGTTGAGATGAACTTCTGGCCAGACTGGGCCTGTCCCATCGCATACATGTAGCCGCCTTGGATAAAGAGTCTGTCGTTCAGAACGGCGACAGAGGCGTACGGCGTGTTATAGGAAGCCAAGCCCCAGTCGGCAACTGGCTCACCCTTATCAGTGATCTTCGTCGTGCTCAAGAGCGACTGGAAGCTCTCTCCGTCACTTGAACAGTACATGCGCCATGACTTTACGCTTTGCATAATGCCCCAGTCGAGTTCCGGGCCGTTACCATACTTGTCCGTTCCGCGCAGTCTTGAACCGCCGTAAACATAGAGCTTGTCCTTGAAAACGAATATGCGGGCGCCCTCGCCGCCGAGCACTTCCTTGTCGGCATCGACCTTATAGTCCACCTCGGTCCATGTGATGCCGTCGTTGGAACGGAACAGCTGATAGGCCTCGCTGGTCTTGTTGGCAGCCGCGTCGTCAATTTTGGTGGAGACGACATAGGCATAGAACTTGTCCTTGAACACGGTAACGTCCATCCAGACGATGCCTGCGGGCAGTCCGTTGAAGGCAGATGCCTTCTTCGCAAAGCCTTCGGCGGGCGACTTCGCACGTACTACGTTCACCGTGTAGGCTACGGTCCGGCCTTCCCCAGTCACCGTCAGGTTGATGGGGGCGTTGGCATTGACCACGACACCATCGGCTCCTACGGGCTGCCCGTTATAGGTAACGGTGGCATTCAGCGTAGGAGTCACTTTCAGGGTTGCCTCTGACAGCACCGCATCGGTGACGTCCCAGGCTACACTGTCGGTTGTGTTTTCCAATACACCTGTAGCTTTCGGGCTCAACGTATAGGATACCGAACTCCCCAACGGGGTAATTGTGCCGGACTGTATGCCTACCACCGGCTCGTCGTCATCAGAGTTGCACGACGACAATACAAGACCTGCGAACGCAAGTGTCATGAATAAAAGACTCCTGATTTTCATAATGCGAATAAAATAAAGGTGATTATTGATTGTTCTGAATGATCGAAGGATCACATCGACATGGCACCCATGCTGATGCTGACTTGCTTCTTTTCGGCAGACTTCTTGCCGGCGAGGGCTTCCGAAACGGCTGTTCTGATTTCCTCACCCCTTACGTTCTTCCTGTAGATATTGCCCTCCTTGTCAATGACTAAGATAAAAGGAATGCCGCCGAACTGGTAAAGATCCATGACGTGAGCACCTCCATCGGCCACCCAGCCTTGCTTCCAGGGCATCTTTTCTTCGTTCATGGCCTTGGTCCAGGCATCCTTCTTGGCATCGATAGATACGCTAAGGAACTCCACGCCCTTATCTTTATATTCGGCATAGATATTCTTCAGATTGGGGATTTCGGCCCTGCAGGGCCCGCACCAGCTTGCCCAGAAGTCGAGAACCAATACCTTTCCCTTGAAGTCAGACGGCTTCATGGTCTTGCCCTTGGCGTCCTTGCACTCGAAGGGGGGTGCTACGGCGCCGACTTTCATGCTCTCTTGGCGCTGCTTGGCTTCGCGCATGCCGGCCCGGAACTTGTCTACGAGCATCTTGGAAGATGCGGATTGGGCCTCGAGACGGCTCAGCGTGCGCTCGATAAGCTCCTTGTTCTCATCGTAAGGCAATCGGCTGACGGCGACCATCACACTGTTTCGGTCGGAGAAATGCTCCACGAAGTAGCGGTAATAGGCATCTGCGTTGTTGCCGTTGTAGTCATACAGCGCATTGGTAAGCGTCTTCTTGTTTTCCTCATCGGCAAATTTGGCCCGGTAAGAGATCTGCGAATAGGCGATCATAGATTGATAGCTGCGGTAGGAAAGGAAGTTGATGTCGTTCATCAACTGATTGTTTCGCCCACCTCTTATATATACATAGGGCGGATTCTTGATCTTGATCCGGGCGGTATCCAATCCCCGGAAGTCGACGTCAAGATTCTCGTCCTCCAACCAGACGCTTACATCCTGCCATCCGCCGCAGTTGACCGTGGCCTCTCCAATCTCGTCGAAGGGCACCGTGAGCTGGTAAGTATGGTCTGTCTGATTGACCGGCGCCTCGGCCAGGAGTTTCTTGATGGTGCCCGAATAGCGGTAGACACCTACCTTGAAGGTTTCGTCAATGAACTTGACATGTCCCTTGATCGTAATGGAGTGTTGTGCAATAGCGAATGCCGATACGTGCAACAGGAGTATCGGCAGCATGAGATACTGCATGAATCGTTTCATAGTTGAAGCTTTTAATTAAATATGTTTATTGAATAGATATTCAGTCTGCCGCGATGACGGAATCGCTTCTTATCTCTCTCTTACGGTCACGGCCATTCCCGGATGATGGTTCCGCTCCATGAATGTCTGCCCCGTCTTTCGCCTTCAGCTCTGATCCGTGGTATGCAGAATGTTCGTTTTTCATGCCCTGATCAGTGGTCGCCTGCGAGTAATTTATATTTAATACGACGCTTCTTGGGTTTTACGTACACCCGATTTTACATTTTTTTTCAACCGGCGGGATTGCCCTTGATCCGAAAGGCTGCAAGTCCGGCCTGACCGGACCGCGCTTTCCGGCATGCCCCAACGCCTGACCTGCAGCCCTGCAGGCTTCGTCCAGGTGTGACAAAGGAGGCTTATCTGTAGGGGAATCCCTATGTTAAATTAGGGAAAAGGCGCAAGCTGCTATGCTTTTTTGTCCTATCTTTGCACAAGGAATACTAAATGCGAAAGATATGAACAAGGGTATTATCATAGCCGTTTCAGCTGTGCTGTTGAGCGGTTGCGGCAGTTACACAAGCACAGGGGCCTACACCGGCTCCACGTTGGGCTCCATCCTCGGCAGCGCCATCGGCGGTCTGAGCGACGGTCCGCGCGGCTCCGACCTTGGCACAATCATCGGTATGGCCAGCGGGGCGGTCATCGGGGCAGCCATAGGCAATGCGGCCGACCAGCAGAGACAGGCCGACTTGGACCAGTACAGATATGACAAGGCACGGCGGGCTGCCGAACGTGCGAGTCGGACAAGGGCCCGCGACAATGACAACAGCCATGTCGGACAGGTGCCGCAGGATGACAATTACGACAGTGGATTTGATGAGACGAACAGCGGAGACGACCGGCTTTACGACTTCAACGGCAGTGACTACACGGGCAACTACAGTGCACAGCAACCCACGGCCCATGAGCCCATGACGTCGAGTGTGGAAGACTTGGCACAGGGCTACAAGTATGAGCCGACCATCGAGATCCGCAACGCCCGCTTTGTGGACAGCAACCAGGACAACATGATCAGCCGCGGGGAGCTCTGCAAGGTGATCTTCGAGGTGATCAACCGAGGTGAAAAGACGCTCTATGACGTGCAACCGACGGTCATTGAAGCCAACGGAAACCGTCACCTCTACATCTCCCCGGGCATGCACGTAGAGAAGATACTGCCCGGGAAGGGCATCCGTTACACGGCCGTGGTGAAGGCGGACAACCGCCTGAAGGACGGTACGGCGAAGATATGTGTATCCGTCGTACAGGGTAACAAGGCCATCTCGAAAGTGAACGAGTTCAATATACCGACGAGAAGGTAATCAGATTGTATGAAAGGATAATAGCCGGACTTGCTGCAGAGCAGGTCCGGCGTTTTTGTTGACAGCTCCTCCGGCGGTGCTCAGTCGGCCATGACGATGCGCCCCTTGGACAGTCTGACGAGGTCAGGGATATCATATCGGCGCAGCACACCGATCAGTGTGTTGGACATCATGTCGCGCTGGAGCGGCTGTTCGATGTAGGAGCGCCAGCTTCGGAGCGTATCGGTCACTTGGGCACGGCTGATGCGGTCGTCCAAGACCGTCGCATGCATGACGGCAACGGCATTGATTCCGTCGGCTACAATCTCAATGAGCCGGCCGCGGAGGCGACTGTCGCGACTGCAGAAGTTGAGCAGCGTGCGGATGTCAGCTACGCGCCGGCCCATCAAGGGACGGCCTGCGTGGAGCGCGGTGACGGCAGATCGGAACTCCTTATTCCAGTATTTGGAGAGATTATACATGCTCGGGTCGGCCGTCTCGCCGAATCCGCACAGGTCAGCGGCAAGCTCTATCGTCCCGTCGGATGTCGCATCGCGGCGGTCTTTCTCTTCCAAGTACCATCCTTTGCCCGCATCATGAAGGTGGATGATGATCTTCGCGTGGGGTGAGACGTCACTCGGGACGCGCACGATGACCGGTACAGGAAACTGCCCTGTGCAGTTGAGCTGGTAGCGGAACTCCTCTGCATCACGCAGGGAGCTGTGTCCCGTCGGAACGGCTTCTATGCTGTCGTTGAACGAAAGCGGCAGTCCGAGCAGTGCTTTCATCGTGTCCCGGATGTGGCTGAGGGGCTGCCGGCAGAATCGGCTCCGCTCGTCTGCCAGCCGGTCCATCTCTTCGAGGCAGAGCTGCATGGTGGTTTTGGCATCGGCAAATTCGAGGTTCACCTGTCCCTTGGAGGTGCAGTTCATGTCCGTTCCGCGCCAATAGTCGAGGCTTCTCAGTTCGCTTTCGTCGCCGATCAGCCATTTCCTGAACCATTTCACCATCTTTGTCTGCACGTCGGGCGGTGCGGCATGACCGTCCTCACAGTAGTACTGGTCCACGCGTTCGGGGTGTCCGAGCGTGGCGTAGCACCGTCTCAGTTCCTCGAAGCCCTGCAGTGCGCCCCAGTGGTCGACGAAGTCGTACTTCCCGTCGAGCACGATGAAGGGGCGGGGGGCCATCATCATCGCCATGTCGGCTATCTCGATGCGCTCCCGTCCTTCGTATGGGATCCACTGGCAGCCGTCCGACGGGCCCTGCGTTTCGAGTGTCCGTTCGCGCGAGGAGAAGAACAAGCCGATGCAACCCACCTTGATCCGATCGTCGAGACCGATGAGATAGGCCGACTGGGTGCCGCCTCCCGAGAAGCCGTAGGAGCCGATCCGGTCGCCGTCGATGTCGCTCCGGCTCTGGAGATAGTCCACTGCGCGGCTGTTGTCGAAATACTCCTGTGCCGCCAGACTTGATCCTAACAGGCAGAAGGCGGGGTTCAGGAGTGTGTGGGACGTCGTCACTCCGCGCGTCAGCGGCTTGCCCTCGGCATCGATGAGCTGCAGTCGCTCGCCCTGACCGATGGGATCTGTCACGAGCACGGCAATGCCGTTGACCGCCATGCGCTCGGCTGTCATCGATCCGTTGCCCTTTCCCGTGAGGGCGTGGCCGCACATTTCGATGCAGGCGGGCACCTTTCCCTTCCGCCCGGCGGGCAGATACAGATGGGCGGTCACATATCTTCCGGGCGTGCTCTGGAATATGATCTTCTCCACGTCGAATCCGTTTCCCCGGTCCGTAGCCACCGTCCGGGCCTTCAGGTCGCCGCGTTCGGGCAACGGACCGGCAATGCGCCGGAACCGCGCACGGGCCTCCCGGATGTAGCGTTCCATCCCTTTCCTTGACTGGCAGGCCGCTTCGAACGCCTGCCTGCGTTCCAAGTTCTGCTGATGAACGGTCAGCATCCCGGTGGCGAAGAAGGCCTCCGGCTGGCTGAACCGCAGTGCGCGGTAGTTGCTCTGTGCGCTTCCGGCGGTGGCGTAGAGCGCACAGACGATCAGAAATAGCATTTTTTTCATCATATATCATTTTTAATTTTATATCTTTGCATTAGTTAACAACATCAAGATGTGGAGCAAGACCGAATTTTCATTAGTCGTAAGACTGTAAACCATGTTCAGTCCCCGCATCTTCTTACATCCGAATCCGGA
>JALFRV010000133.1 GCA_022778905.1 Prevotella sp. | reverse complement strand
TACGCCGCTGTCAATCTTCGTAAAATCGGGCTTCAGAAGAAACGCCATGCCACGCTCCGCACCGGGTAAGAAGCACGAGGAAACCACGATGACGAGCAGAAGGATGAAGAGTGTGGGCATCAGAAGCTTGGAAGCACGCTCGATGCCGCCGCGTACGCCACGGATAATGACGAAATGCGTGACGGCCAGAATAACGATCGTCCACACGACGGGACGTACCGGCGACTGCATGAACGTCTTGAAATAGGCCGTCACATAGGACGGATCACCTTTCAGCTGACCCACTGACGAGGCGTAGACATACTGCAGGCACCAGCCCGAGACGACCGCATAGTAGCCAGTGATCAGGAATCCCGTGAGCACACCCATAAATCCCACGTATTTCCAAGGCGTGCCGTTGGACAGCTTCGAATAGGCTCTGGCTGTGTTGGAGGCACCATGCCGCCCGATGATAAACTCAGAAATCATGCACGGGATGCCCAACAGCAGCACGCAACCTATATAAATAAGGATAAACGCAGCACCGCCGTTCTCGCCCGTCATGTAAGGAAAACGCCACACGTTGCCCAACCCCACGGCCGACCCCGCAGTGGCCAAGATCGCGCCGATCTTGCTTCCGAAGTTTGCTCTCTCTTCATTCATAGCACATATTTCTCTCGTATCAAAGTGCAAAATTAAAAAAATAGTTCTATTTTTGCATGAAAAATGAAAGCAATTATGAAATATTTATGGCATTTAGTTACAAAATATCCAATATCGGCACTGTTGATCCTCTTTACTTGGATCATCAGTCTCATACCGATACCGGAAACACCTCTGAATGAAGTAAGATTCGTAGACAAGTGGACGCACGTCACTCTCTACCTGCTGCTTGCCCTCACCATCGGCGCAGAATTTACACGCCATCACGGGAGGAGCGACAGGTTGGGACGCTTCCTTGCGGCCTTCGTCCTACCCATTGCGATGGGAGGGCTGGTCGAAATCGTTCAGATGACCTGCACCGGAGGTCGAAGAAGCGGCGATTGGATCGACTTTGCAGCCGACGGAGCAGGCGTCCTGACGGCCTGGATCATCGGTATGCTTCTGGCAAAGTGTCTTTCCAGAGGCGGAAAGGATTGCTGAGCAGGTGAGAGTTGTAGAATCTGGCATCGCCTGTGACCTCCTCCCCAATAAAGTCGGGCTTCACATAAGGCTCGGACACATTCCCCAATTCAACCTCAGCAAGCACCAGTCCGGCATTCTCCCCGAAGAATTCGTCGACCTCGAACGTATGGTCTCCACTTCTGACAAGGTAGCGGCGCTTGTCGATCACGCCTCCCTTGCAGAGCCTCAACAGATGGTCCGCCTCTTCGGGCGTGATCTCCTTCTCGAACTCGTAGCGTGACAAGCCGCCGTCAATCGAGCGGCTCTTGATGGTCAGGAACGCCTTCTCGTCGCGCGTCCGTATGCGTCTCGTCGCTCCGTCTGCAGGTATATAGCCCTGCCGGATATGACTGTCGGCATACGAGAGACGGCGGTAAGCGTCGCCTTTCTTGACCAGAAACTTCCGCTCAATCTCCATTCCGCTCATACACAGGATATATATGGGTGAGCCGAAGGATTCTTCCGGCGCTGCCAACCGGCAGATGCCCGTCAGGCAGAACGGCCGTCCGGTCCTGCCGGCGCATTGTCCCGCCCTGACCGAAGCATGGATCTGTCCCGTGAATCCGACGGCTGCCGTCGACTAAAAATATGTCATTGAAAAAATCAAAAGGATGATGGCGAGCACCACCAACACGGCTGCGATCCATGTGACCACCCTCTTTGCCTGATTCTCCTGTTGCGCTTCGCGCTTGGCGCGGCGCATCTTGCTCTTTTCACTCATAGTCAGATGATATTAAAGTTATCTTTTCCAACCCGTTCAAACGGCACTTCCGCCCGGGCTAACTCTCGTCTTCAGTCACCGGAAACTCCATCAGATAGGCCTTGATAAAGTCGTCGATCTTGCCGTTCATGACGCCATCGACGTCAGTAGTCTGATAGTTCGTACGATGGTCCTTCACTCTCCGGTCGTCGAAGACATAACTCCTGATCTGGCTTCCCCACTCTATTTTCTTCTTCCCGGCTTCAATCTTGGCCTTCGCCTCGAGGCGTTTCTTCATGGCGCGGTCATAGAGCTGACTCTTCAGAAGCAGCATGGCCTTGGCCCGGTTCTTAGGCTGGTCGCGCGTTTCCGTATTTTCAATGAGGATCTCCTCTTCTTCCCCGGTGTCCGGATCCTGGTATTGGTAGCGCAAGCGGACACCTGACTCGACCTTGTTCACATTCTGTCCGCCGGCCCCACTTGACCTGAAGGTGTCCCAGCTGACGCGTGCGGGATCGACAAACACCTCGATCGTGTCATCGACAAGCGGCGAGACGAAGACGCTGGCGAAGCTTGTCATGCGCTTGCCCTGGGCATTGAACGGAGACACACGCACCAGACGGTGGACCCCGTTCTCGCTTTTGAGAAAACCATAAGCATACTCCCCGCCCTCGATCTCCATGGTCACGCTCTTGATCCCGGCCTCGTCACCATCCTGAATGTCAGATATGGTGACGCGATAGCCATGTGCCTCGCACCACCGCATATACATCCGCATGAGCATCGAGGCCCAGTCCTGGCTCTCGGTGCCGCCTGCACCGGAGTTGATCTTCATCACTGCGTCCATCGGATCTTCCTTCTGGCGCAGCATATTCTTCAATTCGAGATCCTCAATGGCCTGCAATGCCTTGGCGTAGTCAGCGTCGACTTCCTCCTCGGTGACCATTTCGTCACGGTAGAAGTCATAGGCAAGCTGAAGCTCATCGGCAAACTGACGCACAGCCTTGTAGCCTGTGATCCACTTTTCGATGCCTTTCACCTTCTTCATTTGCTCCTGGGCGCGCTGCGGGTCTTCCCAAAAGTCGGGAGCTTGCGTACGGAGTTGCTCCTCCTCAAACTCCACCTGCTTCCTGTCTATATCTAAATAGCGATGGAGAGCTTCGGCCCGTTCCACCACATCTTTCAACTGATCGCTTGTAATCATATATCTTTATATCGTCATAAAGGCGCCGGATGCTACTCCTCGTACATTTTTTCGATCTCCTCGCGGAAGTTCTTATAGATGACCGGACGTCTGAGTTTCAATGTATTGGTCAACTCTCCCGACTCCATGGAGAAATGGTGCGGAATGAGCGTAAATCGTTTGATCTGCTCGTAGGGGGCCAGTGACTGGAGCAGAGTTGACAGCCGATCGGCTATCATGGCATGCACCTGACTGTCGGCGCAGAGCTGTTCGCGGTTCTCGCAGGGAATGCCTTGGCTTCGCGCCCACTCCTCGAGGGTGCGGAATTCGGGCACGATGAGGGCCGAAACGAACTTGCGCTGGTCGGCGATGACAGCCACCTGGTCAATGAACTTGTCGACCAAGAGAAGCGCTTCCACCCGCTGCGGCGCCACGTATTTGCCGTTGCTGGTCTTGAAGAGATCCTTGATGCGCTCAGTAAGGAACAGTTCTCCGTCCTTCATATAGCCGGCATCGCCGGTGCGGAAGAATCCTTCGGAATCGAAGATCGCATCATTCAGATCTTCCCGCTTGTAGTAACCGGGCGTGATCGTCGGGCCTTTGAGCATGATTTCGTCATTCTCTCCGATCTTGACCTGCAGTCCGTCGATGAGCCGGCCTACTGATCCGATGGTGTAAGGCTTGCCCAGATAGTCGCACGAAACGGTGGCGAGGCTCTCCGTGAGACCGTATCCGACGATCATATTGATGCCGATCGAATGGATGAACTGCTCCACTTCGGGCGAGACGTAGGCACCTGCGGTGGGGAAGAAGTGGGCATTTTCGAGTCCCATCTGCTTGCGCACGAGGCTCAGAACGGACGCATTGATGAGCTTATACTCCAATGTCAGCGCCAGAGGAGGTCTCCGTCCACGGCTCAGATATTCCACATTGTAGCGCCGTCCGATCTCCAAGGCGTGGCTGAAGACCTTCCGTTGCACGGCCCCAGATCCCTCGATGCGGGCGCTGACGGCCTGATAGACCTTCTCCCAGAACCGCGGAACGGCTGACATGCACGTGGGATGGATCTCACGCATCGACTGTTGGATCTCGTGAGGATAGGTGTTGATGATCAGCCGGGCACCCACGGAGAGGCAGAGATAGGTCCATCCGCGCTCGAAGATGTGCGTGAACGGGAGGAAGTTGATCACCTTGTCTTTCTCGCTCACGGGCACACACTTGGCGTTGGCAGACAATGCTGCATAATACTGACGGTAGGTCAGGATGACGCCCTTGCTGTCACCGGTGGTCCCACTCGTATAGAGTATGTTGCAGACATCATCGAGGCTGGCTTTCTTCCAGAGGTTTTCGACTTCCGTCTGACGTGGAAGATCTTCGCCGAGCTTGATGAAGTCCTCAAAATAGAGGGCATTCGGATCATGGGTTGAGATGCGTACGCTGTGGTCGAAGATGATGATGCGCTCGAGCGAGGGACAGAGTGCGAAGACGCGATGGGCCTTGTCATACTGCTCCTGTTCACCCACGAAGAGGAACCGCACCTGTCCATCGTTGATCATATATTGTATCTGCTGCTCGCTGCTTGTTGCGTAGAGGGGGATCGAGATGACACGTATGCCGTAGGCTCCGAAGTCTGTATAGAGATATTGTACACAGTTTTGCGCGAAGACCGCAATATTCTCCTGCGGCCGGATGCCGAGATTCAGCATGGCGTTGCTAACCTGCTTGACCCGCAATGAGAACTGATTCCACGAAACGGTCTTCCATTTCAGACTGCCGAAGTTGCGGAATGTGAGCGCTGCGCGATTGCCATAATGTTTGGCCTGATCGTGAACGAGGACTGAGAGATGGCTGTTTGTCTGCATATTCACATTCGTTTATAGTTAGTGCAAAGATAAAGAATTCCTGGCATATATAAGAAATTATTTGGACTTTTTTGTTACTTTTGCCATTGCTATGAACAGAGATGAATTGACCGGGAGTGCCATTGCGCTGCTGCGCGCGCTGATTGCGGCACCTTCAACGAGCCGCCACGAGCAGGCCGCCGCTGACATCATGGAGCGGCAGATCAGCCTTTACGGTTTCACGCCCAAGCGTGAAGCCAACAACGTATGGGCCATCGATCCACACCACAGCGATGAGAAGCCGACCCTGCTGCTCAACGCTCACCTCGACACTGTGCGTCCCGTAGACAGCTGGACGCGCGATCCCTACGCGCCGGATGTGGAAGGCGACCGCCTCTATGGGCTCGGCAGCAACGACTGCGGCGGCGGTCTTGTGTCGCTGCTGCAGGCATTCCGCGAACTCACCACGCGCGAACAGCCTTACAACCTGCTCTATCTCGCTTCGGCAGAAGAGGAAATCTCGGGCGCCGACGGATTCAGCCGCGTCCTCCCCCTGCTGCCTCCGGTCGACGTAGCGATTGTCGGCGAGCCCACCGGCATGCAGCCGGCCGTGGCCGAAAAGGGTCTGATGGTGCTTGATGTCGTCACCCGCGGCAAGAGCGGACACGCCGCCCGCGGCGAAGGCATCAATGCCATCTACCGTGCCATGGACGACTTAGCTTGGCTCAGAGATTATCGCTTCGGGCGCGTGAGCAGCTTCCTCGGACCCACGGTGATGAATGTCACGATGATCAAAGCAGGCACTCAGCACAACGTAGTGCCCGACTGCTGCACGATGACGGTTGATGTGCGCACCAATGAGTTCTATGACAACAAGGATGTATACGACTTCATCTGCAGCCACCTGCACTCGGAGGTGACGGCACACTCCTTCCGTCTGCGCTCTTCACACATCGACACCGACCATCCCGTCGTCCGTCAGTGTGCCGCCATGGGCATGACTCCCTTCGGCTCCCCCACCCTCAGCGACCAGGCGCTCATGCCTTTTCCCTCGCTGAAGTTGGGTCCCGGCGAAAGCGCCCGCTCCCATTCGGCCGACGAATTTATCCTTCTCAGCGAGATTGACGGTGCGATCGACACCTACGTGAAGCTGCTCGACGGCCTTCGCATACGCTGAAAAGAAGGGAAAAAACGATCGGCCCGACAACATAAATGAACATGCGGGGCGATTCGTTTGATCGCCGTTTGCCGCCGATGACGATGAAATATCATTGCAGGATGGGAACTGCCGGCTGCGAATAACGCCGACAACGCAGACCATATTTTATATAATGGAACGAAGGAGCGGGCCTTGTGCACGTTCCTGCATTTCACGGAGGGCTTGCCGCGAACGGGCGCTTTCCCTCTTGACGCGCCCACTTTCCAATTCTTCCTTGTTGCTCCGATCTGCCCTAAAGGTGAAAATGGGATCGGGGAAAACAAACGCTCGAAAAGCCACGGGCACATTGTCATACAAACACTTGCGACACGAGTTGGGCATAGAAGACAATGCCGCAGACAGGAGAATCCTCCCCTGTCTGCGGCATATGATTATTGCGGCCCGCGCAAAGCATAGCTCCGGGCCGTCCATATGATAGCTCCGGGCCGTCGAAAGGATAGCTCCGGGCGGCCGAAAGCATAGCTCTGCGGAAGGCATACGAAAACGCCCTGCATACGGGGGTTATCGTCCGAGCCAGACTTCCGGATTGAGTTTGGCCGTCTCGCGTCTCAACTGGAACTGCAGGATGTTGTCTGCACCGACCACACCGAGCACCTGACGCGCCGACACGCGCTGTCCCTTGCTCACGCTGACCGACCGCAAATTGCAGTAGACGGAGATATATGCGCCGTGCCGGACCATCACGACCATCTGGCCGGCGTATGATATGATGTAGCTGACTTCACCGTCATAGATGCTCCGGGCCATGCACCCGGGCTTACCGAGGATGTTGATGCCCTTGTTGTCGAGCGTCACTCCCTTCAGCCCTTCAACCGAGTACTGGCCGAAGTGGCTCACGATGCGATAGCTGCCTGTTATCGGCATGGGCAGCCGACCACGATTGGCCTCGAAGCCCCCGCTCATCATGCGGTCTACGGAGCTGAACCGCTGTACTTCCTCTTCATTCTTCTTCGCAGTGGCGATCTCGCGTTCGTTTCGCGCTTCTTCGGCTTCCGCCTTGCGCTCAGTGGCGATGCGCTGGGCCTCGGCCTCACGAGCGGCCTGGTCAGCAGCGGCCTTACGCGCGGCCGCAGCCTGGTTCTGGCGGTCCCGGTCGGCTTTTTCGGCGGCGGCGCGTGCCTCCGCTTTCAGCTGTTCCTCATGTGCCTTGGCTGCTGCGATGCGCCGTCTGTTCTCCTCGGCGGCAGCGCGTGCGGCCTCCTGCTTGCGTCTCAGTTCCTCGGCTCTGCGCTTTGCGGCTTCCGCGGCAGCGGCTTTCCGCTTGGCCTCAGCAGCCGCCCGGGCCTGCGCCCTGGCCACTTCCTGCTCCACCAGACGATCGATCTGCGCGTTCAGCGCGGCATCTTCCTTCCGCTTTTGGGCAATGATTTGCTGGATCGTTTTCTGCTGGCGCTGCAGCCCTTTCACCACTTTCTGCTGCTCGGCCTGCTTGCCTTGGAGCGCCGTATGCTCCTGCTGGTCCTTGTGGAGCAGGTTGTTCTTGTGTCCTCGGACTACCTCCAACTGCCTATGCTTGTTGTCCACCTCCTGCTGTTTGGCCATCACCATCTCGCCCTGAGCGCGCTGATAGGAGGCATATTCACGCACGAAGCGCAGACGACGGTACATCTGCGCGAAGTTCTTGGCAGAGAAGATGAACATCAACTTGTCCTGTACGGAGCGGTGATGGGCCATGTAACGCATGGACCGGATGTATTTCATGCGGCGGTCATCGAGCTGCTGTTCAAGTGTCTGAAGCTGCGACTTGAGCAGGCTGAGGTTGCCTTCGATGTGCGAGATGTCCTTCTGAATGACGTCTATAGACTTCTTCCGCTCGTCGATCTCACTGTTGATGACCATCAGATTCTGCAGTCTCTGCTTCACATCTGCCTGGTTTGCGCGCAGTGCCTGTTCCTGTTCGCGGATCTTCTTCTGTATGGCGGTCCGCTGATCTTTCAGTCCCCGGATCGACGAATTGCTATAGGTCACCGTCCGTTGCTTGGTTGTCGCGGTGGTTTTCCTTGTCTTCGTCGTCTGCGTCTTGCGCACGGGCTTGGCCTGCGTCTTCTTTTTCTGGGCGGAAGACGGGATGGTCAGCGCAAAGGCAAGCAATATGATGAGTAGTCGTTTCATTTACATCTTGAGTATTTTCGACAGGGCTTCTTCGGCGTCCACCTGCTTATACTTGTCCGAGACGACGGTCCGCGCGTCCCAGTTGCTGTCGGTCGTCACCCGGTCCATGCTGATGCCGACCATGGCCTGCTGCTGTTTGCCGCCGGCATTTGTGGCGAAACTGAAGGTCTGATCAGCCGGAAAGACTTTGACGCCCACGCTTTTGAAGTTGCCATACTTCCAGTTGAGCGTCGACTTACCGTGACAGTCGCTCTGGTAGGCGACGTTTGCCCCGACGATACGGCCGTTGTTCCGGTCTGCGTCCCACTTGAAGTGCAGCTTCCCGTTCTGCAATGTCACGGGCAGTGTGGGACCGGCTGCGTCGAGGTCAACATCAAACTTCTTCAGGTCCGACTCATTTACGCTGCTCGATCCCGGCAGCAACAGCTGGTTCCAGAACAGTGCCTGCAGGCTGTAGAAGTTGAGTCCGTTCTGCCTGAGGAAATCAAGTTGCGCATACGAAGCTTTCACATATTGCTTGTGCATGCGGTCGATGACGAGCACATAGTCGGGCGTAAACTCGAGCCTACCTATTTCCGAGCCGAGCAAGGGGATGAATATCTGAATGCGGATCACTTCATCCTTGCGCATGTGAAGCGATCCGGGCACCGTGTGATCGAGGTTTCCGGCCTTGAGGGAGAATGACATATCGCCGACAATATTCTTCTGATAGACCTGGTTGTCGGACACTTTCTGGACGAAAGAGAGCTTCATGACCGCCGGCGAAGTTGTCGACTCCGCCACCGACGGCCGCACAGCGGGCGTCGGATTCACGATGGCTTTCTTGGCCCCACATGATGCCAGCAGCAGTCCTGCGGCTGATATCAGCAATAGATTCTTGATCTTCATATATTTCATACGTTCATTTTACCCGATTTATCCGATATTTCATCTCCTTTCATTCTTCATCTTCTCATCCTCCATTCATCATCTCATCCCAATCATCACCTCATCTCCTCATCACCCACATGCGATTTTCAGCCATTTCATCGGGCAATATACTTCTTCAGTTTGATCTTTTTCGGCAACAGCGGATTGTCGTTTCCGCTTTTCAAGGCCTGCTGCCAGTAGGCGACAGCCTTATCCATTTGGCGGTTCATGGCATGTATATCCCCGGCATGTTCCACGACAACCGGGCTTTGCACAGAGTCCGTATCATTCATCAAAGCCTGATCAATGTAGATCTGCGCTTCGGCGTATCGCTTCTGCATGAACAGGATCCAGGCATAGGTATCGAGATAAGTGGGATTCTTGGGTTCGGCCTTCACCGTGCGATAACTCATCTGCTCGGCCTTCTCGAGATCACGGTTGTCCTCGCTTAAGAAGTAGGCATAGTTGTTCAGACACGCGATATGATCCTGCTTCCACTGCAGGCAGCTGTCGTAAGCGGCATAGGCTTCGTCCTTGAGGCCTTTCCTGTGGAGGAGCTCGCCCATCAATGAATAGGCGTCGCTGACGATCTCCGCATTGCTCTGCTCATTCGCCTGACCCACGCACCGACTGAATGCGTCGAGCGAACGTTCATTGTCATCTTTCTGAAAATAGGCCAACCCGAGGAAATAGTAGAATCGCAACTCCTCCGGATTGTAGGCCACCGCCTGTCGGCAAAGGCTGATGATGTCGTCCCACTGCTGCCGCTTCCATTTCGACTGGATGATCTGCAGGCGCGCGCCTGCATTGTCGGGCGATATCCGGAGCACGCGCATCAGTGCCTGATTGACGGTGTCCTCGGGCATCTTCTTCAAGCTCATGTAGGCGGCATTGAGCTCTGCGATCACGGAATCCTGCGGGTTGGCATCCATGATTTGCCCAAAGAGGCGGAGCACGGGGATGCTGTCGCCGCCCCGTTGTTCATTCTCCTGAATGACCTGCTTGATCATGGAGACCTTGGTGTCGGTATCTGTCTTCGGACTGATCAGTATGTCTTCGAGGACGAGATGCGCTAAGGAGTCCTGCCCTTCGGCCCGGTAGTAGTCGTAGAGTGAGCTTTGCGCATAGGTGTTATCAGGCTCCTGCCTGCTCACGTGGGTGAATATGCGGAAGGCATCCTTCTTCTTTCCGTTCTGCATCAGCCAGTTGCCGATCATCACCTGATAGTTCAAGTCGTATGGGTGTTCATCGGCCAAGGCCTTGAGCGTGACGTAGGCGGCCTTCTTGTTGTCCATCATCTCGTAGACGCGCATCTTTGACAGCACGAGATCCTCGCTGCTCCCGTCGATGCGTTCGATGTTTCCGATGGCGCCGATCATCTTGTCATAGCGTTTCTGCTGCTGATAGAGGGAGAGCAGGATGTTCCACACGTCGCTCCGGCTGAGGTCGCGCGCGGCCAGCTGCTCATAGGCCGAGATGGCCCGGTCGAAGTCTTTGGCGCTGATGAAATATTGCGCGAGCCGCTCCAAATAGGACGAATTGTCGGGATTGAGGGCTGCCGCCTGCTCGAGATAGTGGCGGGCCAGCGAGTCCTGATGGAGTTCCATGAGATAGGAGGAGAGCAGGAAATAGGGCTCGGGCGCATGCGGATCGATCGACAGACAATGGCTGAGCAGGTCGAAAGCGGCCGCATAGTGACCGCCATTCTGCTGCCGCAGCGCCTCGAGATAGAAATACTCGTAGCGCCGGCGGTCGTTGGCGGACAGCACACAACTGTCTTCCGCCCGCCGTACGGGCGTCGTCTTCTTCCGCGCAAACGACGGGATGACCGTTGCAATCAGAATGACTGCAAGGACCGCAAGCATGATTTTTTCTTCCCTGAACTTCAAAACCGGATCCTCAATCTTTGACTTTTTACCTTCGGATGTCATTTCACGCCGGTGTGACCGTAGCCGCCTTCGCCGCGCTCCGTCGTGTCCAGCGCGTCCACGACCATGAATTCGCCCTGCTCGTGGCGTGCGATCACCATCTGTGCGATACGCTCACCGTCGTTGACGACAAAGTCTTCCGAGGAGAAATTGACCAGCAGCACGCTGACCTCCCCGCGATAGTCGGCATCGATGGTGCCCGGCGTGTTGAGCACGGAGACACCATGCTTCAGCGCCAAGCCGCTGCGGGGGCGCACCTGGGCCTCATATCCGGCCGGCAGGGCGATGTGCAATCCCGTAGGGATCAGCCGCCGTTCCATCGGCCGGAGCACGACCGGCGCGCCGATGTTTGCACGCAGATCCATCCCCGCACTCAACGGGGTGGCGTAGGTGGGCAATGGTTGGTGCCCTTTGTTGACAACTTTCACCAGTATCATATCATCTCGAATAATGTGCAAAAATAATCATTTCCGACCACATAACTGAATTTTTCGGCTGAAAAAGCGACAAATTAGGCAAATTTAGATTACTTTTGCCTTTGCTGCCGGAGAATGCACTCCGGGCGGCTTTTCAAGCAAATGGAATATGATGAATTGGCTACAACTGATTTCAAACAAGCGGCTCGGGCAGGAGATACGCCACGCCGAGCGGCACGACGACCGGTCGGAGTTCAAGCGGGACAGTGACCGACTGATCTACTCGGCACCCTTCCGCCGGTTGCAAAACAAGACACAGGTGTTCCCCTTACCTGGCTCCGTGTTTGTCCATAACCGCCTGACGCATTCCCTCGAGGTGGCCTCCCTCGGCAAGTCATTGGGTGACGACGTGGCCCGGAAACTGACAGAGATCCACCCGGAGCTGCGGGGCAGCCTCTTCGAAGAAATCGGCACGATCGTCCATACGGCCGGTCTGGCCCACGACATGGGCAATCCTCCGTTCGGCCACAGCGGCGAGCGGGCCATCCAGGCATTCTTCGCCGAGGGCGAAGGAGCATCCCTACGCGACCACGTCAGCCCGCGCTTCTGGGAAGACATCACCCACTTCGAGGGCAACGCCAACGCATTCCGACTGCTCACCCACCGTTTCACCGGTCGGCGAGAGGGTGGTTTTGTCATGACTTATTCCACCTTGGCGAGCATCGTCAAATATCCCTTTGCGAGCCAGACGACAGGTCCGCACGGCAAATTCGGCTTTTTCGCTTCCGAAGAGGACACTTTCGTGAAAATCGCCGATGAATTGGGCATAATCCGCACATCAGCTCCGGGCGATCCGCTCCGCTTTGTACGCCATCCACTCGTCTTCTTAATGGAGGCCGCAGATGACATCTGCTACGAGATCATGGACATAGAGGACAGCCATAAACTTAAAATTCTTTCATTTGAAGAAACAGCCGAACTCCTCTTGGGATTCTTCGACGAGAAAGGCAGGGCAAACATCCGTCAGCGACTGGCCGCAGACGGCGTCACGGACGAGAACGAACAGGTGGTCTACATGCGTGCATGCGCCGTCGGAAAGTTGGAAAACGAGTGTGTCAAGGCATTCGTCGGCAACGAGGAAGCGATCCTTAACGGCACGTTCACCGGCAGCCTCATCAGCCACATCAGCCCGCTGCAGCGCGATGCGTACAAGCACTGCGCGTCCGTCTCCAAGCGCAAGATCTACCAGAGCAAGCTCGTTTTAGACATTGAGCTGTCGGGCTATCAGATCATGGAAACGCTGATGAAGGCCTTGGTGGGTGCCGCCGTGCATCCCGAGAAGTTCCATTCCCAACAGCTCATCCGCCGTTTCAGCAGCCAGTATGACATTCAGAGCGAAGACCTTGAGACACGCATCATGGCCGTGATCGATTACATCAGCGGCATGACGGACGTGTATGCGCTCGACATATACCAGAAGTTTCAGGGCATTTCGTTGCCCATCCTGTAGCGGCGGAAGCGTATGCCGCCATCGCCATCAAACGCCCATTTCCCGATGAAATGGGCGTTTTTTTAAACAATATCTCCCATTTCTGCGCATGCGAAACAGGCCATTCTGCCCACGGAGATGCTCATTACGGGAAACAGATTCGGATCGAATTGAAATGTGAAGTGAGAAGTGTTGCATGTTGAATGACGGGCTGATGAAGGGTTGAGTTTTCCCGATGAAATGCCGGCACATGCAGTGCGTCAATGGAACATGCGAAGAGTCACGTGCCATATTGGCACACCCGTCCGCCCTTGCATTTCATGGAGGGACGGGTGGGAATGCATGACCGGTGATTGAAAAATTGGGGTTGCATCCCCGTCTTTACACCCCTTTTCAAGGGAGAGATTGAGGGCGTCTTTCACAGACCATATCTCCGCGCTGCGCAGAGCTATCATCCGGGCGGCCGAAAGCTATCATATGGGGCGCCCAAAGCTATCATATGGACGGCCGAAAGCTATCCTCTGCAGAGGGCATAAAAAACCATTGACTTTCAATCAGTTACATTTCCGGTTAAAATGCGGCAAGGGAAAAGGCGCCACGGGGTGCCGCGCGAAAAGCCGGAGGGGATCAATCGGGGGAATTGAGGCCCGCAACACGTCCGCTTCAAAGACATCAGGACAGACTTTGAAGCATGCCAAAATGACAGAAGCTTGATCCGACCAACGGCAGAAACGCTCGCAACACGTTTGCCTCAAAGGCGCAATGAAGGACTTCGAGGCGCAGAACGGCGACGGGATTGGGGATCATTCGGAGGCTTTGTAGATGACGGTGTTGGCGCCGCTTGTGATCTTCAGGGCTTCGGGATGCTCACGGATGTAGCTGTCGATATGGCGCACGCGTTTCTCTTCGAGGATCTCATCGACCGTGATGAGTATGCCGGTCTCCTCGACATCGCCAAATCCGTAGTTGATGGCCGTACCGAACAGGCGCATCGTCGGACTGAGGCTCATGTACGCATTCACCAACGGGGGAATGTTATAGCCTAACTTCCGCACCTCGCGATTGAGGATCCGGTAGTCGTCCTTGAAGTTATTATGACTGAAAATCTGCTGCAGTTCGCCGACCGGAGTTTCAATTTTCAGCGGTTTTATCGGGATGATGAGGTTGTCTTTGTCAGCAAAATGCTTCTGCAGGAAGTAGAGGATCATGTCGCGTCCGCGACGGATGTAGGAGGGATACATGGTCACCTTGCCGAAGAAATACTTGACATTGGGGTTGATGACGGTCAGTGCGCCAAGTCCGTCCCAGAGGTTGTCGAGCGCGAAAATGCTCTTGCT
This sequence comes from Prevotella sp., assembly GCA_022778905.1. Classification (GTDB taxonomy): domain Bacteria; phylum Bacteroidota; class Bacteroidia; order Bacteroidales; family Bacteroidaceae; genus Prevotella. The sequence goes on along the minus strand of JALFRV010000133.1, from coordinate 469 downwards.
GTTCTTCCGGACGTTCTGGTATTCGAGCGAAACGAATGAGCGTCCGAGCTCGACGGTATAGGGGGCGTAGTCGCGGAGGAACTTCTCGGAGAAATGGAACATGTGGCTCGTGGCAAGGATCGGCTGCCCCTGAGCGTCATACTTCCAGTCGGTGCCGAAGAGATAGCGGTAGCCTCCGATGATCTCTTCTTCCTCGGGGTTCCAGACGATGAGCTGTCTGCAGCCGTTGTCCATGGTGTCAAATTCGTCAACGTCCATGGCCTTTCCGGTGCCGCCGCCTGCCGAGCGGAAAGCGATCTCGCGCAGTCGGCCGATCTCCTTCATCACGTTGGGTGCCGTCTGCGCAGTAATGACGTAGATCTCGTTATGACTTTTGTTGGTCATCCGAAGCTGGCGCTGCGGTGTAAGCTCGCTTTTGAGGAGCTCTTTGCTGATTGGTGCGATAATCTCTTCTTCCATTATCTTGTTT
>JALFRV010000130.1 GCA_022778905.1 Prevotella sp. | reverse complement strand
GGCAGATATCATGTTCTTCATCGACAATATCTTCCGATTCACCCAGGCTGGTTCTGAGGTTTCGGCACTGCTGGGCCGTATGCCGTCGGCAGTAGGTTATCAGCCGACATTAGCCAGTGAGATGGGTACGATGCAGGAGCGCATCACGTCGACCAAGAAGGGTTCAATCACCTCCGTGCAGGCCGTTTACGTGCCGGCTGACGACTTGACCGACCCGGCTCCGGCTACGACCTTCACTCACCTGGACGCCACAACGGAGCTTTCGCGTAAGATCACCGAGTTGGGTATTTATCCCGCCGTCGACCCGTTGGGCAGTACTTCGCGTATTCTGGATCCGCTTATCGTGGGCAAGGAACACTATGACTGTGCACAGCGCGTGAAGCAGCTGCTCCAGCATTATGCCGAGTTGCAGGACATCATTGCAATCCTCGGTATGGACGAGCTCTCTGATGAGGACAAGATAACCGTGGCCCGCGCCCGTCGCGTACAGCGTTTCCTGTCACAGCCCTTTGCCGTTGCGGAGCAGTTTACCGGTGTTCCCGGCGTCATGGTCAGTATCGAAGACACCATCAAGGGCTTCAATATGATCATGGATGGGGAGGTGGATGACCTGCCCGAACAGGCATTCCTCAACGTGGGAACCATCGAGGACGCGATTGAAAAGGGTAAGAAACTGCTCGAAGCAGCGAAAGGATAATCCATAAGATTCTGCGATATGTTGAGACTGAAGATCATTTCTCCTGAACGGATCGTGTTCAATGGCGATGTCGAGAATATTCTCGTGCCGGGGACATTGGGTGAATTTGAAATCCTCAAAGACCACGCGCCGATCATCTCGACGCTGGAAGCGGGCCGTGTGGTCTATACGACACTGGAGGGAAAACAGCAGATCAATATACAGGGAGGATTCGTTGAGGTCAAGCGCAATGAGGTCTCACTCTGTGTGGAATTATAGAAACAGGATAAGGAATGGTCACTCCTGAAAGCATCAGCCGCATCAGCCGGAAGTATCAGTTGACATCTTTGTGGATCACATTCGCATTGTTGATCGTCGGCTTGCTGATGGTGCAGGTGCTCGGACAGCGTTCACTTGTCTACAGTCTGCTGTTCTCGGCAACCTATTCAATGATCACCTGCTTCGCCTATGTCAAAGCATGGGCGGCCGTGGCCCGTCGTTCCCCCAATGTCCTGAGCCGCTTCTACATGGCCGCTTCGGTCCTTCGGATGCTTTTAGCACTGGTGGTCGTGCTGGTCGCAGCAGTGGTGATGAGGAACGATACTTCGCAGATGCTGAGCTTCATCGGCGTGTTTGCGGTTTTCTATCTGATCCTGCTCGTCTTTGACAGTATATTTTTCGCTCGCGTAGAGAAAACAAAAGAATAATTAGGAAGAAATAGATATGAAATCAATCAGACAATATTTCATCGTGTTGATGTTAAGCCTGATGGCCCTGCCTGCATGTGCCGCCAAGATGGACATTGACATGAAGGATATCTTGTGGGGGCATATCAAGGATACGTATGAATGGCATATCACCAACATCGGTGAGCACCCGGTCGTCATCAACCTGCCTGTAATCGTGAAAAGTTCGACAGGTTGGCATGTCTTCTGCAGCAGCCAGTTTGCTGAGGAGCCTGATGCGAAGGGCAATCGGGTCGGTCCTTATGGGCTCTTTATCAACAACAAGGACGCCGAGGTCTATCCAGGGCGGATCTGTGAGATGATCAACGGACAGTTGGTAAGACCGTTCGACATCTCGATCACGAAGACTGTCTGTGTCTTGTTCATTGATGCCATCATCCTCTTGCTGTGCGTATTGCTGCCTGCCAGATGGTGTAAGCGGCACAAGGTGGATGATCCCGCACCCAAAGGATTTACGGGTTTGATGCACATGTTCATCATGTATGTCTACGACGAAATCATCAAACCGGTCATGGGTGAAGAAGCTCCGAAGTATGCGCCTTATCTGCTTACGTGTTTCTTCTTCATCTTCGTGGCAAACATTATGGGTATTATCCCCTTCCCTCCGGGTGGGGGCAACCTGACCGGAAATATCGCCTGCACCTGCTTCTTGGGTGTCTGCACTTTCCTGATCACGAGCTTTACCGGAACCAAAGACTACTGGAAGGAGATCTTCTGGCCTGAAGTGCCAACCTGGTTGAAGGTTCCCGTGCCCCTCATGCCGTTGATCGAGTTTGTCGGGATCTTTACGAAGCCGTTGGCATTGATCATCCGACTCTTCGCCAACATGCTGGCCGGCCATGCCATCGCATTAGCTTTTGCCGGCATGATCTTCATCATGTTCCACCTGACAACAAGTGACTTGGTGAACAACATCGCCGGTTCGGGCATGTCTGTGATCAGTGTCGGCTTGAGCGTATTCATGATGTTGCTTGAGCTCCTTGTAAGTTTCATTCAGGCATTGGTATTCACCATGTTGAGCGCAGTATTCATCTCGCTCGCCCATGTGAAGGAAGAGGCTGAAGAGGCTTAATCATATTGACTTATAAAATATAAATTATATCTTAAACAATTAAAACTTACAATTATGTTATCATTATTATTAGCAGCAGAAGTTGCAAAGATGGGCGGTGCCCTTGGTGCTGGTTTGGCAGTAATTGGTGCAGGTCTTGGTATTGGTAGAATTGGTGGCCAGGCAATGGACGCCATGGCTCGTCAGCCGGAAAAGATGGGTGATCTTCGTTCTTCAATGATTATTGCAGCCGCCTTGGTTGAGGGTGTTGCCTTCCTGGCAGTCATCGTTGCCCTGCTTGCTGTAGTTATGAAGTAACTCCTCATATCGTATTTTTTAACTTTAACCAGTACGTATGGATTTATTGATTCCTGAAAGTGGCTTGCTTTTCTGGATGACCCTCGTCTTCGTCATTGTCTTTCTCATTTTGTGGAAGTGGGGATTTCCTGCTATCGTCAAAATGGTGAACGACAGGAAGAGCTTTATTGACGAGAGTCTCCGTAAGGCTCATGAGGCTAACGAAAGGCTTGCCAATATTCAGAAAGAGGGTGAATCCTTGTTGCAGCAGGCGCGTGAGAAGCAGGCGGAGATATTAAGAGAAGCCGCCACAACGCGCGATGCAATCGTCGGACAAGCCCAGGAAAAGGCGAAGGACGAAGGTGCCCGGCTCCTGAACGAGGCGAAAGCCGAGATCGAAGCTGAGAAACAGAACGCCATTCGCGATATCCGGTCTCAGGTTGCTGAGCTAAGTGTTCAGATCGCTGAGAAGATCTTGCGCGAGAAGCTGTCGAAAGACAGTGCGCAGATGGATATGATTGACAGACTGCTGGATGAGGTCTCTGTTGACAACAAGGAGTAGGTTATGGATTTAGGTGTAATAT
>JALFRV010000114.1 GCA_022778905.1 Prevotella sp. | reverse complement strand
CTTTCGGGGAGCAACCGGTCATGGACCATTCTGTCCATGTATTGTTGTATGACCGCCTTGACCTCCTGCTCCATTCTCGACTGTACCTTCACCCGTCCGGCAAGGTTGTGCCGCATCAGTCGGTCGGTAAGGGCATAGACGGCGCGGGTGCGCTGGCCGTCGAACTGGAGCACGTAGCCATATTTGACATATTGATAAATGCCGTTGAGGTAGTTGATCGCGTAGGTTTCGGCGGGCGGAGTGGTGAGCAGGTCGCAGCCGAAAGCAAGATAGGGCTTGCCGTAGTGGAGGTAGCTGAGCACGGTGGGCATGATGTCCGTCTGCTGGGCGATGGCGTTGCGCATGCCCGGCCGGAGTTCTCCGCTCGGATCATAGATGATCACCGGCGCAGAGAAACCGCCCAAGTCGGTCTCGTATTCGGGATGGTTGGTCTGGTTGGTGTGGTCGCTTGTCAGCACGAAAATGGTATTCTTGAACCAGGGCTGACGGCTTGCGCGCTCGAAGAAGCGGCCGATCGCCATGTCCGTATAGCGGATGCACTTGTGGATGGGGAGCCTTCCCTCGGGGAAAGAGTCGCGATATTGAGGCGGGATCTGGAACGGATGGTGGGACGAGACGGTGAAAAGGGCGGTCATGAAGGGCTGCCGCATCTCGCCGATACGTGTGCACCAGTACTGCATGAAGGGCTCATCCCAGATGCCCCAGTGTCCGTCAAAGTCGTCGTCGCCGCCGAATCGCGGGTCTTCGGCATAGTCCTGCCGGCCGTAGTAGTGGCTGAAGCCGGTCTTGTTGGCAAAAGCCATGAAGCCCATGGATCCGCGGTTGGCACCGTGGAAGAATGAAGTCTCGTATCCTTCCTTATCAAGCAGGCCTGCCAGACTGACGTATGTGTTCATCGAAGCAGGCGTGAGGACAAACGGCTCGACGAACATGGGGATGCCGCAGAGTACGGACGGCATGCCGTCGATGCTCTTCCGGCCGTTGCAGAACGAATATCTGTAGACGACGCTCTTGCTGATCAGCCGGTCGACATGTGGCGTGAAGCCCCGGTAGCGGCCGCCTTCCAAGTCTCGGTTGAAGGCACCTATATATTCCCGGCCGAAGCTCTCGACGATCAGGATGACCACGTTCTTGCGGCGGAAGGGTGCCTGCGGCCGCGGTCTGTGGATGGGATCGAAGACGCGCTCCATGCTTTTGGCGTCGGCATAGTAGGCCGGCACGGCGAAGACACTCTTGCCGATGGTGCGGATGAGGGCAAATGGGGTGTTGAGTACAAGGGCACATTCGACCGGCCGGTCAACATACTGGTTGGCGTTGTTGATCGTTATGGGGCGTATGCCTGTGCCAAGTCCGCCCCGCGCACCGCCTACTGCGAGCGGCACAGCGATGATCAGGGCGCCGAGCATGACGGCTGCGTGGCGCATGCGGTCGCGCCGCGTGACATAGAAAGACGCGAGGTTATGGGGCGACACGTAGACTTTCCACATGCCATAGATGACGGCCGCCGCCACAAGAACCAAGTACCAGTGGTGCCACAGCTCCGTGAGGACGATGCCGCCGAGGTTGTTCTCGTTGCCGAATTCCTGGAACACGCTCGTCGTCGTGCGCCTCATCGTGTAGGGGAAGTATACGGCGTCGGCGAGATTGATGACGAATGCCAGTCCGTTGACAATGACAAAGACCCACCGGCAGGCTTTCTGCCAGGTGCGGTTTTCCTTGATCCAGAGCGGAAAGAGCATCATCACGATGTAGAGCGCATTGGTATAGACGATCGCCGTGCGGTCGAAGACCAGTCCGCCTGCCATCAGCCTGCAGGCATGGGCAAAGGTGAGGTCGACGGAGAAATAGTCGTAGTTGACGGCCAAGTAGACAAGCCGGGCCAGCGTGTAGGCCACGAACGCCGTCAGGAGGTTGATGACGAGTGCCGCTGCCGGGCCCAGCACGGTGTGGAGAATGCCTATCCTGTTTTTCCGCATACGCCTTCACTTAAATGGATTGCATGTCATGCAGCTTCTTGTAGTAGCCGTTCTGGGCGAGCAGCTGGTCATGGGTGCCCCGCTCAACGATCGCTCCCTCATGGATGACACATATCTCATCGGCATTCCGGATGGTGGAGAGACGATGGGCCACGGCCACGGTGGTGCGTGTCTTCATGAGATGTTCGAGCGCGTCCTGCACCAGCCGCTCGCTCTCGGTGTCGAGTGCGGAGGTCGCTTCGTCAAGGATCAGGATGGGCGGATTCTTCAGGATGGCGCGCGCGATGCTGACTCTCTGGCGCTGTCCGCCGCTCAGTCGGCCTCCCCGATCGCCGATGTTGGTGTCGAATCCGTGCTCCGACTCCGTGATGAAGTCATAGGCATTGGCGATCCGTGCTGCCTGCTCGACCTCCTCGCGGGTTGAATTGCTCACGCCGAAGGTGATGTTGTTGTAGAAGGAATCATTGAAGAGGATGGCCTCCTGATTGACATTGCCGATGAGTTGGCGCAGGTCATGCAGTCCGAGATCTTTCACATTGATCCCGTCGATGAGCACTTCGCCCTCCTGAACGTCATAATACCGGGGTATCAGATCTACCAAGGTCGACTTGCCCGAACCGCTTTGGCCGACGAGAGCCACGGTCTTTCCCTTCGGGATGACAAGATTGATGTCGCGCAAGACCCATGTCTGGTCGTAGCGGAACGAGACGTGCCGGAACTCGATCTCATGCCCGAAGCCCTTGATGTGGACCGGTTCGGGGCTTTCGAGGATCTCTTCCTCAGCCAGCAGAATCTTGTCGATGCGCTCCATGGAGGCCAGTCCCTTGGGGATATTGTAGCCGGCTTTGGACACTTCCTTCAGCGGATTGATGATCGAGTAGAGGATTACGAGATAGTAAATGAACATCGGACCGCTGAGCGCATGGCTTCGCAGCACCATGATACCGCCGAACCAGAGCACGATGACGATCATCAACGTACCGAGAAACTCGCTCATCGGATGGGCCGCCTGCTGCCGGATCTGGACGCGCATGAGGTCATCGCGATACTGGGAGTTGATGCGCGCGAAGCGGCGGTTCATCTTCTCCTCGGCGCTGAAGGCTTTCACGATGCGCAGTCCGCCTAAGGTTTCCTCCACCTGACTCATCGTGTCGCTCCACAACGACTGTGCCTTGATGCTGTTGGCCTTCAGCTTCCGGCCCACGAAACCCATGAACCAGCCGAAGAGGGGGACAAACAAGAGGGTGAAGAGGGTCAGCTTCCAAGAGATGAAAACAAGCGTAGAGAAATAGATGAGGATGAGGATGGGATTCTTGATGAGCAGGTCCAGTACGGACATGATGGAGTTCTCGATCTCCTGCACGTCACCGCTCATGCGCGCGATGATATCCCCTTTGCGCTCCTCCGAGAAGAATCCGAGGTGCAGACTGGTGATCTTCTCGTACAAGAGGTTGCGTATGTCGCGCACTACGCCTGATCTGACGGGCACGATCGTGGCCGACGAGAGAAAGTAGGCACCCGTCTTGAGGAACGTGAGCACCGTGACGACAAGCCCGATGATGAGGAGCGTGGTGGTCGGATTGGTCGTGGCGATGATCTCGCGCACGTAATAGTCGGCGTTGTTGGACAAGACTTGCTTGAAGTCAGACCAGTCCCACTCCATCAGATGGGTCGCCGTGGCGTGGCCTTCTGTCTTGAACAGAATCTGAAGAATAGGAATGATGCCCATGAAGGAGAAAATGTTCAACAGCCCGGCAAGGATGTTAAACAGCACCGAATAGATCAGATACTTCTTATAGGGCGGCACGAAGCGCCTCAGAACCTGCAGGAATTCTTTCATAATGCTGCAAAGATAAAGCAATAAATTCTATAATCCAAGACATCGGAATATTTTTTTCGCCGGCGCCACTGAAAACGAATGCACCCTGCGCTCAAATCGTCTGCCGGAACGACAGTTATCCTCCGCCTTCCGCAGAGCTATGCTTTCGGGCGCCAAGAGCTATGCTTTCGGGCGCCCAAAGCTATGCTCTTGGCGGCCGAAAGCATAGCTCTGCCAACGCCTTGATTATCAAACGGATACGAAGCACGTGTTGCGTCCCCTGCCCGCATGGCTGAAACGGCATGCCGGAGAAGCCTTCCCGCCCATTGGAAAAGACAAAGGTGCCCGTAGGGGCGGATCCGCGTATCCGTCCGCAAAGGGCTCACCCCGACCCTCGCGACGGGGAGGAAGATGCACAATATCGGATTTCTCTTTGTCATGGACCACCTCCCTTCCCACCGGAGGGGACGGGGGTGGCTCCTGCGGACGGGCACAAGGCCCGCCCCTGCAGCTCATTGAGGGATTTCAGAAACATGCAAAATCCCTCTGAACTCCTTTACTCCCGAAACGCCCTGGACTCCTTTACCTCCCCGAGCTCCTTCACTCCCGAAACGCCTATACGCCCACAACCTCCCCGAAGAGCGTGGCGGAGGTGGAGCGGGTGATGCGCACCTGCACCGTCTGACCGATGTGCAGGCCGCCGCGGTCGATCACTACGGCCTTGTTCTGCGGTGTCCGTCCCAAGAGCTGGTCACGGCTCCGCTTGCTGAATCCTTCGATGAGGACGGGGAAGACGTGGCCTTCGTCCTTGCGATTCTGCCCGGCACTGATCTCCGTCTGCAGGTGGATCAGCTCGTTCAGCCGGCGTATCTTCTCCTCTTCGGGCACGTTGTCGGGCAGATGGGCTGCCGCATAGGTGCCCGGGCGCTCACTGTACTTGAACATGAAGGCGCTGTCAAAGGCAACCTCACGCATGAGCGAGAGTGTCAGCTGATGGTCTTCCTCGGTCTCGTCGTGATAACCCACGAAGAGGTCGGTGGTGATGCCGCAGTCGGGGATGATGCGGCGGATGGCGGCGATCTTGTCAAGATACTGTCCGCGGGTGTACTTCCGGTTCATCAAACGGAGTATCTTGTCGGATCCGCTCTGCGCCGGAAAATGGATGTGATGGCAGAGATTGGGCTCGTCGGCGATGGCATAGAGGATGTCATCGGTCATGTCTTCGGGGTTGCTGGTGGTGAAACGGACGCGCATGTCGGGCACCTTCCGGGCCACCAAGCGCAGCAGTTCGGCAAACGAGGTGCCGCCCTCGGGGCGCCGCCCGTTGGGCAGCAGACCGTAGGAGTTGACGTTCTGGCCGAGCAGGGTGACCTCGCGGAAGCCGCGCTCGTGCAGGTCGTTGACCTCGGCGAGTATCGACGCGACGTCGCGGCTGCGCTCGCGGCCCCGCGTGTAGGGCACGATGCAGTAGTGACAGAAGTTGTTGCAGCCTCTCATGATGCTGACGAAGCCGCTCACGTGGGTCAGTCCGATGCGCTGCGGGATGACCTCCCTATAGGTTTCGGTGGTGGAAAGCTCGATGTTGATGGCATTGCTGCCGGTCTCGCACTGCGCGATCATATCGGGCAGATTCATGTAGCTGTCCGGCCCGCAGACAAGGTTGGCGTGGTGATTCTGTATGAGATCGTCGCGCACACGCTCGGCCATGCAGCCGAGGACACCGATGATGGGTCGGAGTGACGGTCCGTCTGCAGCCGCGGCAGCATTCTTCCGCTGCACGGCATGGAGTGCTTCGAGCCTGTGGTAGATGCGGTTTTCGGCATTCTCGCGCACGCTGCAGGTGTTGAGGAACACGGCATCGGCGTCGGCGTCGCTGTCACTCAGCTCGTAGCCGGCCATCTTCATCACGGAAGCCACGACCTCGGAGTCGGCCACGTTCATCTGGCATCCGTAGGTCTCAATATATAGTTTCTTCATTTTCTCCTATGTTTCTGAGGGGGTGCAAAGGTAGTCATTTTTTTCGAGATGGCCAAGAAGAGGAAGTAGAATGCGATGCCCGTGACGAGTCCCGCGACGGCATCGATGGCATAGTGGGCCATGATGTAGACCGTGGAGAGGCAGAGCAGGATGTAGAAAGGTATCGACAGCCACAGCAGGAGGCGGTTGCGGGAACGCCAGATAAGCATCAGGCAGACCGTGGCAATGCCCACGTGCGAACTGGGAAAGGCTGCCGTCGGGCGCTCGCCGGCCGTGTGCACGTCGGCCACCATATGATAGAAGAACCCGCTGGGGTTGCCCGGCGTGGGCAGGAAGTCGGTGTGCGTGAGGAAGTAATCGCCCACCTCGGGGAAGATCCCATGTGCGATGGTGCCCACACCCACGGCCTTGAAATAGAACATAGGACCCGTGACAGGCACCAGGTCGAATATCAGATAATAGGAAAAGAACGATGCCATGATGATGAACACGCCACGCTCGAACTCCCGGTAACGGCACATGAAATAGAAAAGGAACACCTCCGTGATGAAGAGAAAGTAGAATGCGTAGCCCATGCACATGGCCTCACTGACGATTGTCTGCGGGAAAGTGCGGGCGAAGAGCAGCGCGGGCTGGAAGCCGAAGACCGTCTGCTCCATGCGCGCAAAGAGCGGATCGAGGTTGGGAAGCAGCCCGTTGAGATGGTAAGTATCGGGATACCACCAGCCGAGAAGGGCCATCTGGGCCAGCGTGCGCAGCATTTCAGTGAAGCGGCAGGGCACGAGCTGATAGACCGTCCACAACGCGCCGAGCACGGCAAGGATGCTCATGCGTCCCCGGATCATGCCGTCAGGATTGCTCAGACGGGTGTAGGCGAAGAGCGTCACGAGGAGTGTGGCCGTCAGATAGATAATGACCACCCACTCGGCAGGCAGCAGACCGCGCCGCGGATGCTGCTCGATGCGGAAGAGATCCTGTATAAACGCTTTCGTTGAGAATGTCCTGTCTTTCATGAGCGTATGCCTATAGCCAGCCATTCTCCTTATACCAGGCGACGGTTTCACGGACTCCCCGCCTGAGGTCATAATGCGGATGATAGCCCAGCTCGTCGAGGGCGGGCTCGATATTGCAACGCCAATTGCGCTGCCTGAGAATGTTATACTTGTCGTTGTTCAATGCCGTCACCCGGCCGGTCATCTGTCCCACGCGCTCCCCGAAGAAGGTCACGACGCGCAGGACCCATTCCGGAACACGCACGCGGAGGCACCACGGACGCCCTAACTGCTCACGGATGAGGTCGCTGAAGGTGGTCGACTGGTAGACATGACCGTCGGAAAGGAAGTAGCAACGGCCGTCCATGCCATGGTCGAAGGCGAGGAATGCCGCCTGCACGACATCCTTCACGTAGACAAAGGTGATGTCCTGACGCCGGTAACCGACGGCAAAATCAAGGTGGCGGCGGATGCTCCGCGCCATCATGTAGTAGTCCTTCTCGCGCGGACCGTAGACTCCCGTGGGGCGCAGGATGACATAGTGGAAGTCGTTGCCGATGCTTTCGAGATAGCGTTCAGCCTCGAGTTTGCTGCGCCCGTAGGCCGTGTTCGGCTTCGGCACGTCATCTTCGCTGATCTCGCGGTAGGGCTGTTGCTCGCTCACGGGGCCGAAGACGCTCAGCGAACTCAGATAGATGAAGCGCCTGACCGGCATCTTCAGTTCCAGCAGCGCTTCCACCAAGTGCTTCGTCCCCTCCGTATTGATGCGGCGAAAGTCGGCCTCATGCAGGCTCTTGGTCACCCCCGCCGCATGGATCACATAGTCGAAGGCGTGGCCGGAGAGCTGCTCGACAAGCCGCTCTTTCGACGAAAAGTCCAGCTCAATGAAATGGATGCGCGCGTCACGGAGATACGCCCGCGAGCTCGTACCGCGCACGGCAGCCCACGTCTCCATACCTCTGTTCAGTGCTTCTTCGACCAAAAAGCTGCCGATAAAGCCACTCGCACCCGTGATGAGTATATTCATACGACTTCCTATTTAGGCGCAAAGTTACTTGAAATCAAGCATATTACAAAATTATTTCAGGTTTTTCGTCGCGCCGCAGCCGAAATGTCCGTCCCCCGGAAGCCTCCTCCGCCCCGGCCGGAGCCATCCTTTCGGCGCTCCATATGATAGCTTTGGGCAACCCGCATGACTGCTTCGGACGACCCGCATGACTGCGCTGTGCAAGGCCCTGCATGCACCCCGCGGGCGGACAGTTCGCATTTTATTGTAAAATAATCGTAAAGAAAGTGCAGAATATGGGATTTATTTCGTTAATTTGCCTACGCAACATATAAGTCAAACACAATGGGAAAAGAGAAAAAAGGAGGCAAGCGCCTGTCAAAGAAACAGCTTGCCGACATGCTGGAAGGACTCTTCCGCACCCAGCCGGGACAGTCATTCACGTTCAAGGAGATATTCCGCACACTGCATTTAGATACGCATCCGCTCAAGATGCTGGCCATCAGCATCATGGAGGAGATGGCCTGGGACGACACGCTGACCAAGGTTTCGGACAACGCATACCAGCTCAACGAGACCGGACAGGTGCAGGAGGGAACCTTCGTGCGCAAGTCCAACGGCAAGAACTCGTTCATCCCCACCGGCGGGAGCAATCCCATCTTCGTCTCGGAACGCAATTCGATGTCGGCATTGACGGGCGATCGCGTCCGCGTTTCATTCATGGCGCGCCGCCAGAAGCATATTAAGGAAGCTCAAGTCATCGAGATTCTCAGCCGCGCCAAGGACACCTTTGTCGGCCGGCTGCGCGTGGAGAAGGACATGGCGTTCCTCATCACGCCCGACAGCATATTCGTCCACGACATCCTCATTCCCAAGAAGCGCCTCAAAGGCGGCAAGACCGACGATAAGGCAGTGGTCAGGATCCTCCAGTGGCCGGATGCCGAGCACAAGAATCTGATCGGAGAAGTGATCGACGTATTGGGCCAGACGGGCGACAACGACGTAGAGATGAACACCATCCTCGCCCAATACGGACTCCCCTATCGCTACCCGAAGGCCGTCGAGAAGGCAGCCGAAGCCATCACAGGCGAGATCACCCCGCAGGACGAAGCGGAGCGCGAGGACTTCCGAAGCACATGGACCTGTACCGTAGACCCCAAGGATGCGAAGGACTTTGACGACGCCTTGAGCATCAAAAAGCTCGACAAGGGACTCTGGGAGGTTGGAGTCCACATTGCGGATGTATCCCATTACGTCAGGGAAGGTGACATCATCGACCGCGAGGCACAGAAAAGAGCGACCTCAGTCTATCTTGTCGACCGCACCATACCGATGCTTCCGGAGCGCCTCAGCAATTTTGTCTGCTCCCTTCGGCCCGACGAAGACAAGCTCTGTTACAGCGTCATCTTCAACCTCGACGATGAAGCGCAGGTCCAGAAATACCGCATCGTGCACACCATCATACGCTCCGACCGCCGCTATGCCTATGAAGAGGTGCAGCAACTGCTCGAGGACAACGGCGTCAAAGACGGTACGGGGCAGCCCGCCCCGCCCGCTCCGAAAGGCGGATACAAGGGACAATACGCCGACAGACTCATCATGCTTGACCGCTTGGCCAAAAAACTGCGCGAGCAACGGTTCGCAAACGGATCCGTCAAATTTGACTCAGAGGAACTTCATTTCGACGTCGACGAGAAGGGAAAGCCCATCCGCTGCTACTTCAAACGATCAAAGGACGCCAACAAGATGATCGAGGAGTTCATGCTGCTGGCCAACCGCACGGTCGCCGAAAGCGTAGGCCGAGTGCCCAAAGGACGCAAGGCCAAGGTGCTCCCCTATCGTATCCACGACAATCCAGACCCACAGAAGATGGAGACTTTGCGCGAGTACATCGTCCGCTTCGGTTATAAAGTGAAGACGGACGGCACACGCAGCGCCATGGCACGCAGCATCAACAAGCTCATGGACGACAGCGAGGGACGGCCGGAACAGAAACTCATCCAGACCGTAGCACTGCGGGCGATGATGAAGGCACACTATTCGGTGCATAACATAGGACACTTCGGACTGGCCTTCGACTATTATACGCACTTCACATCTCCCATCCGCCGCTATCCCGACACATTGGTCCACCGGCTCCTCACACGCTATCAGCAGGGAGGACGGTCAGCCAATGAGAAGCACTATGAGGAACTCTGCGAGCACAGTTCCAACATGGAGCAGGTGGCACAGAACGCAGAACGCGACTCGATCAAATACAAGATGGTCGAGTATATGGGCGAGCACGTGGGCGAGACCTATGATGCGCACATCAGTGGCATCACCTCTTACGGGATCTATTGTGAGATCGACGAGAACCATTGCGAAGGTATGGTGCCCATGCGTGACCTTGATGACGACTACTATGACTTCGATGAGCGCAACTTCAGATTAGTCGGGCGCCGCCGTCACAGCATCTATTCGCTCGGCGATCCTATCCGCATCCAGGTCGCGAAAGCCAATCTCGAAAAGAAACAGCTCGACTTCACCATCGCCGGAAGACAGCAGCAGCCGAACCAGAACAATCATTCGGCCGCGTCGCAGAACAACGGCAGACAGCATGCAGACCGCTCCTCCGGACGCCGGAAGAAATCTTCGGGCAGAAGGAAGTGACAGTTTGTTGGTTCCAGAGCTGGCGGGAGTTGATCCGTTTTTGAGTTTTAGGAGTGCAGAAGTTGCAGGAGTTGCAGGAGTGCAGACATTTGCTTCGAAACGAATGCCTGCACTCCCTGCATTCCAGAAACTCCTTCAACTTCTCAAACACCTGCACTCCCGCAGCTCCTGAAACGTCTTCAACTCCCCCAACTGTTTAACTTCAAAACTCAAAAACGCACAAAAATGGGATACATCGAACAAAGTCTGATGGACGGAGAGCGCATCATCTACCGCGCCAAACTGCACGCCATCATCTACTGGTTGCCGGCTCTGCTGATCTTGTCGGCATTGGCTGTCTTCATCATACCGGGCGAAGGCTTCACGCTGGCCGCCCAGTTCGCCATCGCCCTCGTCCTCTTTCTCGCCGCCGCATGGACAGCCATCAAGGCCTACGGCGGCCGACAGTATGTGCTGACCGACAGGCGTCTGATCGCCAAGACGGGCATCATCCAGCGCGACTCGCATGATCTGATCCTCCGGAAATGCGAGAGCGTGCGTGTGAGACAAGGCCTTCTCGGCCGCATCCTCAATTACGGGACGGTCATCGTGAGCACAGGCGAGGCAACGAACCAATATCCCTACATCGAGGATCCGGTGAGATTCACCACCCGGATCAATCAACAGATCACGGCAGACATGCAATCCTGATGGCCCGGGAACCTAATCCGGCCACGCGACCGTCACGTCCATCGTGATCCGTTCACCCTCTCCGTCACTGGATCTTCTTAGGACTCATCTCGATATAGATGGTGGTCGGCTCCGGTTCCTGCTGCGGCACGATGTCGCGGAAGGCCGGTTCGAGGCCGGCGGCCTGCTCGATGGCGAGCGCCTCGGGGGCGAAGGGCACGTTGCGGTAGACGTGTGTGCGGGTCACCTCTACGCCGAGTCCGCTGTTCTTGAGATAGTTGTCCTTGACGTGGTTGTCGTCGACGGTGATCTCATAGTCGCGGTCCGAGTCGATGTGAAGCCACATCTGGCGCAGGCTGTTGATGAAGTTGTGGCGGATGGTCCATCCGGACGAACCGTCGTCAGGATAGATGCAGCGCG